>CAYTKL010000142.1:0-4771 GCA_964438305.1 uncultured Dehalococcoidales bacterium | reverse complement strand
CGAGTTCGAGGAGAAGCAGAGGGATCTGGACCGGGTCAGGTATGAAGCGCTTGAGGAGGTAGGCAGCGGTCTCGACCGCCGGGTACGAAGCGTCTTCAAGCGCTAGATGACCGACAGCAGCACAGCCTCCAAAAGGGGCTGCCACCTGAATGGTGGGTGGCGTTTGTGCCGATTCGATGCGACCCTGTCAACCCGACGTCATCGCGCGTCGTTTGACTACGGCCGCCGCCGGAAGCTGAGGGAGACGCGCGGGTGATTGAGGTCAGCCAGTTCGAGGATGTCGTTCGGCTCAAGATGGGCCGTAGTATCGATGGCCAGGTGTGGTACTGGGTTGCGGCCTATCTCGTCGACGGACTGCTGGTGGACACGGGCTGTCACTACACGGCGGAGGAACTCGCGCAGTCTCTGGAGGGGAAGAAGCTCAAGGTGGCGGTCAACACTCACTATCACGAAGACCATGTTGCCGCAAACAACGTGGTCATGGAGAGGTTTGGCGTTCCTGTCCTGGCTTCGGCCGAGTCGGTTCCCCGCATCAACCAGGTCCACAAGCTGTATCCCTATCAGGAGATAATGTGGGGCTATCCCCAGCCAAGCGCGGTGGATTGCCTGCCGGGCAGGATCGAGACCGACCGCTTCCACTTCGATGTGATAGACACGCCGGGACACTGCCCGGGGCACGTGGTGCTGGTGGAACGGGAGCGGGGGTGGTGCTTTTCCGGGGACCTCTACGTTTCCCGAAGGCCGACGGTGGTGCGACCGGAGGAGAACGTAGCCCAGATCGTGGCGTCAATGAACAGGCTGATCAACTTGAGAATGGACAGGCTTGTTCTGTTCACCTCTCTTGGCAACATAGTGCAGGACGGGCGTGAGGCTCTGCAGGCATGCGTGGACTACCTGCGGGAGCTCTCGCGGAAGGCGAAGGAGCTTGACGCAAGGGGGCTGGGGACAGGTGCCATCAGGGAGCGTCTGTTCGGCGAGGAGAGCGACCTTGCCGGACCCACCGACGGTCAGTTCTCGTCTGAGAACCTCATCCGGGCTGTGCTTGCAGCCGACATCTGAACTCGACTCTGGGGTACTGGAGGCTGGTGCGCCGGGTGATGTCGCATCGCCTGCAAACGACGTGAAACCTTGTGGCCCCTCGGGGCCGCCGCTGGGGGGAAGACACGAGATAGGGAATGGCGCGATAGACAATGAGCGATAGACCCGCCAGATACGGCACAATGTCCAGGATCGTGATTGTCCTTGTGGGCATTCTGATTATCGCCAGCCTCATAATGATGGCCAAGGTGTTTCTCAAAGGCATGCTGGCTGGCGTAGCCTTCGCTGGATGTGTCATCGTGCTTGTCTGGATAAGCTGGACCATGAAGAGAAAGCGGTGAAGCGGGTGACGAACCAGACCGAGTCTGTGTGCGCAATCGGGCTCGTAGCTGGAGTCACATCATATTGACATAAGGGGGTTGGACTTGAGACTGCGAGGCAAGGTTCACAAGTACGGGGCCAATATCGACACGGATGCCATTGTACCGGCGCGACACCTCAACGTGTGGGAGCCGGAGGACCTGGCGCCGCACTGCATGGAGGATATCGATGCCGGGTTCGTGGAGCGGGTACAGCCGGGCGATGTGATAGTCGCCACGACGAACTTCGGCTGCGGCTCGTCGCGGGAGCATGCCCCGGTCGCCATCAAGGCGGTGGGCATATCATGTGTCATCGCCCAGAGCTTCGCTCGCATCTTCTTCCGCAACGCCATCAACATCGGGCTGCCCCTGCTCGAGTGCGCCCAGGCCAACGAGATCGAGGCGGGGGATGAGCTGGAGGTTGAGCTGGAGAAGGGGGAGATAAGGGACGTGACGCGAGACAGGGTGTTCCAGGCGGAACCCTACCCTGAATTCATGATGGAGCTAATCTCGGCGGGTGGGCTCATCGAGCACACCAGGAAGGCCCTCGCGGATAAGCGCTGACGAATGCATCATGTGTACGGACTGTCATTCTGAGGGAGCGCAGCGACCGAAGAATCTCTCCAGCAAGGCAACTGGAGATTCTTCGCCGGAGCATGCCCCGAGCGTCATGGAATTCTTCGCTTCGCTCAGAATGACAGGAAGCCGAAGGGGCTCAGAATGACACCGGTGTATTGTCTGGCAAGGTGTCAACAACGTAGACAAACGGGGTAGCCTGGAGCTGATGCTCCAGGCGTTGTTGGAGCTGATGCTCCAACCTGCCCGGCAATACAGATGGAAGTGCTATCAAACAAACAAGCAAGGAGGTCCAAGTGAGATTCAGAATCGCCGTGCTTCCTGGCGACGGAGTCGGCCCTGAGGTGGCCGCCGAGGGGGTGAAGGTCCTTGAGGCAATCGCCGCAAGGTCCGGGCACTCCTTCGATCTGGACTATGCGCTGATCGGGGGGGCGGCCATAGACGAGTGCGGGCAGGCCCTTCCCGCGGAGACGCTGAGCAAATGCAGGAAGAGCGATGCGGTGTTCCTCGGCGCGGTCGGCGGCCCCAAGTGGGATGATCCGATGGCCAAGGTGCGTCCCGAGGACGGGCTTCTCGGCCTGAGGAAGGCTCTCAAGCTCTTCGCCAACCTCCGTCCGGTCAAGGTCCTTCCCATGATGGTCGACAGCACCAATCTGAAGCCCGCGGTGATCGAGGGCGTGGACCTGCTGGTGGTTCGGGAGCTCACCGGCGGCCTGTACTTCGGCAAGCCGCAGAAGCGGTGGGAGACCGCCAGAGGGCGCAAGGCGGTCGATAGCCTGGTGTACTCGGAGCACGAGATCGAGCGCATATTGCGGGTGGGGTTTGAGCTGGCGAGGACGCGGCGCAACAAGGTGACTTCAGTGGACAAGGCCAACGTGCTGGAATCATCACGCCTGTGGCGGCAGATTGCCGTCGAGGTATCGGCGGAGTACCGGGACGTGGAGCTTCAGCACATGCTGGTCGATGCCTGTGCCATGCGCTTCATCCAGCGCCCGGCCGAGCTCGACGTGATCGTTACGGAGAACATGTTCGGCGACATTCTCACCGACGAGGCTTCGATGCTGGCGGGTTCCATGGGCATGCTTCCGTCGGCCAGCCTGGCGGGGATACCCAGGGAGGGCGAGCGTACCTTTGGCCTGTATGAGCCGATACACGGCAGCGCGCCCAGCCGGGCGGGGCAGAACCTGGCCAACCCCATCGCCACCATCCTTTCGCTGGCGATGATGCTGCGCTATTCGATGGGGTTGGTGGGGGAGGTGGAGGCGGTGGAGAAGGCGGTGAGCGCCGTCCTGGAATCGGGCTATCGCACCTATGATATAATGGACGAAGGCAAGACCAGGGTAGGCACCAGGGAGATGGGTGACCTGATAGCGGGGCGGGTTGCGTGACGTTCAACAATGGTGTACGAAAGGGATAGGAAGTGAAGCGGGTTCAGCTCTATGACACCACGCTGCGAGACGGCGCCGGGCGGGAGGGCATATCCTTCAGCGTTGAGGACAAGCTGAGGATTGCCCAGAAGCTCGACGAGTTGGGCGTGCACTTCATCGAAGGCGGGTGGCCTGGGGCAAACCCCAAGGATGAGGAGTTCTTCGAGAAGGCTTCGGGCCTTGCTCTATCCAGGGCTACGCTCGTGGCTTTCGGCAGCACCAGAAGGGCCGATGAGAAGGCGGACAGGGACCCCACTCTTCGTGCCCTGCTGGACGCGGGCACAAGCGCGATTACGCTCGTGGGCAAGAGCTGGGACCATCACGTGACCGAGGTTCTGGAGACCACCCTGGACGGCAACCTGAGTATGATCGCCGACTCGGTGGCCTATCTCAAGTCGAAGGGGAAGAAGGTCTTCTTCGATGCGGAGCACTTCTTCGACGGCTACAAGGCGAATCGCGCGTATGCTCTGAAGACCGTTGATGTGGCGGCGGAGGCGGGTGTGGACTGCGTGATCCTGTGCGACACGAATGGGGGGGCGCTGCCAACCGAGGTAGCTGCTGCGGTCAGGGCGGTGCGAAAGGCGAGCAAGGTCAGGCTGGGCATCCATGCCCACAACGATGCGGAACTGGCCGTGGCCAACACCCTGGCTGCGGTGCAGGCGGGAGCGACCCAGGTTCAGGGCACCATAAACGGCTATGGCGAACGCTGTGGCAATGCCAATCTGTGCTCTATCATTCCCGCGCTGAAGCTCAAGATGGGCGTGGACTGCATTCCGCACAAGCAGGTCGCCAGGCTGACCGAGGTGGCGCATTTTGTCAGCGAGGCGGCCAATCTGACCCTCGATACCCACCTGCCGTATGTCGGAGCCAGCGCCTTCACTCATAAGGCCGGTCTCCACATCGCCGCCATGATGAAGTGGGAGGGAAGCTATCACCACATCGATCCCAAGTCGGTGGGAAACCAGTGGCGGACACTGGTATCGGAGCTGTCGGGCAGGGGGGTAATCGTACGCAAGGCAAAGGAGACGGGGGTGGAACTCACCGCCAAGGGGGACGAGGCGCGCGCCATACTGGAGAAGGTCAAGCTCCTGGAGAGCCGTGGTTTCCAGTACGACGGGGCCGAGGCCTCCTTCGACCTGCTCGTCCGCCGCTCTCAGCCCAAGTATCATCCCCCCTTCGAGCTGGTCGACTTCATGGTGGTAGTGGAGAAGAGGCGGCGCCCTGCTACCGAGGCCAACGAGGAGGAGTTGATGTCCGAGGCCACGGTCAAGGTGAAGGTAGGCAAGGACGTTATCCACACCGCGTCTGAGGGGAACGGGCCGGTTAATGCCCTGGATGCCGCGTTGCGCAAGGCCCTGGTGGTGTTCTATC
>CAYTKL010000141.1:0-4777 GCA_964438305.1 uncultured Dehalococcoidales bacterium | reverse complement strand
ATCTCTTCCGCACTCCTCAGATAGAAGGTGTCCCCGATCTTCAGCCGCTTCTCGTCGTACACGGTGGTGTTGGTCTGTATGCACAGGAGGAGTTCGTGAGAGAAGGCATCCTCCTTGTTCACGAAGTGCGTGTCGTTGGTCGCCACAAGGGGTATGTCAAGCTCCTGGCCGATGGCCACCAGTTCGCGGTTTATCTGCTCCAGTTCCTCCAGCGGGTGGCGCTGGAGTTCGAGATAGAAGTCTCCGAAAAGCCCTTTGTCCCGCAGCGCAGCCTTCCTCGCTTCTTCGCTTCTCCCCTCGGAGATAAGGCGTGGAATCTCACCCTGGAGGCAGCCTGACAGGGCAATCAGTCCGTCATGGTGCTCCTCGAGAAGTTGCCGGTCTACCCTGGGCTTGTAGTAGAAACCCTCAAGGTGAGCCTTTGTCGTCAACTGGACGAGGTTTCGATAGCCCGTGGCGTTCCTGGCCAGCAGGGTAAGATGGTACGGGTTCCTGTCCTTGGCGGTGCGGGAGCGACGGCCTCGGGGGGTGATATAGACCTCGCAGCCAATGATTGGCTTGACCCCAGCCTCTCTTGCCGCAAGGTAGAAGTTGACCACACCATGCATGGTGCCGTGGTCGGTGATGGCGAGGGCATTCATGCCGAGTTCCTTGGCCCGCGAGATCAACCGTTCAACGGGACACATTCCATCGAGGAGGCTGTACTCGGTGTGAACATGAAGATGAGTAAACATCGGCGGGTTGCGCGTCGGGGGTTTTGCCGTATTATAACACAGGGGTTGGCCGGGTGCTCTCGTGACCCCCCCGCCCCGTGCTATACTAGCCGCATGGACTATAGGGAAGCCCTGGACTACATACTGAGCTTCACCAATCTGGAGAAGCTGCCTCCGGCATACTGGTCGCGACATTTCGACCTGAGGCGGATGGATGAGTTCCTTGAAGGATTGGGCAACCCGCATCTGGCGGCACGCTCGGTGCTCGTGGCGGGTTCCAAAGGCAAGGGAAGCACATGCGCTATGATCGCCTCCTCTCTTGTAGCCGCAGGGTACAGGACGGGGCTGTACACTTCCCCTCATTTGCACACGTTCCGTGAGCGAGTACGTATTGGTGGTGAAATCATCGCTGAGGAGGAGCTGGTGGGGGTCGTTGAGCGGCTGAAGCCGCAGATCGAGGCGGTGAACCGCCGCCGGGCTTATGGGGAGCTCACCACCTTCGAGATACTCACCGGTATGGCGTTCACCTACTTCAGGGAGCAAGAGGTCGATTTCCAGGTTCTGGAGGTGGGCCTGGGGGGGCGGCTCGACGCCACCAACGTGGTGACACCAGAGGTCTCAGTCATAACGTCCATAAGCATGGAGCATGCCGAGGTCCTCGGCGATTCTCTGCAGATGATAGCCCGGGAGAAGGCCGGCATCATCAAGCCACATGGGGTCGTGGTGAGCTCACGGCAGCACAGCGAGGTGGCCTCCGTGGTAAGCGACGTCTGCCGCGAGAAGGAAGCCCGGCTCATCGTTGTGGGCGAGGATGTCACCTGGCGCAAGCTCTCTTCCGACATCAGCGGGCAGAGCCTGGAGGTGGACGGACGAGCCGCCAGCTACGAACTGAGCTTACCCTTGCTTGGGGAGCATCAGTTGGAGAACGCGGCCACCGCTGTCGCCGCCCTGGAGGTGCTGGGCGTCGGGGCCGCGGACATCAGCAGCGGCCTGGGTAACGTGAGCTGGCCGGGGCGGCTGGAGGTTCTGCAGCAACAGCCGATCTTTCTCGTTGATGGTGCGCATAACGAGGATTCAGCCAGAAGGCTCAAGGATGCCATTGAGCGGGACCTCGGCTTTGACCGTGTCATTCTGATAATGGGCGTGTCCTCGGACAAGGACATGGCGGCGATGGTGGAGGAACTGGCTGCAATCTCCAGCTTCGTCATAGCTACGCGTTCCCGTCACCCGCGCGCCTTGGACCCCGCCCTGCTGCTTGGCGAATTCAGCAAGCGGCGGGTTCCGGGAGAGGTCGTCGAAAGTGTCGCAGCGGCGGCGGAGCGAGCCCTGGCGATGGCACAGCCCGATGACCTTGTATGTGCCACTGGCTCGCTTTTCGTCGTTGCCGAGGCGCGTGAATACGTTCACCACATCACTGGCGAAATGTACTCGTAGTGTGCTGAAAGCCGTTGTAGCGCGAATCAGGCGCAGCACTGTATTCGGATAGAACGAGAACAGGAGGTGTAACGTGGCAGAGGAGAAGAGGCTGGGTTACCGTGTGGTAGGCACCATCAAGTCGGTCAAGGGGACCTGCAGTGCCGGTCACAAGGAAGGGGACAAGCTGGAACTGAGCGCCCACAACACCGCGGGTCTCTGCGGCTTCCTGTACCACGATGTGTACCCGTACCTCCTCATGCTGCAGTTTGGTGGTAGCTTCCCTGCGGAATGGGGAGACCAGGATGTCTTAACACTGGAATGCATGGACAAGTGGAACCTGGTCACCATAGAGCTGAGGCGGATAAGGGAGTAGGTCTAGCTGAGGCCCAGCTTCTCGGCGATCTCCGGGGATAGGGCTTCTTCAGGCAACATGCCGGCGAGTACCTTCTGAAGAGCCATGGTGTGGCTGCAGAGCCCCCATTTGGGGAAGAAGCTGCACGAGCAGTGCCACTGCCCGTCGCTGTAGCTGGTGGTGTGGGTATTGTTGTCGCCGGCGAAGGTGACAGTGAAGTCCGAGAACTTGATGCGCGCCCGCTCTTCGGCGTAGCGGTTTGCCTTTTCGATCTTGCCGATCAGACTCGACTGCATAAGCGCCCCTCCTACAAGCTGAAAGGCACCCCGACGTAGTGGGGTGCCTTCAGATCAGCTCCGGAATCGACCCAATCATGACAGGTATATTCTACACGGCCTCTCGGGGAAGTCAAGTACTTGACGTATTGACGCGAGACGTGCTATAAACTGAGAAAAGCTCTTCGAGCTGTCGCGCCTAAACCATGTTGTGGGCATGGCGGGCAGCCGGTAGACCAGAGGTCTCGAGGGTACGGGGAGAAATGCCTGTGCCTCCCGTGATTGGAAAGGAGAGCGGCACAGGGTTCGCGGATGTATGCCTCCTTTCGGAGGCGTTTTTTTGTGCCGCGAAGAATTCGACGAGGCGGTCGGCGGCCCGTCCGCGGGGGACAGCCTCGACAGTAAGGTGGCTTTGCGGATGCCGCGCAGGTCTCGGAAAGGGGGTTCGGCCCAATGACGACACAATCCTGGAGGTGGATGTCTCAGAGGAGACTCACCATCACGTTCATGCTGCTGGGGGCGGTGATAGTGCTCTTCATCTTCGTGCCTCTGGCCAAGACTCTGTTCTCCTCCAGCCCGTCGCTGTTGTGGGAGACATTGCTTGAGGGTGAGGTGCTGAGCTCCATCTGGCTCACCCTGTATACGGCGCTCATAGCGACGGTCGTGGGGCTCGTTTTCGGCGTTCCTCTCGCCTACTTCCTGGCGCGGCACGAGTTTCGCGGGAAAAGGTTCATCGAAGCGCTGATCGATGTTCCCATAGTGATGCCGCATACGGCGGCAGGAATCGCCCTTCTCTTCGTCTTCGGACAGAAGTTCCTGGTGGGGCGTGCGTTTCACGTAATCGGCATCGATTTTGTGCTGTCCATTCCGGGGATAGTCATCGCCATGCTCTTCGTCAGCGTCCCCTTTCTCATCGACTCGGCGAAGGAGGGATTTGGGAAGGTGGACCAGCGACTGGAGAACGTGGCGCGTACCCTGGGGGCTTCGCCGTGGCAGACGTTCTTCAAGGTGTCGCTGCCCCTGGCCAAAGGCAGTATCTTCGGCGGAAGCGTCATGATGTGGGCGAGAGGCATTAGCGAGTTCGGCGCTGTCCTCGTGCTCTGCTCCTATCCCACCATCGCCCCCATCCTGGTCTACACCCGCCTCGAGGAATACGGGCTCGACTATGCCCTGCCGGTGGCCAGCATCCTCATCATAATATGCGTGGTCGTGTTCGTTGCGCTGAGAAGCTTCGCTTATCGCAGGCAGAAAGCATGATAGAGATAAGGAACCTTAAGGTCGACCTGGGCAGCTTCCTCCTTCGCGATATCAACCTGACCGTGGAGAAAGGGGAGTACTTCATCATCCTTGGCCCGACGGGCGCAGGCAAGACCATCTTGCTTGAGTCCATAGCCGGTCTCTACCCGATAAGGAGTGGCCAGGTCTGGCTTGATGGCAGGGACGTCACCCGCCTTGAGCCGGAGAAGAGGGGGATTGGCTTTGTCTATCAGGACTACGTGCTGTTCCCTCACCTCTCGGTGAAGGACAACCTCATCTTCGGCTTGAAGCAGAGGCGAAGGCCGAAAGAGGAGGTGGAGAGGACAGCGGAATGGGTCGCTGACCTTCTCGGAGTGAATGACCTGCTGGAGCGGAGGCCCGATACGTTGAGCGGTGGCGAGAGGCAGAAGGTGGCACTGGCCAGGGCGCTGTCGGTGAGTCCCCAGGTGCTGTTGCTGGATGAGCCGCTGAGCGCGCTTGACCCTCAGACCAGGGAAGGGGTGCAGCAGGAGCTGAGGCGGCTTCATGAGGGACTGCAGCCGACCATCATTCACGTTACCCACGACTTCGAGGAGGCCATAGCTCTCGGCGATAGAATCGCCGTCCTCAATGAGGGGCGCATACTCCAGGTGGGGACGCCGGAGGAGATATTCCGCCAGCCAAACTCGGAGTTTGTCGCTCGTTTTTCGATGACGCGCAATATCTTCGCCGGCGAGGTCCGCCAAAGCCCTGAGGGGAATGCCCTCTTCGCCATCGATGATACG
>CAYTKL010000140.1:0-4787 GCA_964438305.1 uncultured Dehalococcoidales bacterium | reverse complement strand
CAGTTCTTCCAGACGCAGGGCATCTTCGACCTGGCGAGCCTTCGCCGCTTCATGCAGTATGCCTCGCAGTTCAATGTCAAGATCCTGGCGGGCATCATCGTCATGGCATCGGCAAGGATGGCGCGCTACATGAACGACAACGTCCCGGGCATAATGGTGCCCCAGGCCATCATCGACGAGCTTGCCACTGCGGAGAAGGGCAAGGGGCTCCAGAAGGGTGCTGAGATCGCGGCGAGGTTTGTCAAGACGATAAGGGAGGAGAACCTGGGCCACGGCGTCCACATCATGGCGGTGGGCAACGAGGGGATTGTTCCTGAGATTCTCGAAGCCGCCGAAACGGTAGCCGCACGTGGCTAGGACAGCGTGCGGCAACAGGACGACCACGGGCCGGGCACGTTCACCGGATTGGAGTTGGGAGGTGGTAGGCAGAATGGGAGACAGAGGCGTTCTGGCAATGGTCGAATCACAACGTTGGGGGTGGGTGAAATGGCAGACAAGAAGAGGATACTGATCATAGACGACGAGCCGGAGTTCGTTGAGGCTTTCCGCATGACATTCCGCGCGAAACGCTTTGACGTGCTCGCCGCCGACAGCAAGGCCCAGGCCCAGGAGGTCATGAGTGAGGAGCCTGACGTCGTTGTCCTCGGCACTCTGGCTCCAGCCGGCCAGTCATTCGCCACTCGCCAGTGGATAAGACAGCATCCCCGGTACAAAGACACACCGATTCTGGTGGTGGATGCCCGCTACGAGGAAAGGTCGACCAGGGGATGGCGACGGTTTGAGGGGCTGCAGCTTGAGGCCGAGGACTACGTGACCAAGCCGGTGGAGCCGGCGTCACTTGTTCTCCGAGTGCAGACCCTGCTGGCGGAGGCGCTGCGGAGGATTCGAGTGCTGGTAGCCGACGACCATACCATGGTCAGGCATGGCATATCGGCCCTGCTGGCGCTGCAGAAGGACATCGAGGTTGTCGGCGAGGCCATCAACGGGCAGGATGCGTTTGACAAGACGAGGCAGCTCCTGCCCAACGTGGCGCTCATGGACATTCTCATGCCGACGATGAGCGGGTTGGAGGCGACAAAGCTGATAGCCAAGGAATCGCCGGAGACGAGAGTGCTCATGTTGACCCAGTACGACGAGGAAGAGAACATGCTCGTGGCCAAGCGGGCGGGGGCCTATGGCTTCGTACCAAAGAAGGCAGCAAGCTCCGACCTGGTCACCGGCATAAAGGCGGTGTACGCCGGGAAGTACTTCCCCGATTCCTTTGCCGAGCTCAGTTAGCACCCAGCCGGTGCTGAGGACGTGGTGTGGTGTGGGGGGAGGGTTGCGTCGCAACGCAACCCTCCCCGCTTTTTCTGGCGATACCGTCACGTCACACCACCTCCGCGCTGGACTGCCCCACCTGAAGGGGTTATAATGCCGGTGCAATCAGTGCGACCAGAGGTGAACCACGAAGGCTCGAAGTAGGCTACCGCTTGCAGCGCTTCTCATGCTCGCCATACTGTTGATGGGGATGGCGTGTGGGGGGCCCAGCGCACAACCTACCCCTACACCTACACCCCTATCAACACCTACCGCCACGGCAACACCGCTGGAGGGGAAGATCGCCTTTGCCACCGGCCGATACGAGAGCAGCGACATCTGTGTGATGAACGTCGACGGCTCCAACCTGACCAGGCTGACCAATACCAACGCCACCGACTGGAACCCCGCCTGGTCACCCGACGGCACCAAGATCGCCTTCACCTCCGAACGCGACGGCAACGCGGAGGTCTACGTCATGGACGCCGACGGCTCCAACCAGACCAACCTCACCAACGACCCCGGCGACGACGTCTCTCCCGCCTGGTCGCCCGACGGCGCCAGCATCGCCTTCACCACCAACCGCGACGACAATCTGGAGATCTACGTCATGGACGCCGACGGCTCCAACCAGACCAACCTCACCAACGACCCCGGCGACGACGGAGTCTGCTCGTGGTCGCCGCAGGGTGACAGGATCGTCTTCGGTACGGACCGAGACCTCAATACCGAGGTCTACGTCATGGATGCCGACGGCTCGAACCAGGCCAACCTCACCAACAACGCCGCCAACGATGGAATTCCGGCGTGGTCGCCAGATGGCTCCACCATCGCCTTCAGCACCAACCGCGACGGTAACCATGAGATCTACGTCATGAACACCGACGGCTCGAATCAGGCCAATCTGTCGAACAACCTGGCGGCGGAGGGGGTCTTCTCGTGGTCGCCGGACGGCCGCTGGATCGCCTTCGAGACTGACCGCGATGGCGACCTGGAGGTCTACGCCATGGACGCCGATGGCTCGAATCAGGTCAACCTCACCAACGACCCCGCACCCGATGGGTACCCGTCCTGGACCCGCTAGGCCCTCACTCTTGGGGTGCACGAGCGATGTGAATCGAGCTGCCTCATTTCTCACCGATGCCCCAGCCCCTGCATCAAGGCGGGCAGCTCAGCGGTGCAACGCCATGAAAGGAGGTTCCGCAGGTGATGAGGAGGATTGTATCGGCAGTGCTCGTTCTGTTGCTGGGAGCGGCGCTGACCACTGCAGCGTGCTGCGACGGCGCTGGCGGGGGTGGAGGTGCCGCGGGTGGAGGAGGCGGGGGAGGTGAGACGCCGGCAGTGACGCCGGCCGCGCCGGCAGCTTTGCCCGATTTGAACATCTCCGACATCAACGTCTATCCTTCTCAGCCACAGGCCGGCTCCAGCTTCTACATAGATGTATATGTCAGCAACGAAGGGGATGCTCCATCGGGCGACTTCCTTCTCGAGGTCATCGTCATCGAGGTGCCCTCCCAACTGCCCGCTTACTACCAGGGCCTTGAGTGCAAGGACGTGCTCCAGCCAGGCGACGACGTACCTGTGTTCACCACAGACGTCGCGGTGGTGTCGAAACCGGGCAGCTACCAGGTGAACGCAACCATTACCCCCCACTTCGACGAGGCAGACCCGTGGAACAACTCCAAGGGAGTGCCTTTCACTGCAACACAGTGAGCCTCGGCCCGCCGACAACCCTGGGTGGAGAAGGCGCCCGCGGCTATAGGCGCAACCCACAGCGTGGCATGGCCACATACAGCGACCCGGAGGCGGATGGGTAGCGTGAGAACCAGGAGACTCATGGCGGCGGCGCTTCTGGCGACCATGTTGCTGTCGGTCGTGGCTTGCGGCAGCGGAGAGAAAAGGTCTCCCGCTCCAGCCAGCACGCCAGCGCCTACAGGTGATGCAGTGCCCGGCGGCTCATCAGTGGAGAAGTGGGGCCTGTGGGTAGGGGACACACAGTTGCGTGGTGCCAACATATACCAGCGTCGCGTCTACCCCGAGCTTGACGGCCCGGACTTCATGGGATATGGACCTGTTGGACCGCCATATACACAGCACGACTTCGATCGACTGGCAGCACTGGGGGCCAACTACGTCAATGTCTCCCACCCGGGCCTGTTCAGCGAGACCCCACCCTACGACGTGGATGAGGAAGTCCAGGCCAATCTGGACAGCCTGCTCGACATGGCCGCCGAGGCCGACATGTTCGCCGTCATCAGCTTTCGCACCGGCCCGGGACGCAGCGAGTTCACCTTCTTCTTCGACGAGGTCGGCGACTGGTTCGACGGAAGCTATCTCAACGATGACGTGTGGCGAGAGCAAGCAGCGCAGGACGCCTGGGCGGAGATGTGGCGCCACGCTGCTCAACTCTACCGAGATAACCCTATCGTCGTCGGCTATGACCTCATGGTCGAGCCCAACTCCAACGAAGTCTGGCTCGACGAGTGGGACCAAGAGGAGTTCTACGCCGACTACGGCGGAACGCTGTACGACTGGAACCAACTGTATCCTCAGATCACCGACGCCATCCGCGAAGTCGACCCGGAGACGCCGATCCTCGTCGGCAGCATGGGCTACAGTGCCGTCGACTGGCTGCCCTATCTGGAACCGACCTCTGATGGACGCACCGTTTACACCGTGCATCAATACGCGCCTATGCAATACACTCATCAATGGTGGAACTCGGTGGAGTGCACGTATCCAGGGATGTGTGACACAGACTGGGACGGCAGCGATGAACAGTTCAACCGAGCCTGGCTGGAGGACCTGCTTTCGACCGTCGATGCTTTCACCGCAGCGTATGACGTGCCGGTTGCGGTGAACGAATTCGGCGCTATGCGCTGGGTACCCAACGCTGCCGAATTCATGGACGATCAGATGGGCCTCTTCGAGCAGCGGGGCATGAACCACGCCCTGTGGTCGTGGGAGACGTCATGGGAGCCCTATGCGGAGGAAGTGGATGCCTTCAACTTCCGTCGTGGTCCCGACCCCGACCAGCAGGGAGACGTCGCCTCCAGCGGACTCATCGATGTCATCACCAGCTACTGGGGACACAACACCGTACGCCCATGACATTTGGCCAGAGTTGCTGTGGAGCAAGGGAAGGAGACGGCAGGTGAAAGCAGGCCCGTCACTTGTGGCATTCGGCATGGCGCTGTCCCTGTGCTTGGCCTCCTGCAACGCCGGCCATCCAGCCGTCCAGACTCCCACTCCCAGCGACACCGTGGAGCCGCTGGCTCTGTCGCAGGTCAGCTACTGGGCATATCAACTCCAGGGCTTGAGTGAACCGGGCGCGGTGGACAGGCTGGCCAACTCCCACTACGACATGCTGGTTGTGGAGCCCACCAGGACAGACTGGTCTTCGCACGACAGGGACTTCGACACCAGGGCCATGGTGACACAGTTGAAACACTCCACGGCCAGCGATGGCGTTCACCGAAAGCTGGTCA
>CAYTKL010000139.1:0-4890 GCA_964438305.1 uncultured Dehalococcoidales bacterium | reverse complement strand
AGGGTCGTTGGCAAGGTAGCCGACGGCTCCATCAACTGGGATGCCGAAGAGCTCCAACTCGAGTTCGCTGTGGCCGAGGGGAATGCCACGCTGCCGGTCATCTACCACGGCGTGATACCCGATGGCTTCAAGGTAGATGCCGATGTCCTGGTGGAGGGACGGTACCGCGTCGACGACGTATTCCAGGCAAGCAAGATAATGATGAGATGTCCCTCCAAGTACGCACCCGAAGAATGATTTCATGATAGCTCTAGGACATATCGCCACAGTACTTGCGTTCGCGATAGCGGTCTGCACTGCACTAGCCTCATGGATAAGCGCCCGCAGAGGTTACCCCCGATTGGCTATGGGCGCTCGGGCTGGCATACTGGCGGTCGCGGTGCTGTATACCGTGGCCATGGGAACCATGGTATACGCCTTTATCACCAAGGATTTCAGTCTCAAGATAGTCTTTGAGAACGCCACCAAGGACCTCCCGGCAGCCTATTCCTTCACTGCGCTGTACGCCGACAAGGCCGGCTCCGTGTTCTTCTGGGGATGGCTGCTGTCCGTGTTTGCCGCCGTGCTCACCCTCCATAAGCGAGCCAGCCACGGGCGAATGATGCCCTACGCCGTTTCCATCCTGGGAATCGTGGAGGCGTTCTTCCTGGCGCTGGTCACGCTGGCGGCCAACGTATTCGCGCGGAACCCCATTCCCGCAACGGAGGGTTTCGGTCTCAACCCGCTGCTGCAGAACGTCGGCATGTTAATCCACCCGCCGCTCCTGTACATAGGCTTCGCCGCATTCGCCGTCGTCTTCGCCTTCGTCATGGGGGCGCTGATAGTCGGCAGCCCCCGGGTCAAGTGGATCACTGACATCCGGCGCTGGACACTGTTCGCCTGGTGCGCCCTGGCGCTGGGCAACGTGGTGGGGATGTGGTGGTCCTACAACGAGTTGGGGTGGGGAGGCATATGGGCCTGGGACCCGGTGGAGAACGCTGGCCTCATGCCATGGCTGCTGGGCACCGCCTTCGTCCACTCCATCGCAATAGGCCGCAGAAGGAACTATCTGTACAAATGGAGCTTCGCGCTGATCATATTCACCTTCGCCTTCACCCTGCTCAGCCCCTTCATCACCCATGGCGGCATCGAATCGCCATTGCACGGCTTCCTCGCCTCGCGCTACCCACCCTACATCCTGGCTGCCATCATCGTCACTTTGATAGGCTCGCTGGGCCTGCTCTTTCTCCGCCGCAGGGGTATGGAGAGGGAGAGAAAGCTATCGTCGCTTGTCTCCAAGGAAGGGGCCTTTCTCGCCTTCAATGTCATTCTGGTGGCGCTGGTATTCGTCGTCATCCTTGGGGTGGTCTTCCCCCAGATACGCGGGGGGCTGGTAGGGGGCAAGGTGGCCCTGGAGCGCAGCTTCTTCGATTGGGCGTGCGGGCCCATCATGCTCGTCGCTGTGCTTTTCATCGGGGTCTGCTCCTCGCTGGGGTGGCGCAAGACCTCCTGGGGCTCCATTCGGAGCTACCTGCTGGGGGCCCTGTTGCCGGCCGTGGTTGCCGCCGTGGCTATCTTGATCTCCGGCATCGGCAACTGGTATGCGGTGGCGGCGCTTGTCTGCGGCTTCCCGCTGCTGGTTGTCATGGTGGAATGGGTCCGCGGAACGAGGTCGCGACGTCGAGTGGCGGGTAGGGGCTATGTCACCGCTTTCTTCAGCATGATCTGGAGCAACCGTCCGCAACATGGCGGGTTCATCGTCCATATTGGGATTATCCTGATCACCGTCGGGGTCATTGGCTCCTCTATGTACGACGTTGAGCAAACAGCGACGCTGGATATCGGCGAGTCGATGACCGTCGGAGCATACGAATTGACCTACGACGGGCTGAGCCTGGACGAAGACGATGAGAAGCTGAGCGCCGTGGCCTCTGTCTCGGTGAAACGCGGCACGAAGTCCATCGGCACCATGAGCCCGCAGCTCAACTACTGGTTCGCCCCCATGCAGTCCTTTGCCGAGGTGGCAATACGAACCACGCCGGCCGAGGACCTGTTCATCTCCATGCCCGCCTATGACCCCACGGGTAGCTCAGCCACCTTCAGAGCCCTGGTGACTCCCCTGGTTGTCTGGATGTGGGTTGGGGGAGGACTGTTGCTCCTCGGGGGAGCAATAGCCTTCTGGCCGGGTCGGAGGCGCCAGCCCGCATCGGAGGTGACGGCCAGTGAACCATAGGGCGACTTCCTCTGCTGACTGGGCTATCGAAGCGCAATCGCTCAGCAAGTCCTTCGGCGGCAATCGCGCCCTGACCGGCGTCGACATCAAGGTCAGCCGGGGCGATTGGCTCACCATCTTCGGCCCCAATGGGGCCGGCAAGACCACCCTCATCAAGCTGCTCTCCACCCTGGCCAAGCCCACCGGCGGCAGCGCCCGGCTGCACGGCCTGAACCTCACCAGCGAGCCGGCGAAGATTCGACGCATGCTGGGGGTCGTCACGCATTCCACCTTCCTCTACAACGACCTCACCGTGAACGAGAACCTCAGGTTCTACGGCAGGATGTATCTGGTTCCCGACCTGGAGCGTCGCATCGAAGAGGTGGTCTCACAGGTGCAGCTTGAGTCCCGCCTTCACGATCGAGTGGGAACGCTGTCCCATGGCCTGCAGCGAAGGGCGGCCATTGCCCGGGCGGTGATGCACAACCCCTCGATCCTGTTGCTCGATGAGCCGGAGACGGGCCTGGACCCGCATGCCACCACCATGATGCGGGAGGTGATGGATACGCTGAATTCCGGTGACCGCACCGTAGTGATGACCACCCATAATCTGGAGCGAGGCATCGAAATCGCCGGGCAGGTGGCGGTTCTGCACGAAGGCAGCATAGTATACCAGGCGTCGAAGAAGGACATCGATGCAGCGGGCTTCCGAGAGATATACGACCGCTGCACCGGGCAGGGCTGATGAAGGGACTATTCACCGAGGTCTACGCCATCCTGTGGAAAGAGCTCATCTCCGGACTCCGAACAAAGGAGATCATCACCTCCGTGCTTGTCTTCGGGCTGCTGGTGCTGGTGATCTTTAACTTCGCTTTCGAGCCGGGGACGTCTACCAGGGAAACGGTTGCCCCCGGCATCCTGTGGGCGGCTATCGCCTTTGCCGGGGTGCTTGGCCTGAACCGCACCTTCGCCGCGGAGAGGGAGAACTCGTGCCTCGAAGGACTGATGCTGTGCCCGGTCGAACGGCACGTTATCTACTGGGGCAAGCTGGCGGCCAGCTTCATCTTCATCCTGCTGGTTGCCGCCATCATCACACCGATATTCCTCGTCCTTTTCAATCTGCCCCTTTTCATGCCCCGGCTGGCCCTCATCGTCGTCCTGGCAACGCTGGGCTTCGCCTCTATAGGCACGCTCTTCTCCGCGCTGGCGGCAAATACCAAGGCGCGCGACCTGATGCTCCCCATCCTGTTCCTTCCCCTGGTCGTCCCGGTGATCATCGCCGCCGTGGAGGCTACCGGGCTGGTGCTGGATGGCAGGCCCTGGGGCGATATGGCGACATGGCTCCAGATAATGATAGCCTTCGACGTCATCTTTGTGATAGTATCCACATTTGTCTTCGAGTTCGTCGTAGAGGAGTAGCCATTTGAGGGGACACGACATTGGATAGGGAGGCTCATACTTGATCCGGGGAAAAGGCACCCTTTGGAACGGCGTCCTGCTTGGGCTTGGCTTCGCTCTGATGCTGGCCGCCCTCTACCTGATATTCGTGTATGTGCCGACCGAGGAAACGATGGGCGTGGTGCAGCGGATATTCTACTTCCATGTACCGCTGGCGTGGGTCGGCCTGCTGGCGTTCCTGGTGGTCTTCGTGTGCAGCATACTCTACCTGTGGAGGCGGGACGCCAAGTGGGATACCATCGCCGCCTCCTCGGCGGAGGTTGGCATGGTGTTCACGACCCTGGTGTTGATCACCGGTCCCATCTGGGCCAAGGCCGCTTGGGGGGTATGGTGGGCATGGGACTTCCGGTTGACAGCCACCCTGGCGCTGTGGCTGATCTACATCGCCTATCTGCTGGTGCGCAGCTACACTGCTGAGGAATCCAGGGGGGCCAGATTCGCCGCCGTGCTGGGAATCGTGGGTTTCATCGACGTTCCCATCGTTGCCCTGGCCATAAGACTGTGGAGGACACAGCACCCCGGCCCGGTGGTCTTTGAGGGGGGGCTTGCCCCATCGATGCTCCTGGCTCTGCTGGTCAGCATTGCCGCCTTCACCGTTCTGTACATCCTGCTGGTCGGCCAGCGTGTTTCGCTGAGGAACCTGGGGACCGAGCTGAAGCGATTGAAGGGCTAGACAGGAAGGGCAACTATGTACTATCTGTTCGCAGCGTACACCATTATCTGGGCGCTGGTCTTTGGATATGTGCTTCTCCTGTATCGCGGGCAGCGGAAGCTGCGGCGGGAGATCGAGTCACTCAAGGAGAG
Organism: uncultured Dehalococcoidales bacterium; assembly: GCA_964438305.1. Taxonomy (GTDB): domain Bacteria; phylum Chloroflexota; class Dehalococcoidia; order E44-bin15; family E44-bin15; genus CAYTKL01. The sequence goes on along the minus strand of CAYTKL010000139.1, from coordinate 437 downwards.
ACGGGACAGAACGGAGTGAACCGTCACCGCCTGGGGGGCATTGCGGTGGCCTCGCCCGACGTCATGCGACAACCTCTTTGCCGTGATTCCACACCCGAACAAGGTCAAACAAAGCCCGCGACGCCGGTCAAATGCTGCCTGAAGGCGAGCTATGGCCGGCAATCAGCAGCCATGCAGCCTTCCTGTGCTGCGTCCATGTGCTCGGAGCATGGCTCGGCGCCGCCTCGAGGCGAGGGGAAAGTGACGGTATGAGTGGGAGTGGTATGCGTGGGGCGCGACACTGACAAAGAGGTGCCGACATGGGGCCTGCTGGCATTCAGGAGTGGTCCTGGGTGCGGCATACGCCGAGGCTTCTGGTGATGCGTTGCGGTGGTATGCTGTGGTGAAATCGACGTAGTCCCTCGGTAGCTTCACAGGAGGAAGAATTGACAAGCATG
>CAYTKL010000138.1:0-4899 GCA_964438305.1 uncultured Dehalococcoidales bacterium | reverse complement strand
CGCAATCCTTGACGACAGGCAATCGACGGTCGTACTATGGGCACCCCTGTTGAGGGGCCGACACCGGCCGCGGCGAGGTGTGACCCGGGACCCGGGCTTGTCGCGGCGTTGCCCCTCTTGCATGACTCAGCGGAGGTAACGATGGACGAGGTCGATCCACAGCAACAGCTAGAGCTGGCGGGACGGCTATACGAGATGCTCCAGCCGGGACAGGAGCTGGGCCCGTGGGAAACGGTGTTCACCGAGGAGGACGTCCGGGCCTATGCCGCCGCCATCGGCGACGATGACCCGTGGTACCTGCGAAGGTCAGCGTCCGGCGGACTGCGATGTCACCCAGCGATGACCGCCCCTATCAGCATCTGGCTCTTTCAGGAAGAACGGCACAGGATGCTGGGCGAACCGGCCCAGCCCCTGGTAGGGGTCCATGCCGCGGCTTGCCATCACTACCTGGGCCCGGTCCCCGTCGGCAAGCGCCTCATCGCCAGGAGCAAGGTGACCGACAAGTACATTCGGCGACAGAGGTACTACGCGGTGGTCGAGACACGCACCGTGGATGAAGAAGGCCGGGATGTCGTCCACAGCCGCGATACCTTCCTGCTTACACCGGTCAGGATACCGGGCGAGGCAGGCTAGGCCACGGGAGGTGAAGCTCATGGACGTGACCGCAAGGGGACCACAGGTGGGAGAGGAGCTGGAGCCGGTGACCAGGGTAGCGAGGAATACAGCGCGAGGCAAGGGAATCCACGACGATACCAGAGCGCAGACACTGGGTTTCGAGGGAGCGCCGGTCCCCGGCGTCACCATCTTCGCCTACGTCATCGACATGCTGATCGGTTTCTTTGGTGAGGACTGGACAGATGGCGGCGACATGGACATGGCGTTCACCAGCCCGGCGTATGTGGGCCAGAGGATAACCGCCAGAGCCATCGTTCGCGACAGGAAAGAGGAGGACTCCGGCCTCAGGGTGTTCCTCGACGTGTGGGCCGAGAACGAGGAGGGCCGGAAGGTGGCGAGTGGAACCGCCAGTGGCCTCTTGCCGACAGGACGGCAGCCGTGAGGGTGTCAAGCCTGTAGACGACATCACTATCCAGGAAGGCAGGAGTGTCCCCACTTCGAGGTCTTGCAGCAAGGAGGGGCACCAATGAAGATCATTGCTCTGGGTGGGGCCGGCGACATGGGGAGCAGGGCGGTCGAGGAGCTGGCGGAGGCCGAGGGGGTGGAGCGGGTTACCATCGCCGACCGGAACGTGGAAGCCGCCCAACAGCTCGCCGCCAGGCTACAGGGGAGGAAAGCCACGGTCGACGTCAAAGCGGTAGACGCCAACGACCATCACGGCCTGGTCGAAGCGATGCGCGGCTATGACGTGGCCACATCGGCGCTCGGCCCTTTCTACCTCTTCGAGGCCAAGCTGGTGCGTGCGGCAATCGAGGCAGGGGTGGACTACACCAGCATCTGCGACGATTGGCTGGCCGCGGACGAGGTCGTCACCCAGTTCTCCAAAGCGGCCCGCGAGAGTGGTGTGACCGTAATCACCGGGCTGGGCACCAGCCCCGGCATCTCCAATGTGGGGGTGAGGTACTTCGCTGACCGGATGGACAAGCTGCGCCGGGTGGACATCAGCGTTTTCATGCCGATGCAGGCGGGTGGAGGGGAGGCAGTGATCGCGCATACCCTGTTCATCATGAGCGGCAAGGTCGCCGTCTGGCGCGAGGGCAAACGGATGATGGTCCGCGCCTGCAGCGAAGAACGCGTGCTTGACTTCCCCAGGTTTGGAGCGGTGAAGGTCTGGAATATGGGGCACGGCGAGCCGGTGACGGTTCCCCTGTCCATCCCGGACATAGAGGAGGTCAACTTCTTCATGGGCTTCGGCAAGGGCGCCAACTGGCTGGTGGTGCCGGCCAAGCTGCGCCTTCTCGGAGGCAAACGGTGCCAGCGGGTGCTGACCAGAGCGGTGAGTCGCCTGGAGCACATGGGCGAGCCCAAGGAGCCGGAATGGGGCGCGGTCCGAATCGATGCCTGGGGCGAGCGAGGCGGGCAAGAGGCGCACGAGACGGCCTGCGGCATCGGCCAGATGCGCGAGGCTACCGGCCTCTCCATGGCCATCGGCACGCTGATGCTGGGACGCAAGGAGGTCCTTACCACAGAGGGCGGCGTCTACGGCCCCGAGGCCTGCTTCGACCCGGTGAAGTTCCTCACCCGGCTGAGGGATTGCGGAATCACGGCCTACTCCGACCTGGAGATGACCAGGCCGGTCCCCTGAATACCGCGGAATCCGATAGGGAGTGCAATCAACCGAGGATGGGAGGAAGGACATGGTACCTGATGGCGTCAGGAAGCAGTTGCGACTCCCCAAGCTGGGCCAGCTCGGCTACGTGGTCGCCGACATGGACGACGCGATTGCCTACTACAGGAACATCCTCGGCATACGCCCGTGGCTGCTGCTCGAGGTGAGGCCCGAGCCCTGCATCCAGGGAGGCCAGCAGATACACCCCACATTGAAGATAGCGCTGGCGTATCTGGGCCCGGTCCAGGTGGAGCTAATCCAGGTAGTGGAGGGCGAGTCTCTGCACCGGGACTATGTCCAGCAGACCGGCGGCGGCCTGCATCATCTGGGTTTCATGGTGCGAAGCCTGGAGAAGAGGCTCATCCAGTGCCGCGACATGGGCATAGGCATCCTGCAGCGGGGGACCATTAAGGACACCGGCGTCACCGTGGACTATGCCTATGTGGATACCGTCGAGCAGGCAGGCACAATCCTCGAGTTCATACAGTGGCGTGTGGGGCCGGTGCCGCTGCCCGTCAACCGGTATACATTCAAGCTGGCATGCTCGCTGGGCCCGAAGAGCCTGCTCAAGGGCCGCGTCGTCAGGTAGCACGACGACCGCGGTGGCGGTGACAACAGGCCCCTGGTGTCACAGGAAGGGGCGTTCAGTTGAACGCCCCTTGTGCATGTAGCCGAGCGACAACGCGTGCGTGGCAACACGGCGCTATTCCGCAATGAAGCTGCCGGTCCATGCCGGTCTTTCCGGCGCATTGCCCTGCTCAAGCATATCCTTCCAGGCCTCGTCGGTGAGTCTGTCATCCGCCGGCTGCTTGAACTCGTAGTAGCTGAGGACAGGGCCGGCGCCCATGGTGATTGTGCCGTTGGGCAGCGTGTACGCCACCACTATCAGGTCGACGTAGCCCACCCCCTCCTCCAGTACCTGCATCGGCGGATTGGCATCGGTGTGGACATCGGCCACAAGCGTCGTTTCCTTCCCCTCAGCCTCCACTCCGACCACAATCGACTCCAGCGCCTCGCCGAAGTCCATGATGAAGCTGTAGTCATCCTCATCGAGCGTCGTGTTCTGCAGCTCATCTATGGAGATATCAAGCAGGCGCTCCAGAACATCCTCCAGACTCTCAAGCCTTGACGTCTCCTCTTCGTTGAGGGCCGCCAGGTCCGCAAGCCCTTCCCTGGTCATGCTGGTCAGCGCCAGCATGCGCGCGTAGAACTCGGGAACGGGCTCCACATACCCCGGGACCACCTTCGGCTGTGGCGGCAACCCGGACAGCATCGGGGTATAGCTCTGCTTGGCGTAGAGGATAGTGTCATGCCGCAGCTCGGCCCACGACGCCAGAGCCGCCTGGAGTTCCCTGTCCTGCCACGCCTCGCTTTGCATGAAGCTGGGATAGCCGTCGCCAAACTCCTTCAGCAGGGGTTGAAGGGCATAGAGCCACGCCCAGTAGAGGTTCCGATTCCAGTCCGCGGTGTCAAACCCGGCGAATTCGTCTCTCAGTTCCTGGAGCTGCTGGTCGTAGCTCGTATCGGTGCCTGCGTACTCGGTATCTCCCTCCGCCTCAAGGATATCGTAGGCCCTCTCCGAGCCAAAGACCGCCATCACGTCCAGCCCCCTGGGGAAGCACCTTGCCGGCCCTCCGCCGGTCATCTTCATGGTAAAGGGCTCCCCGTCGCCAACATACATGCCCACTGCCGGTGAGACGAGGTTCTGGAACATGTACGAATCGGGCACGAACCTCTGCCCCATGAACCGCATCCCCTTGGTCTTGGCCAGGCATTCGTTGAGCTTCTCCTTGGTGAAGGGAGGATCGATGACGCAGACACCGGAGCCGCCGTAGATCTCGGGGTTCCTCATCTGCGCCAGCTCCGCCTTGAGTTCGAGAAGCTTCTCGTTGTCGACCAGTTCCGACGCCTCAAACTCCGTTCCGAATACCGTCTCGATGGCGTCGAGGTACTCATACGGCGTGAGGTCGTCGGCTGTGCCGACGAAGAACGCCGTTATCAGGTAGACCCTGTCCCATATTTCCCCGGCCGTCGCTTCGCCAGCCTGTACGTCATGCAGCTCGGCGGCGATCAAGGACGCCTGGACGGTGGCGATGTCGGCGTCATACTCGCTCACCAGCGCGTCCTCACCGCCCTTGAGCAGGAATGCCATCCTGCCGTACCACATCATTGCCTTGAAGTACCTCTTCAGTGTTTCGCTGCGAGTGTAGTGCCCGCGGGGTACGTACTGCGAGTAGTCCTCGCAGTAGCAGCCGTCGAGGAAACAGCCGCACCCGTCATTCGAGTTGAATATGGTGCTCGGCGCGAAACCCTCATGGGCCTCGACCTTGCCCACCTCCGCCTCGACCTCGGCCTGGACCCAGCCCGGGACCTGGTAGTCCACGGTGGGCACGGGCACGAACTCCTTCAGGTCCCACGGGTTCTCCTCATTCCACTGCTCGACCTCCCACCTCTCCGCATCCTCGTCATAGCCCTCGGTGGGGGTCTGCAACAGCTCCAGGGCCACCGCGAAGTAGGCTGCGTTCCTCCTTGCCGCTTCCTTGAGATCGGAATCGGAGTAGCCCGCGTAGTCCTCAATAGCCTTCTCCAGCATCGCCGCGCTCATCAGAAGGACG
>CAYTKL010000137.1:0-4943 GCA_964438305.1 uncultured Dehalococcoidales bacterium | reverse complement strand
GATGGTCGTGGCAACGACGAACTTCGCCCGGTGTGCATCACTCCGGGCTTTCAGTACTATGCTGAGGGGTCGGCTCTCATTGAGATGGGGAATACCAAGGTAGTGTGTGCGGTTACTGTGGAAGACCGGGTTCCCGGTTTCCTGAGGGGTGAGGGGGTGGGTTGGATCACTGCGGAGTACGCCATGCTCCCCCGCGCTACGGCTACCAGGACACCCCGGGAGGAGAACCGCGTGGGAGGCAGGAGCCAGGAGATACGGCGCCTTATCGGGCGTTCCCTGAGGGCGGCGGTGGATCTGGATGCCCTTGGCGAACGGACGCTGACGGTTGACTGCGATGTACTCCAGGCGGACGGAAGCACGCGGACGGCGGCGATAACGGGCTCCTACGTGGGTCTGGTGCAGGCTCTTGACGGACTGGTCGAGAAGGGTATTATCTCGTCGTTGCCTGTGAAACGTGGGGTAGCAGCGGTGAGCGTGGGCATTGTGGGTGGGGAGTTGCTACTCGACCTGTGCTACGATGAAGACTACTGGGCAGAGGTCGACTTCAACGTGGTGATGACCAGCGAAGGTGAGTTCGTCGAGGTTCAGGGAACGGCGGAGGGGTCGCCCTTCTCGAAGGAGGCGATCGACTCCGTGCTCACGCTGGCCGGGCGGGGCATTGAAAGGCTCTTCAGTATACAGCAGGCCGCTATTGATGCTCTAAGGGCCTAGCCGGGCAGTTGTCCACCGCAGGGTGGTCGGGCTGGGGTGGTGCGCGGCGGTCGAAGCAAACATTCCTCGCCACCGGGCGAGGATTGTGTTATGGGGGGCTAGTGGACGTCGTCGAGGAGAACCCCGAACAGAATACGCATGGCGCGCGGGTGGCGACCCGTGTCCCGTGGACCATAGGGGATATTGCCAAGGCGATCGCGGTGGTCATTGCTGCCACCGTGGTAGTTGCGTTTGGACTCGGGCTGGGGACTATCCTACTCGTGGGACCTGCGACGCTGGTTGGGAGTGGGCTTACTGACATTTCGGGTTTGCTCGACCTGCTTGCCGCGGAAGGCATGCTTCAGCCGTGGCTTCTGCTCATGATGACGGCAATGCTGGTTGGGGAGGCGGCGATGCCTCTTTCGGCATGGCTGTTCGGCGCCCTCAAGTATCGTTGTGGATGGCGTGCCCTGGGCTTTCGCTCGTTCCGGGCATTTGACGGCGTAACGTTGGCGGCCATCGTTGTGCTGGTGGGCCTGCTGGTGAGCTTTCTCTACGATATGCTGTTCAGCCACCTGGGGCTGGACCCTCCCTCCAATCTGCCAGCGGGCCTGGCCGAGACCGGTTTGGGTCTGGGCATCGTCGTTGTTCTCGCCGTTGTTGTTGCCCCGGTGGCTGAGGAGACCTTCTTTCGGGGATTCATTCTCGCTGGCATTGGAAGGCGACTTGGCAATGCATGGGCGGTTGTGTTGAGCGCCCTGCTTTTCTCGGTGGCACACATGCAGCCGGGAGCCCTGCTGCCCATCTTCATCCTCGGGCTGCTGTTGGGCTGGCTCTACGTGAGGACTCGCTCCATCTGGCCGTGCATCCTGACCCATTTCGCCTATAATTCCATTGCCGTACTGTTTATGCTATGATTTAGGGGTTATCTACCTATGTGGTGTCGAGGGATTCGAGGAGCAACGACTGTAGCTGCCAATGCCAGGGAAGACATCCTGCTGGCGGCAAAGGAATTGCTGCAAGAGATGGTCAGTGCCAACGGAGTTGAAGAAGACGATGTGGCCTGTATCCTTTTCACCACGACGCGCGATCTGAACGCTGAGTATCCGGCGGTGGCGGCGAGGGGACTTGGGTTCAACCGGATCTCCCTTATGTGTGGGCATGAGATGGACGTGCCGGGCGGCCTGCCGATGTGCCTGCGCATCCTGATACTGTTCAACACGGAGAAGAGCCTGGACGAGATTGTGCACGTCTATATCAAGGGGACCGAGGGGTTGCGCTCCAACACCTGGGGAAACGACGTCAACTGAAGGGGTGGGACATGCTGATCGTGATGAGACAGGGGTCCAGTGATAGGGAGCTGGAGGACATACTGGGGAAGCTGGCCCAGATGGGATTCGGCGGGCACGTGTCCAAGGGTGTGGAGCGAACCGTGGTCGGAGTGGTGGGACGAACCTATCCTGAGTTGAAGGATACTCTGGAGTTGTGGCCCGGGGTGAGCGAGGTTGTCCCCATAAGCAGACCTTACAAGTTGTCGAGTCGGGAGTTCCAGCCTCATGACACGAGGATAGAGGTAGGCGATGTGGCAATAGGTGGGGACGCAGTGGTGGTGATGGCTGGGCCCTGCGCTGTGGAGAGTGAGGAGCAGGTCCTTCAAGCGGCACGTGCCGTCAAAGCAGCGGGGGCAAACATCCTGCGGGGCGGCGCCTTCAAGCCGAGCACCTCGCCGTACACTTTTCGCGGGCTGGGTGAGGAAGGCCTGAAGATACTGGCGTCGGCTCGTGAAGAGACGGGCATGCCCATCATAACCGAGGTGATGACTCCTGAGGACGTGGAGATGGTCTGCCGCTACGCGGACATCCTGCAGGTGGGAACGCGCAACATGCAGAACTTCATCCTTCTCGACGAGGTGGGCAAAGCGAAGAAGCCGGTGATGCTCAAGAGGGGAATGTCGGCAACCATTCAGGAGTGGTTGCTTTCGGCGGAATACATCATGGCTCAGGGGAATCGGGAGGTGATGCTGTGCGAGAGGGGAATCAGGACGTTCGAGACCTATACCAGGAATACCATGGACATCAGCGCCGTCCCCATTATCCAGAAGCTCAGTCATCTGCCTGTGATTGCGGACCCGAGCCATGGTACGGGCAAATGGTATCTTGTCGCTCCACTGGCGCTGGCGGCGGTGGCTGCGGGGGCTGATGGGTTGATGGTCGAAGTCCACCCGGACCCAGAGGCGGCGCTGAAGGACGGTGCTCAATCGCTCACCTTCGAGAACTTCGAGCGCCTCATGTCCCAGGTGGTCGGTGTGGCGGAATCAGTGGGGCGGAAGATGGCGCGGAGGATTCCGGCATAGGCCGCCAGGGTCGCCGGAGGAAACGAACAGATAGAATCTGAAGGGAAGATGCTGGTCGAAGAGGAACTGGCCAAGGCAGCGCCGGGGCATGACATGGCGCTCACCATCGGGGTTTTCGATGGGGTTCACTTGGGTCACGAGTCTCTTGTCAAGAGACTGAGGGAGAGGGCGGTGGCGGAGGACCTGATGAGTGGCGTGGTGACCTTCCAGCGTCATCCGCGCCTCGTGCTGTCACCAAAGGCCAAGCTCACCTATGTGACCAGTCTGAGGGAGCGGACAAGGCTATTGGAGAGCCTTGGCGTTGACCGTGTTGTCACGCTGTCCTTCACACCGGAGCTGTCACAGCTTGGCGCTCAGGAGTTCATCGAGCTGCTACGGAAGCACCTCAGAATGCGCGCCCTTGTGGTCGGTCCGGATTTTGCCCTGGGTCACAAGAGAGAGGGTGATATTGACAGGCTGCGGTCTGTCGGACGGGAGCTTGGCTTCTCGGTGGACGTGGTGCAGCCGATGGTGTCCGAGGGAGAGGTGGTGAGCAGCACAGCGATTCGCAACGCGCTCTCCCACGGCGACATGTCGAAGGTGAGCCGCCTTCTCGGCCGCAACTTCACTCTGGTAGGAGAGGTGGCGAAGGGAGACCAGCGTGGCAAGACGCTTGGCTTCCCCACGGCGAACCTCGTCCCCGATCCGGAGCAAGCTCTTCCCCCTGACGGGGTGTACACCACTCGCGCCTTCGTGGGAGAGAAGGCTTATCCAGCGGTCACCAATATTGGCGTTCGTCCGACCTTCGGTGATGGGAAGCGCATCGTCGAGGTCCATCTTCTAGATTTCGAGGAGAGAGACCTGTACGGGGAGATGCTCAGGGCCGAGCTGGTGGAGAGGTTGCGTGGTGAAGTGAGGTTCTCCGGCCCGGGTGAGCTCGTGGAACAGATGAAGCGAGACGTGGAGCAGGCAAGAGCGTCCCTGGTGTCGTAGGGCGTTCCACCACTGGAAAAAGGGGAACCTGAAGCAGCGAAGCAATGGGAAAGGTTGAGGAATACCGCAGCCTCCTCAAGAGGGGAGTCGTCGAGATCATAGTCGAGGAGGAGTTGGTCACGTTGCTCGAGTCGGGGCGGAAGCTTCGGCTCAAGCAGGGGTTTGACCCAAGCCGGCCGGACATCCACCTGGGGCATGTGGTAGGACTGAGGAAGCTTCGCCAGTTTCAGGAACTGGGCCACCAACTCATCCTCATCGTGGGGGACTGGACCGCTCAGATTGGCGATCCCAGTGGCGAATCACAGACGCGCCCCATGCTCTCGGCTGAGGAAGTGCGTGCCAATGCCGAGACCTATATGAAGCAGTTCTTCAAGGTTGTCGACCGGGACAAGACGCAGGTGGTGTGGCAGAGCGAGTGGTTCGGCAACTTCACCCTGGCCGATGTCATCGCGCTGACCAGCAAGTTCACTGTGGCTCAGATGCTGCAGCGGGACGACTTCGCCACCAGATACTCATCGGGTCGCCCCATCGCCGTGACCGAGTTCCTCTACCCGTTGCTCCAGGCCTACGACTCGGTGATGATTGAAGCCGACGTGGAGTTTGGCGGCACTGACCAGAAGTTCAACTGCCTGGTTGGCAGGGAGCTTCAGCAGATGATGGGGCAGCCGCCGCAGCAGGTCTTTCTCATGCCGCTGCTTGTGGGGACCGACGGCAGGCAGAAGATGTCCAAGAGCCTGGGCAACTACATCGGTGTCGATGAGCCGCCCAATGACATGTACGGCAAGGTGATGAGTGTCCCCGACGAGCTGATTATGGACTACTTCGAGCTGCTGACGGATGTTGCCCATGACGAACTTGCCCAGTTCAAGGCCGAGATGGAGTCGCAGTCAACGAACCCCATGATTCTGAAGAAGCGCCTGGCTCGGGA
>CAYTKL010000136.1:0-4960 GCA_964438305.1 uncultured Dehalococcoidales bacterium | reverse complement strand
AGCACAAGGATTGAAACCCATCAGCCGTTTGGTCCGTTCCAACGCCTGCCTAGGTGACCGGTGATAGAAGGAGAGCAGTATGCGTGTTGCCATGTGGTACAACAACCGGGACGTGCGGGTGGAGGAGATGCCCGTGCCGCAGATCGGGCCTGGCGAGATTCTGGTGAAGATTGTGGCCAGCGGCGTCTGCGGCAGCGATGTGATGGAGTGGTACCGTATCCACCGCGCGCCGCTGGTGCTGGGCCACGAGATCGCCGGTGAGGTGGTCGAGGTGGGGGAGGGTGTGGAGAAGTACCAGAAGGGCGACCGCGTCACCGTGGCCCACCACGTCCCGTGCAATACCTGTCGCTACTGCCTCAGCGGCCATCACAGCGTGTGCGATACGCTGCGGAGCACCAATTTCGACCCCGGCGGCTTCGCCGAGTATGTCCGCGTGCCCGCCATCAATGTCGACCGTGGGGTCTTCGTGCTTCCCGACGAGGTCTCATTTGAGGAAGGGGCGTTTACCGAGCCGCTGGCCTGTGTGGTGCGGGCGCAGAGGCTGGCGCGCCTGGTCCCCGGCCAGAGCGTCTTCGTCGTCGGCAGCGGCATGGGCGGCATGCTCCACATCGCGCTGGCCCGCGCCCTGGGGGCTGGCCGGGTGATCGCCATGGATACCATCAAGTACCGGGTGGAGCAGGCGCGGCGCTTCGGGGCGGATGTGGTCATTGCCACGGACGAGGACGTGCCCGCGCGGCTGCGCGAGGTGAATGACGGCCGGCTGGCCGACCTGGTGGTGCTGTGCCGTGGATCGTGGCTCACTCAGGCGCTGCAATCAGTGGAGCGCGGGGGTACGGCGCTCATCTTCGGGGCCACCAGGGAGGGCGTCACCATCCCCATTCCGGTCAATGAGCTGTTCTGGCGCAGTGAGATAACCATCACCAGCGCCTACGCCGGCCCTCCCGAGGACTCAGCCACCGCGCTGGAGCTGATCCGGGCTCGCCGCGTGCCGGTGCGCGACATGATCACCCACCGGCTGGGGCTGGTGGAAACGGGAGTGGGCTTCCAGATGGTGAGCAACCCCCGCGAACGCGACTCCATCAAGGTGATTATCGAGCCGCAGCGCTAGCGGTGCAGGCTGCGCGGGAGAACGGAGAGGGGGCGCAAGGGCGTCCCTCCCCCGTCGCTGCTTTCCAATGTCGTTACGCCTGGACGCGCTTCCTGTTCCAAACCAGCAGGGAGCCGCCAATCAGGACCAGCAGTGCCGCCCCGGCCACGAGCCACGGCATCATCAGGCCGAGCTTGTCGCTGGGAATGATGGTGCCGCCGACGGCGACTTCTTCCTTGTCTCCTGATAGGCCGAAGATGTTGCCGCCAAGGTCACCGCTCAGGTCGTGCACCAGGGTGCTGTCGCCGCCGATCACATTCACCTCATAGAGATTCCGGTCAGCCCAGGAGCCGGCCCATGCCGTGCCGTCGGGCGTGTAGGCAAAGCCTCCCTGCCACTGGATGTTAGACTGCGACCGCCAGCTTGAGCTTCCCGGGGCGGCGAGGTTCAACTCCATCATGTCGCTGCCGGCATCGCCGTAGAACCCGGCATACCATTCACCGGTCCCTGGGTCCTTGTCCAGGTCACCGTCAGAGCAACACCCGTACTGCGGGCAGCCGGCAATGGCTCCCAGGCTGGTGATGCCTGTCAGGTCGCCACCGCCGTCGAGACTGATCCGCAGCAGCCTCGGTCCGGTGGGATTACCCCAACCGGTGCAGACGCCACCCCCTTCTACAGCCAGCAGGCTGCTGTCGCTCTCCGCGCAGAGCGCGTTCACGTGCAAGAAGCCCGCATCGGTAAAGGCGTCCGGGATGACGGACATGACCTCACCGGTGGTGGGGTTCAGGCGGAAGAAATCGGTGAAGTTATGGTCCGTCGACGTCCTGCCTACCGCGTAGACATTGCCCCCTGGGGTCACTGCGATGTCCGAATACAGCGGATTGGACGGGTCGTCGTTGACCATGGTGACAACACCGGTGGCGGCATCAACCTTGAACACCTCGCTGTATTCGGTTTCCGTACCGAAGTTGACTCCGGTCACTCCCCATAGCAGGCTGTCGTCGTCCGCTCCCGCAGTGGGGACCCACGCGAACAATGCCACCAGTGCCACAACCACGGCACCTACTATCATCGTCCTTTTCACTTCGGCCCTCTCTTTCTAGCCCCTGACTCTCGTCTGGGGCTGTGGCATGCAGTCGTTAGACTGCCAATCGAATGGATACTGCCTTTTGTCGCTTCCCTGCACCTATCACCTCCCTTCTCCTTCTGCCCTCAAGCCCACCCACACAAGAGGGTCGGCCATGCTTCACATCAGGAGGCGCAGCCGACCCTCGCAGAAAGCTTCGACCTGCTGCGTGCCTGATGCCGAGACCCCGGCGAGTCACCACCTCGCCCGGGGTCATCCCTGTCTTGTTCCATTACTGCCCGTCTCTGTTGGCGAGCCCTGGCAGCCACAATAGGAAAACCGACCTCGCGGTCGGTTTCGCTATTCGCTCCACGAAGCCCAAGCGACCATATAGAGGCTTCGCTTCGTCGCCCCCGCCTTTGCGGATGAAACAGGCCGGACCCTCTCGTGGATGCCTGTGGCACCGTCGATGGGATCCGGCCTCTATGACCTGATCACGTTCAGCAGACGCCCTTCAACCATACTCTTGATGAGCGCCGCACCGGGTTACTCTTGTACCATAGTCGCCTAGGAATGTCAAGTATGCCACCTGATTGCTGTCAGCGGTTGTCGCGGTGAGGATGGTGTGTAGGAGCCGGGAGTGTCGCTACTTCGCCCTTGCCTTCATCAACTCGGCCCACCAGTCGCGGTCGAGGAAGCTGCCCGGCGGCACGTTGACCATCCGGTGGAAGAGCTGCGGCGACACGGTGAACAGCAGGGTGTCCGGCGGCAAATGTCTCCTCATGGCGATGTCCGTCCCGCCGACCACCGCCTTCTCTCCTCCTTCTTCATCGACCGCGCGCCACAGAAGGGAACAGCCCGAGCCGAAAGGCGCCACCACCGTGTCGGTTGCCGACCAGTAACCCGAGAGGGTCATCAGCGCCGACAGGCGGTCAGGGTCGACGAAGAAGGACAGTGTTTTGACACTGTCCCATTGCTCCAGCTTGAGCGGGCCGATGAGGATGGTGCTCCTGAGCTGCTTCACTGACATGCGCCCCTCAAACAACTGCTTGGCGATCTCCGGTGAGGCCTTCAGTCCCTCGCCGCGCAGCTCTTCGGTGCCGCAGGTGAGGAAGTACTCCATGTTGGGCATGATGCTGTCGCGCAGGCCGAGGTGATACAGGCCTCCGGGGCAGCCCTTTCCCTCGGCGGTGAGGACCAGCGTGTCGCCTTTCAGCCACCGTCGGTAGTAGGCGAAGCAGCAGTTGTGGCCGCCTGACCTCACCAGCGGTCTGAAGGCCGCGGTGTCATCGCTCTCGTATACGGCGATCACCGGGGTATCGAGCTTCAGTGCCGCCAGCAAGGCGTCTATCCTGTCCCGGGCCGGTGCGTCGGTCATACGTACACCTCCGTTTGCCTTCTTGGTCACGAATCTCCGTCGGTCGTGAGACCGGCCTGGGTCTCCCATGCAACACTGCGTCTAGGGAACGCAGTTGCACCTTATCTGCCGGTAGTCCATGCCCAGCTTGTCCCAGATGGCGACGGTCTCCTTGCAGAGGGCGACATCCGTGTAATCATACTGGCTGCGCAGGTGGTCTATGACGTCCGCATACATGGTGTACCGGGTGTCGAATGCCACCTTCCTGCCCCAGTTGGACCTCTCGGACAGGTACGTGACCCACTCCTTGTCGGTGGCGTTGTTGATGGTGCTCTGAAGCCCCCTAAGCGACCCCAGGGTTATGCGTGAGGGTGTGAACTTTGAGAAGACCAAGTCTACGAGCCTTGTGTATGCCTCATGCCAGCCGTCGAGCGGCACCATGGGGTCGATGCGAATCCTGACCTCGTAGCCCGCTTCGGCGAGCTTGCGCGCCGCCTCTATCCGCTGTGCCACGCTTGGTGCCCGCTTCTCGAACCGCTCCGCAACTGGCGCGGCGTTCAGGCTGAAGCTCACGACCGCGATATCCTGATACGCACCGTCGACAAGGTGTTCAACATTGGTTGATTTGGTCACGAAGAGCACCTTCTGCTGGGCCTGGCCTTCGAACAGGGAGAGAATGAATCTCGAGAAAGCAGGCTCCTTGCTTTCCCACATGAGCGAGTCCGCCAGCTCCCCGGTGTTCAGCAACTCGCGGTGTCCGTTGGCACTGGCCAAGAACGAGCACACGTGCTGCTCGATCTTGTCATAGCTTTTCACTTGAGGCTTGGTCTTTTGTGGGCTGAACCTCAGGGTGCCTTTAAGATAACACCAGGCGCAGTCGTACGGACAGCCAGTAGCCCATTTCAACTCAAGGAAGTGCGGGCAAACCACGTCCGTCGGATTCTCGGGAAGCGGCGTCTTGTCGAAACGTGTAATGATTGAGCCGTCGCCGACCTTCCACACGAGGTTCCTTGTGGAACCGTCCAGCAACTGGCAATTGCGTGCTAGCAGCTTGGGGTTCGCCACATTTGCCTCCACGCTAAAGAAGCCTGACCTGTCCGCTGGCTGAGCGCAAGCTTATCTTGTCCCAGAAGTCCTTCCCCCTGGGGTGCTTGCTTGCGAACATCAAGTAGTATAATGGCACGTTTCTGGGTCCCTTGACTAGCACCAAGTCGTGTGTTTCCCGATATCCCAGTGCGCCCAGTCTCGTCTCATAGGCGTCCAGGAGAACGCGGCTACCCTCATGCCTGCCCGCCCGAAGTGCGCTCACGTACTCGTCTCGCCAGAGGCTGTCACCGAAGAAGTCGTCCAGTTCCTCCGGGGCGTCGTCAGCACATCGCTTGATTGCGCCAACATGGAAGGTTACGGCCAGATCCATCCTTCTGCCTTCTGTGAGCCGCCGGATGGATTC
>CAYTKL010000135.1:0-4973 GCA_964438305.1 uncultured Dehalococcoidales bacterium | reverse complement strand
CCGGCGACGGAATACACGCCGTACAGCTCGCAGTCGTTGGGAAGACCTACGAGCAGGGTCGAGTAGGTCTCATCGCCATACTCCAGCCTGGCAGGCACCTGGAGGATAGGCTCAA
Source organism: uncultured Dehalococcoidales bacterium (assembly GCA_964438305.1). GTDB lineage: Bacteria > Chloroflexota > Dehalococcoidia > E44-bin15 > E44-bin15 > CAYTKL01. The sequence continues at coordinate 4,858 of CAYTKL010000135.1, read as the reverse complement.
CGCGCTCTGTTTCATCCCAGCCGCTGACTTCATCCGCCACGGCAGCCGATTGAGGTTGGGCGAAGTTGATCTGGGCATCGTATTGCTGGATGCGGTCGAACTGGAGGCTCATCAGGTGGTCAACGGAGTCGATGAAGGCAGCCGAAACCAGTATCAGGCTGATGCCGAAGGTAATGCCAATCACGGTGTACAGGCTGCGGCGCCGATTACGAAAGACGTTGCGCAGCGGTATCTTCTTCGGAGCAGACAGCCGCGCCAGGAAGGGAAGGACCCGCTCCACGAGAAGCCTGCGGCCGGCAGCGGGCGGCGGCGTGCGCATGGCCTCGGCGGGAATGAGCCTCGCCGCGGCGCGGGCAGGGATGATTCCGGCAATCACGCACGGCAAAATCCCCAGCAGCAGCCCCTCTTCTATGGCCAGCCACTCTACCCAACCCATCTCTATCCTGGTGTAGGGGATATTGAGGAAGCCGACATAGAGGTTGGTCACCGCTTCGGAAAGCAGATAGCCGGCCAGCGTCCCCGGCACAGCTCCCAGGACTCCGATGATAAGGGCGAAGCTCAGATAGTGAAGCAGCACCTTGCGGCGTGAGTAGCCGACGGCCCGCATCAGGCCGATCTGCGACCTCTGCTTGCAGACGATTCTGGTGAGCAGTATGTACGTGGCCAGCGCCCCCACGACAAGGAACAGAAGGGGGAAGACCTCCGCCATCTCTCCGAACTCCTGCAGGTCCATCGACAGAGCGGCATTGCTCGGCTGGTCTTCCCGCGCGACAACATCGGTCACAGCGTAGGGTTCCAGCGCACTCTCCACCTCGGCAATGACGGTATCCCTGTCCGCGTCCTCGTCGACGAGAAAGCAGAACTCGTTGATGAAAGGCCCGCCCATGAGTCCCGGCACCGCATCCTGCGGAACGAAGAGGACTCCGAAGGTCTCCGGGGAAACCAGCAGCTCCTGCCGGCTCCTCGCCGGCCAGATGTACTCGGGGCTGACAACGGTTCCCGCGATGCGGAAGCTGGTTTCCTGGCCCCCTGCGGCAAGATGCACCACATCTTCGGGCCGCAGGTCGTGGTACTGAGCGAAGCCCTTCTCCACCAGCAGCGCAGCGGTATCGCCCTCCTCGAAGTACGCGCCTTCGTCTATCTTGACGTCGTTGACCGCCGCGCGGGAATCGGAGGGCAGCGATATCACCCGCGCCAGCACCTTCTGCGCCTCGTCTCCCGAGAGGGTGAGGGCGATGTCCCGGTTCATTCTGCCGGTGACGGCCTTCACCCCGGAGATGGACCCCAGTTCCTCCAACGCCTCGTCGGGGGCCTCGACGACGGTAACGGTGAAATCGGCGAAGCGGAGGGTTTCGTAGGTGTAGTCATACGAGGTCTTCAGATTGCGGTATCCGAGGAAGGAGGCCCCAAAGAAGGCCACACCCAGGAAGATGACCACAGCCACCGCGACAAACAGCCACCTGGATGCCGAGAAGTCTCGAATCAGCTTGCGGTTAAGCGTGTTCATGGCGCTCTACCACGTCAATTCCAGCGGGTCAACCGGGGAGGGATTCCGCCTGTCCTCAACGATCTCGCCACTGCGCAGACGGATAACCCGGTCGGCCATATCGGCGATGGCGGAGTTGTGTGTCACCAGCAGCACCGTCTTGTGCCTCATTCTGTTGATGCGGCGCAGTACCGCCAGAATCCTCTTTCCCGTCTCGAAGTCCAGCTCCCCGGTCGGCTCGTCGCACAGCAGTATCGGCGGGTCCTTCACCAGCGCTCTGGCGATGGCCACGCGCTGCTGCTCCCCGCCGGAAAGCTCGCTGGGATAGTGGTTGGCGCGCCGCCTGAGCCCCACCACCCGCAGCATCCTCAGTGTGTCCCTCGGATGGGCCACCAGGTCGGCGGCGAACTCCACGTTCTCGCCGGCCGTGAGCGTGGGGACCAGGTTGAAGAACTGAAAGACAAAGCCAATGCGCTCGCGCCGGTAGTGGGTCAGCCCCCCCTCGTCCAGCGCGGTGATGGGGACGCCACCGACCCGGATCGTCCCCGACGTGGGCGAGTCGAGGCCGCCAATCAGATTCAGCAGAGTGGTCTTCCCCGAGCCGCTGGGCCCCAGGATGACTACGAATTCGCCCCGGGCGATGTCCACGGTCACCCGGCTCAGGGCCTTGACCCTCACATGCCCCATGTGGTACCACCGCGACACGTTTCTCAGTTCCACCATGTGCTTTCCCGTCTTGCGAGACGCCGGCTCAGCCATCTTTGTCCCTCCCGAAGCTGATAAACCGCTCCTCGAGCAGCGCTAGGATCCGTTCCTTGTCGTAGAGGTCAGGGGCAACGACGACCATCCCCATCAGAGCATCGATGACAAGAGCGTAGAGGGCGGCCACATCCCGTGGTTTCTCCGCGCCGGCATCGGCGAAGAGCTGCGTCATAGTGTCGATGTAGCGGCTCATCAGCAGCACGTACTCCGCCGACACCATGTCCCTCAGTTCCGGCTGCGCCGCAATCTGCAGCACCAGGGACATGGCTTCCGGGTTGGCCGCGGCGGTCTCCAGGAGAGCCCTGGTGAGGGCGCGCAGCTTCTGACGCGGCGGCGCATCGCTGTCCGCTATCTCCCCCAGCACCGGGTCGAACCTCCCCATAGCCTCCTCGAGGAGAAGCTGGAATATCTCCCGTTTCGACCTGAAATGCCAGTACAGGTTACCCTTGCTGATGCCCGCCTGTCGGGCAATGGCATCCACGGTAACGCCCTGGTAGCCACCGCGCGAGAAGAGCTCAGCCGCCGCCGCCAGTATCTGTGCGCGGCGCAGAGGGGGTATGTCTTTTCTCCGGAGTGGCTTGCCCATTCGCTTCCCTGACCAACCAGTCGGTCAGCCAATAGCATCATAGCGCTGCGGCGACGGGTTGTCAAGGTCAGGTGGATTCGACAGTGCGGATTGCGGACCGACTACCTGGCGGACAGGAGAGTCCGCCTCAGCTCGAAGAGGGCGTGGTTTGTAGCGCGCCGCTTCATATCGTGGCGCAGCGGCGGATAGGTCCCCTTGACCAGCTTCTTCTCGCTTCCATCGTCGATGGCGATGTGTGCCGTTCCCGGCGGCTTGCCCTCCAATGGGTCAGGGCCGGCCACGCCGGTTATGCCCACCCCGATGTCGGCCCCCAGACGGCGCCTGGCCGCCTCGGCCATCGCCCCCGCCACCTCGGGGCTGACGGCCCCGTGTCGCTCCAGAAGCGCGGGGGCCACACCGTAGGTCACCTTCGCCTCGTTGGTGTAGGACACCAGCCCGCCCCTGAAGTAGTCGGAGCTTCCCGGAACGTCGGTGATTGTGCTGGCGAGAAGTCCTCCGGTGCAGGACTCCATGGTGGCGAGCGTGAGCCCCCTCTCGATGAGGAGTGCGCCAACCACGCTCTCCAGGGTCTCATCGTCGCAGCCCCAGATGCTGTCACCCACAATGTCACGGACGCGCTCTTCCAGTTGCGCGATCATCTGCTGCGCTTCGTCCCTGCTTCGCGCCTTCGCGGTGAGGCGCAGGTGTATGCCGTCAAGCTTGGCGTACACGGCAAGAGTGGGATTCGAGGATGAGAGGAGTGGACTGACCATCTCACCCACTGCGGCTTCGGCCAGGAGATGCGTCTTCAGCGTCCTTGAAACGATGATTTCAGGTATCTTCTCATGCAGCCTTTGCGAGACTTCCTTCTCCCACATGCGCTGCAACTCGCTGGGCGGGCCGGGCATGGCGATGATGATTCTCCCGTCCCGCTCCACCCACCATCCCGGAGCGGTGCCCCTGGGGTTGGCTATCGTCTGAGCCGAGGGGATCAAGGTCGCCTGCTTGACATTGCTCTGGGGCATCTTATAGCCGCGTCGAGAGAAGAACTCCCTCAGCTCGTGCTCAAGCTCAGGGTCCACAGTCAACTCCTCCCCCATCAACGCGGCGATGGCCTCTCGCGTGAGGTCATCCTCGGTGGGGCCCAGGCCGCCGCTGGTGAGCACCAGTTCGGAGCGGTTCCACGCCCTTTCCAGACACTCCCTCATCCTCCCCAGGTTATCGCCCACCTGTGTGACCCACAGCAGGTCGATTCCCACTTCGGGGAGCTTGGACGCCAGGTAGGAGGCGTTGGTGTCCGTGATCTGCCCCAGCAGCAGCTCGGTGCCGATGGAGATAATCTCCGCCTTCATGCCGCTCCTCTACGGCGCTCCCACCCGGTCAAGGATTTGCAGGGCGACATCCGCCGCCCGCTTGCCCGAAAGCAGCATCGAGCCGAAGGTAGGCCCCATGCGCGGCAGCCCGTAGACCGCGGCCACCGCCATCCCGGCGACGACGAGCCCCGGGTGCACCTCGCTGGTGTTCTCCACCACCGCGTCCTCGGATGCCTCAATCCACAGCGCGCCTTCCCCCTTCGCCTTGAGCAGGCCCCGCTGCTCCAGCTTCCTGACCACACAGGCGTCGTGGCCCGTCGCGTCGATCACCACCTTGGACTCGAGCGGCACCGGGTCGAGGGCAGCCACCTCTTTGGGCAGGTGCGCAATAGGGCTCCAGTTGATGACGATGCCCGCCATGCGGTTGTTCTCCCTGAGGATGACGTCCTCGAGGAGGGTGAGGGAAAGAACTCTCACCCCGGCGTCACACGCCGCGGCTATCGTCCTGGAGCACGCATGAGGAGCGCTGGCTACGTAGAGCCCCTCACTGACCTGCTCACAGGGGACTCCCAACTCCTCAAGGACTTCCTGTCCCGGAGCCCTGACGGTCAGTTTGTTCATGAAGTAGCCCCCGATCCAGAACCCCCCGCCAAGGTAGTTGTTCCTCTCTATGATGACGACGTTGACCCCCTGCCTCGCCAGCTCTCTTCCCGCCACCAGCCCGCTGGGGCC
>CAYTKL010000134.1:0-5048 GCA_964438305.1 uncultured Dehalococcoidales bacterium | reverse complement strand
GCCCCGTCGAGAAGGGAGAAGTTGGTGTGAAGGTGAAGCTCGCAGTAGCGTTCCATGACAAAACCCTAGCAGCGCTGGCGATACCACGTGCCACTGAGCAGGTCGTGAAAAACGGTGAGCACCGCGCCGTCGGAGAGCAGGAGCTCGTAGTACATCCGGGATATCTCACTGCCCCACCACTCGTCATCTATCCGCCAGCGGTTCTGCACCCGCGCCACCTCCCAACTGCCACCGTCGCGAGCAATGGAACGCGGCTCACCCGAGGCGCCGACCACAACGCTGACCCCCCTGGGCATATTCACCATCGTCCACACCACCCCTCTATGGCTCGAAATCGATCAGCCTGGCCCGCCTCTCCGGTATGCGCGATGCGGGGTCAAGCGGCGCCACTACCTTAAGCGGGTTAGTGCCCCATCGCAGCCTGAGATTTCCCACCAGTTGCCTCGCTCGCTGCCGGTGCTCCCCATCCCCGTGGAAGGCCAGGGAGCCCTGCACCGATTCGCCGGGGCCAAGGCCGGTGAGCCCCAGGCCGATGCCGGTTACCGCGCTGGGAAGGTATGTCCCATCGAGCCGCCTCTTGAGGTAACCGAGCATCTCGCCTTTCGAATCGGCTGCCGCTTTCAGGGTGAAGACGGCCAGCGAGGAGCCTCCGTCATCGAAATCGAGGCGAAGCCTCACCTGCCGGCACACCTGGTTCCGTTCCTTCAGCCTCGGGACCAGCCTGTCGAGGAGGTCGCCTACACGAGCTACAAGCCCGTCAAGCGTGTCCACCGGGGTATCACAGCACCGTTCCTCCTCCAGGACCGCCGGCTTCGCCCGGGGCGTCAGCGGCCTTTCATCCACTCCGCCGGCCCACTCGTGGGCCAGCAGCCCCTCGGGGCCAAACTGGGCCACCAGCGCATCCCGGGGAAGAGCGGCGACCTGGCCCATGGTGCGCAGGGCGAGAAGCCCAAGCCTCCGCTTCGTCTCCTCGGAGAGGGGCAGCAAGTCGACGGGCAACGGCTGAAGGAACTCCCTCTCCCTCCCCCTCTCGACTATGAGAGGGGCGCCAGGCAGAGCGCGGCTGGCCGCTATCCCGGCAACGAGCTTGCTGGTGGCGATGCCGATGCTGGCAAAGAGGCCGCTGTCGCAAGACACCTGCCAGCAGAGCCGCCCGGCGAGCTCCTCATACGACCCGAAGAGGCCCTCACACCCGGATATATCGAGGAAGGCCGTGCCCAGGCACTCCGACTCAACCACGGGGCTGAAATGCTCGAGCACATCAAGGACCCGGTCGAAGGCACAGGTGTATTTCGCTTCGTCCATGGGTAGGAAAACGGCATCGGGACAGAGATGGGCGGCCTCCCTGAGGGACAGGCCGGGCTTTATCCCGAATCCGCCGGCCTCCCGGGAGCAGTCGAAAACGGGCCTGCGCTCGTGGGCAGACCCGCCGATGACCACCACCCGGCTGGCAAGCTCAGGGTTGTCCTTCTGTTCCACCGCCGTGGCAAGGTGTTCGATGAGAAGACAGAGCACCTGCAATATTGGACCTCCTTGAAATGACAGGCAGCGAGTGTCAGCTACCGGGGCAGGAACTATCATTATATTAGAACAAATGTTCTCTTGTCAAGAGTCCAGCCAGCCAAGGAAAGTGATAGGGGACATTCATTCCCGCATGAATCAGCGGGTCATTCTGGGGGGGACACCTTTCGCCAAGAGGGCCGCCTCACCACCCGAAACCCGGCTCAGGTCACGTCCGTCGCTGTCCCGGCTGCACCATGGGCGCGGTGGCCCGTCTCCCGCACGAAAAGCACCAGCGCTACCGGTATCACCCCTATGGCGGCAAGGAAATAGAACCCTGTCGCCGCTCCGGCGCCGGTCATGACCATGCCCATGAACCAGGGAACGGCGAAACCTCCGATGCGGCTGAAGGTGGAAATGCCGCCGAAGGCGCTGCCGGCAAGGAGAGGTCCGACCTCTTTCAGTTCCATGACGATGCTCCTCAACTGCGGCAGCGCCGCCCCGATGAAGAAACCGTTCACCACCCACACCAGGTAGAGAGGCCATCCCCACAGCACCGGTATGAGACCGATCAGGACAGCGTTGACCAGCAGGAAAGGCCAAACGAATACCTTCCTCAGTCCGATGCGGTCGGAGAACCACGGGCCGACGAACATGCCCGCCAGCGAAGACCAGTTTGCCAGCGAGACCATGACGCCAGCCTGAGTGTCCGTCATCCCTTTCGCCACCAGAAAGGTAGGAAGCAGGCCAAAGACCGCCGCTATTCTGCCGCCGATTATGAGCTCGGCGAAGCACAGCAACCATATCTCCTTGCGGGTGAATACGCGGCGCAGTCCCTGCCACAACCCGGGACGCGTCTTCATAAGCTCGGCCATCGCCCCCGTTGGCGGCCGCTCTCTGGCCGCTACGACCCACATCAGCCATATGGCCACCGCGAGCCCGCCGCCGAGGAACATCACCTGCTGCCAGTCGCCCAGCACCCCCGCCAGTGGAGCCGACAGCAACAGCCCCAACCCCATTCCCAGCGAAGGCCCCATGATCATCAGGCCGTTGGCCCGCCCCAGCTCTGAGGGGCCGAACCACATCGCCACGCCCTTGCTCAGGTTCGGACCGAGGAAGCCGAAGCTAATCCCCATGAAGAATGCGCACAGCCACAGCGTCAGGTAATCGACGGCGAAACCTCTCACCCCACCCATGACAGCGGCACCGATGAGGGCTACCGACAGCACCTTCTTCAGGCCGACGCGGTCTGCGGCAACGCCACCAACGAGGGAGAAGAAAACCGTACCCAGGGCAAACGCCCCCCAGGCGGAGCCAAGCTCAGCATAGCTCAGGTCCATCTGTGCGGCGATGCGGGGGAAGACCGGGGGAAGGATGTATACAACGAAACCGTTGACGATGAGGCCTATCAGAAAAAGGTAGGCCAGCATCGGCCATCGATAGGCTGGTTTGTCCTCAACCGCCATTCGCCCTCCTTGCTATCGCCGGGAACGAGCCCTACGTCACATCCCTCTATGCCGCACTATGGGTACGGCGAGCGGCATGGCCGGTCTCCCTGACAAACGCCATGAGTGCCGCAGGTATCACCCCCAGGCCGGCAACGAAGTAGACTCCCAGCGCCGCCGACGCCCCGGTCATCACCACGCCCATCAACCACGGAATGACGAAGCCGCCGATGCGGTTGAAGGTGAAGATGCCGCCGAAGGCGCTGCCAGAAAGAAGGGGGCCGATCTCCTCCAGCTCCATGGTGATACTCCTCAAGAGGGGCATCGCCATTCCAGCCACCAGGCCGCTAAGAATCCACACCAGGTACAGGGACCACCCCCACAGGACCGGTACCAGGCCAATCATGGCGACGTTGAACAACAGGAAAGGCCAGATGAATACCCTTCTCAAGCCGACCCGGTCGGAGAGCCACGGGCCGATAAGCATGCCCGCCAGGGAAGCCCAGTTTGTCAGTGAGACGAAAACGCCGGCCTCTGTATCCGACATGCCTCTCTCGACCAGGAAGGTGGGAAGCAGGCCTACAATCGCCCCCATCCTGCCGATAACAACGAGTTCGATGAGGCACAGCAGCCACATCTCCTTGACGCTGAAGACTTGACGCAGCCCCTGCCGCACGTTGCCGCGTGTCTTCACCAGTTCGGCCATCACCCCGGTGGGCTCACGGTCTCTGGCCGCCGCCAGCCACACCACCCACAGGACAGCCGAGAGTCCTCCGCCAATGAACATCACGTTCTCCCAACCACCCAGCGCCGCCGCCAGCGGCGCCCCCACCAGCAGGCCCAGTCCCGCTCCAACGGCAACCCCCATCAGCAGCAGGCCGTTGGCCCGGCCCAGCTCTGAGGGTCCGAACCACATGGCGACCCCCTTGGTCAGGTTGGGAATGATGAAGCCGTAGCTCACCCCTATGAACAGCATGCACAGCCACAGGGTCCAGAAGTCGACGGCGAGCCCGCGCAGGCCACCGAGGACGGCGGCACCGATGAGCGCCACCGACAGCACCCGCCTCAGTCCGAAGCGGTCCGCGGCAACACCGCCGACCAGCGAGAACGACAGCATGCCCAGCGCCAGGGCCCCCCAGATGGAGCCGAGCTGGGCGTAGCTCAGGCCCATGTCGACGGCAATGCGAGGGAAGACCGGAGGCAGGACGTGAATAACGAAACCGTTGACAACGAGGTTGATGAGAAACAGGTAGGCCAGCATGGGCCACCGGTAGGCTGCTTTGTCTTCAGTCGACATCGGTGACCCTGTCGGACGCCCGATCAAGGGGACGGCCCTCTGAGCACATAGCTACACGATTCCCTTCACACCTCGACTCGCTGGCCAGGAACTCGTCATGCATTGCCTATGATGTCGCGGCCTGGTCGAAGCCGCACCAGGTGGTGACAGCCTCCACCGGCTCGCGCTTGCTCTCCAGTTTGTTTGCCGGGAAGTCCCAGTCGGGGTAGCCGACGGGGATGCAGATGACTATCCGCTTCGACTCCGGTATGCCAGTATGTTCCCTGATGACATCGGGATACATCACGCCCTGGTCCTCAATGCATGTGCCCAGTCCACGCTCCAGGGCAGCAAGGCAGATGGTCTGTGAGAAAGCGCCAAGGTCGAAAAGCTCCCACCACGGCCCTATGGACCTGTCGACGGAGAGAATGAAGACGACCGGGGCATCGAAGAAACGAAAGCCCTTCTTCATCCATTCCGCTCTCTTGTCCCTGTCCTCCCGGGCTATGCCCATCAGTTGAAAGATCTGTACCGCCAGTTCCACCTGGCGCTGCCGGTAGACGCCCTGGAAAGGCTGCATGGTCAACTCCGGACCGGGGGCCACTCCGGACTCCAGCTTCTCGATGTTGCCCCGCCTGATGTTGTCCAGCGCATCGCCGGTAACGACGGTCACCTCCCACGGCTGCGTGTTCATCGCCGAGGGCGACCGCGTGGCGATGTCCAGGATGCCCTGCAGGACCTCTTTGGGAACCGGTTCGGGGCGATAGCCCCGTATGCTCTTCCTGGTGCGTATCGCCTCTGTCAAGTCCATCTCGCAACTCCTTCCT
>CAYTKL010000133.1:0-5053 GCA_964438305.1 uncultured Dehalococcoidales bacterium | reverse complement strand
GCACGTGTTCTGCGACGAATCGGGAAACACGGGCGCCAACTTTGTCGATCCTGAGCAGCCCGTGTACGTTTTGGCAGGCTGGGGAGCCGCTTCCGACGCCGTGGACGGCGCCTCATCATGCGTCGAATCATCTCGATTCAGACACCGCATCCAAGGAGAACTCCGAGCAAAGAGATTGTTCAAGAGTCAGAAGGGGTGCCGCGCCACAGCCGAGCTTATGACGAGCCTGGGTGCCCGGGGGTGCTTCCCGCTCTTCACCATCGTAGAGAAGCGCTACGCAGTGGCGGCAAAAATGGTAGATACCTATCTTGACCACGAGTTCAACCCCGAAGCCCCCCGTCTGGCGTTTACGGACGCACTGGGTCGCTCCGAACTCGCAAACACCCTATGCAGCCTGCCCGACGCCACGCTACGTAGGTTCGGTGCGGCGTACCGCGCCCTCGACGTCCGGGAACTCGAAGCTGTTGCGGTAGAGCTTGGCGGGCTGCAAGCCACCGGCGTCCCGCCGGAGATCCTGCGCGCCGTGCCCGGCGTGGTGCCCAGGCTTCCCCAGATTGCGGCGTACGAACGGGAGTTCCGAGGTAGTCAACCTAAGGATGCCCTAGCCAGCTTGAACTTCCCCATATTCATGAGCATGCTCTACATGGTGGAGCTTCTCGCGCGCAGACTGAGCGTCAAGGCGAAAATATATCACGACTCCATCAGCCAATTCGAGGAGGCCTTCAAGTCGGTGTTCGTGGCCTTCGGCCAGCGAAGGGAGGCGGGCCAGACACGGCTCACGAGTGGCGTGGCAATTCCCCATGCATTCACCCACGTATCCGAGGTCTCGATTCTGGAATCGCACGAGCACCCATTGATCCAAGCCGCCGACATGCTAGCTGGACTCCTCTGCGAGGCGTCAGTTTGCGCCGTGCGGCGTACCCAGCTGGCACAGCCCTTGGCAGAAGCAGCCAAGACCATCTTCCCCTTGGTGCTATTCACTGACGACGGCGTAGGGCCGCAGTTCGCCGGTCTCCTGGCTTCTAACGCCTTTCTCGTCGATATCGCGCAGCTCCTCTATCCCCAGCCGCCTTGATGGCCCGACGCTACCACCGCCCTGCACGTAGGGACACCACGGCTCACAAGCGAGGGGCAAACGCACCGTATGCGTTTGCCCCTATAGAAACGCCCCTGTTGAGCGAAGGCCAGGCTCATCCGTTCAATGTTATGTTATCTATCAGGCGCGTCTTGCCCACCCTGACCGCCATCGATACCAGCGCGGCGCCGTCGATGTGCCCCAGCTCCTCAAGGGACTCGGGGTCGGCAACGCTCACGTAGTCGATCTTGGCCAGCGGCTCGCCCTCAATGAGATCGGTCATCTCCCGGCGCAGGCGCTCACCATCCTTCTCGCCCCCGTCCCACAGCTCCTGGGCGCGGCACAGCGCCTGCCACAGCACCACAGCCGCCTTCCGCTCTTTGCCCCTCAGGTACGTATTGCGGCTGCTCATCGCCAGGCCGTCGGGCTCGCGCACCGTCGGCACCGCCACGACGTCGAGATTCATGTTCAGGTCGGACACCATCTTCCTGATCACGGCCAGTTGCTGCGCATCCTTCTCGCCGAAATAGGCGCGGTGGGGCTGGACGATGTTGAACAGCTTGGCTACCACAGTGGCCACTCCCCTGAAGTGGCCGGGGCGAGAGGCCCCTTCCAGCCTTTCGGTGATTCTCTCCAGGTCAATCCAGGTGCAGAACCCTTCGGGGTACATCTCGAGGTCGCCGGGCATGAACACCACCGACGCCTTCTCATCCTCCAGCAGCTCCAGGTCTCGCGCCGGGTCGCGAGGATAGGCTGTGAAATCCTCCCCACGTCCGAATTGCGTTGGATTGACGAAGATGCTGACGACCACCGTCAGGTTCTCCCGACGTGCGTGGCGCACCAGCTCAAGATGCCCCTCGTGGAGGTAGCCCATGGTGGGGACCAATCCGACGGAGCCGGACATCTGGCTCCGAAACCGCTTCATCTCGGCAACTGTATCGATTACATTCACGTCGCTGCCTAAGAGGAGGACCGAGCAAGCTCGGCGACAATGCTTTCATCCATGGTATAGCTCTGCTTCGAAGTGGGGAAGGTCTGTTCCTGCACCTCTGATATGTAGTCGGAGACCGCACCCTTGATAACGTCACAGAGCACGGCGTACTGCTTGGCATGCTTGGGCACAAAATCGGTGAACAGGCCGAGGATGTCATTGACCACCTGGACCTGTCCGTCGCAGTGGGGGCCGGCCCCTATACCTATGGTCGGCACACTCACCGTCTCGGTGATCAGCTTGGAAAGCGGGGCAGGCACCGTCTCCAGCACGATGCCGAAGACACCCGCCTCGTCCAACGCCCGGGCATCATTGAGCAGGCGCACCGCAGCCTCCGGCGTCCTCCCCTGCACCTTGAAACCGCCGAACTGGTGCACCGATTGCGGGGTGAGCCCGATGTGGCCCAGGACGGGGATGCCGCATTCCACCATCCGTTTCACTTTGTCGGCGACCGTCTCGCCGCCCTCCAGCTTCACCGCCTGAGCGCCACCCTCCTGAATGAAACGGGCGGCATTGCGCAGCGCATCCTCCACGGAGACATGATAGGTCATGAACGGCATGTCGCCGACGACCAGCGCGTGCTTGGTGCCGCGCACCACGGCCTTGGTGTGATGGATCATCTCATCCATCGTTACCGGAATGGTGGTCTCGTAGCCCAGTGTCACCATGCCCAGGCTGTCGCCAACCAGGATGAAAGGTATGCCCGCCTCATCCATCAGCTTGGCCGTGGAGTAGTCGTAGGCGGTAAGCATGGCTATCTTCTCGCCCTTCTCCTTCATCCCCCTGATATCGCTTACGGTGACTCGCATCACATACCTCCCTAGTGCGAGAGCACTCCCTCTTTGACCTTCACAATGGCGTTGTTCTCATCGACGTAGACCAGCCGCGGCTGCCAGTGACGCGCCTCCTCTTCGGTGACCACGTCATAGGCGAGGATGATCACCTTGTCACCCGGCGACACCAGCCTGGCCGCCGCTCCCAGGACACCGATCTCACCCGAGCCCCTGTCCGCCTGCACAGCGTAGGTCTCGAAGCGGGCCCCGTTGTCGATATTGAGCACGTGAACCCTCTCGTAGGGAAGGATGTCCGCCGCCTCCAGAAGCAAGCCGTCAATGGCGATGCTCCCCTCGTAGTCCAGGTGCGAACTGGTGACCCGGGCGCGATGGATCTTCCCCTTCAACATAGTCCTCATTGATCCCCCTCCTTCAGAAGCTCTCTCAGTTGCTCTGCTCTTTCTGCGTCCAGTGTGCCCTTAGCCACGCCTATGGGAATGGTGTGCAATCCCAACTCCCTGTAGGCGGAGAGCACCTCGGGAGCCGCCCGCTTCAGGGCGGACACATGCTTCCTGATTGTTCCTATATCTCCACGGGCAATGGGCCCGGTAAGACAGTTGGGCAGGCCAACGTTCTCGACATTGTTCAGCGTTCCTCGCAGCAGCGGCATAAGGGCCTTGATCGCCTGTTCGGGCGATGCCCCGAAGGTGCCCCACAGGTCGGTGGCCAGCTTCACCAGAGTAACGAAATAGTTGCACGCCATCACCGCCGCGGCGTGGTACAGCACCTTGTCATCAGCGTTGAGTTTGACCCAGGTCCCTTGAAGAGCCACAGCCATGTCCTTGAGAATGGCGAGCAGTGGCTCCTCAGCTTCAATAGCGAAGGTGGAGCCAGGGATATTCTCGATGGCATGGGTCACGCTGGCGAAGGTCTGAAGGGGATGAAAGCCGCCAACGAAGGCGCCATCCTCCCTCGCCTTCTCCAGAATAGCGGTCGAGTCCGCACCGCTGCAGTGGACCACGCTCTGCCCTTTGCCCCAGTTCAACTCGGCCACGACTTGCCCAATGACATCATCAGGGGTGGTGACGAAGACAAGCTCCGCTGCTTCCGCAACCCCCTGGCCGGTGTCGCACACCCGGCACCCGTCGACTGAGTCGGCGAGCCTCTGAGAGGACGCCCTGGTGCGGCTGTAGACGGCGACGACCGGGTAACCCTTGCCGCTCAGCGTCACCGCCAGCGCGGTGCCCACCTTGCCCGCCCCGATGAAACCAATGCTCGTCATCTCACATCACATCCCTGGCGGCGGGTACGCCGCAAAGCCCCTCGGCCTGCCTCACCGCCCTGACGATCGCCGTTGCCGCCAGCTCGGCCGCCATCGAGCCGATTAGAGTCACGTCCTCCTGCCCTTGCCGCCCTGTTGCCAGCGCGAAGATGGCATCGCCATCGTACATCGTGTGGGCCGGCCGAATGGCCCGGGCCAGGCCGTTGTGCGCCATCTGCGCCACCTTCGTCACCTGCTCCTTGCCCAGCGAGGCATCCGTGGCCACAACCCCGATGACCGTATTGGCGGGCACGGCGCTCTTCGCTTCCCTGAGCCCTTTCATGACATCGACGGTGCTGACAAACCCGCCCTTCTCAATATCACGAGGAGCGGCTATCGCTTTTCCCGTCTCCGGGTCGACCACATCGCCGAAAGCATTGACGGCGAAGATAGCCCCAACGGTGACATTTCCTACTCTCTCGCTGGCGGTGCCGAGGCCGCTCTTCGTCATCCTCTCCGGCCCCATGATCTTGCCCACCGTAGCCCCAGTCCCCGCGCCGACGCTTCCCTCAGCCACCGGGCCGTCAGAGGCGGCAAGGCATGCCTTGTAGCCCTCCTCAGGTCCCGGCCTCACCTTTGCGCTGCCGATACGAAGGTCGAACAGAATGGCAGCGGGAACGATGGGTACCCTGGCCACGCCAACGTCGAAGCCGAAGCCCCTCTCCTCCAGATAGCGCATGACCCCGCCCGCGGCATCCAGGCCGAAGGCGCTGCCTCCGCTGAGCAGAACAGCATGCGCCCGACCTACCAGGCTCGCCATACGCAAGGGGTCGGTCTCCCTGGTGCCCGGTGCCGAGCCGCGTACATCCACACCCGCGACCACCCCATCCTCGCAGAGGACCACGGTGCAACCAGTAGCCGACTCCTTGTCGGTGTAGTGCCCGACCTTAATG
>CAYTKL010000132.1:0-5115 GCA_964438305.1 uncultured Dehalococcoidales bacterium | reverse complement strand
TAGCGCCTGACTCAGCAGCCGTCAGACGGCCTCTAGCAGGTAGGAGAATGCGCGTACTAATAACCGGTGTCACCGGCATGGCCGGCAGCCATCTTGCCGAGTACCTGCTTGGCCTCGGGAGCCTGGAGGTCTACGGCATATACCGATGGCGGAGCAGAGTGGACAACCTCGACGACCTCAAGAGGGCCGGCAAGGTGAACATCATAACCGGCGGGCTCAAGTCGATGTTGCACGATCGCGTCGACCCTACGAAGCTCAACCTCATAGAGGCCGACATCACCGATTCCTTCTCCATGAAATGGGTTATCGGCGCGGCGGTGCCAGACCGCATCTTCCACCTCGCCGCCCAGAGCTATGTTCACGCCTCGTGGGGTGCCCCAGCGGAGACTCTTCACACCAACATCATCGGGGAGGTCAACCTCCTGGAGGCAGTTCGTTCAGCGGAGATTGACCCGGTAATCCAGATCGCCGGCTCGTCGGAGGAGTATGGTTTCGTCCTTCCTGAGGAACTGCCGGTGAAAGAGACCAATCATCTCCGTCCCTTGAGTCCCTACGGGGTGAGCAAGGTGACTCAGGAGATGCTGGCGTACCAGTACTTCATGAGCTACGGGCTGAGGACCATCGTCACCCGAGCCTTCAATCACGAGGGGCCGAGAAGGGGAGAGGTGTTCGTCACCTCCAACTTCGCCAAACAGATAGCCGAGGTGGAGAAGGGGCTCAAGCCCCCGGTGATCTACGTCGGCGACCTCTCAAGCGTGCGAGACTGGTCCGACGTGCGGGACGTCATACGGGCATACTGGCTGGCGACGGAGAAGTGCAACCCCGGGGAGGTCTACAACATAGGGAGCAGCGTGGGGAGAGAGGTCAGGGAGATGCTCGACATGCTCATCGGAATGAGCAACGTCAACATAAAGATCGACGTGGACCAGGCCCGACTGCGTCCCTCCGACGTCAAGGTACTTGTGTGTGACTGCACCAAGTTCAGGGAACTCACCGGATGGAAGCCAGAGATTCCCTTTGAGAAGACCATGAGAGACCTCCTGGACTACTGGCGAGACCGGGTCTAGATGGGTTTTGCCAGGCGGCTCTCCAGATGAGGGCCCACCCCTGGTGCTGTCGCCCCGACGGCTTTCTCGATCATCTGTCCAGCGAAGCTGGGGAGAGCAGCCGCTCGGAAAGGGCAATGCAACTCAGTGTGTGCGCGCCGCACCGCGAGATGAGGCGACCGTGGAGGTGAAATGAGTTCAGCCATCAAGTTCGGCACCGACGGTTGGCGAGCAATTATCGCTGAGGAGTTCACCTTTGAGAACGTGAGGACCTGTGCCCAGGGCGTCGCTGACTATCTCCATGAGGTCGGCCTGGCCCACCGGGGCCTCGTCGTGGGCTACGACACCCGATTCGCCTCGGAGGACTTCGCCGCTGCAGCCGCCGAGGTCGTCGCCGCCAACGGTATCAGGGTGTATCTCTGCCAGAAGGCCAGCCCGACCCCGGTCATCAGCCACTCCATCCTGATGCAGAAGGCGGGTGGAGCCATCATTATCACCGCCAGCCACAATCCTGCCTCCTGGAATGGCTTCAAGTACCGGGTGGACCAGGCGGCTGCCGCCTCACCGGAAGTCCTCGTCCAGCTCGAAAAGCATATCTCCGCCCTTGAGGGTGGAGACAATGTCAAGCGGATGCCGCTTGAGCAGGCGATAGACGATGGGATGGTGCAGAGGTTCGACCCCGCTTCAGCTTACATCCGCCATATCGGAGAACTGGTCGACCTCGAACGGCTGCGTCGCAGCGGGCTCAAGGTGGCGGTGGACTCAATGTATGGAGCGGGCATAGGATACCTCAGCGGCCTGCTCAAAGGAGACGCCACCGAGGTCATCGAGATCCATGGTGAAAGGAACCCACTCTTCCCCGGCCTTCGTCCCGAGCCTATCGGGCCAAACCTGGGTGAACTGTGTGCCACAGTGAGAGAGAGCGGGGCCAGCGTGGGGCTGGCCACCGATGGCGATGCTGACCGTCTGGGCGTTGTTGACGAGCGGGGCAACTACCTCACCACCCTTCAGGTCTTCGCCCTGCTGGCGCTCTACCTCCTGGAGGTGCGCGGACAGCGGGGTGCCATCGTGAAGACGATAACGTCCAGCGCCATGCTCGACCGTTTGGGAGAGCTTTACGGCGTGCCGGTGTACGAGACACCCGTAGGCTTCAAGTATGTGGCACCCAAGATGACCTCCGAGGACGCACTGATCGGCGGTGAGGAGAGCGGCGGCTACGCGTTTCGCGGTCACATTCTGGAGCGAGACGGCATCCTGTCCGGCCTCTTCTTCCTCGATCTGATGGTAAGGGAGCAGAAGACCCCCTCCCAGCTCATAGATTATGTCTACGGGAGGGTGGGACCTCACCACTACGATCGAGTGGATGTCGAGTTCCCGCCGGAAGAACGTCAGGCCGTCAGCAACCGCCTTTCACAGGACGCCCCCAGCACTATTGACAGTACGAGTGTGCGGGAGGTACGAAGTGATGACGGCTTTCGCTTCCTGCTGGGAGACGGAAGCTGGCTCCTCATCCGCTTCTCAGGCACGGAGCCTCTCCTTCGCATCTACGCCGAGAGCGACAGCCCTGAGCGAGTCAGACGGCTCCTCGCTGAAGGCAAGAGAATCGCTGGAGTCTGACCGATGGTGAACCTGGACGACCCCCAGGTCTATGGCAAGTACGATGCTTCTGGCATGCTGAAGGAGGTCGGCGGGCTGTCCCGCCAGTGCACTGAGGCGTGGCGAAACGCACTCGACCTCCCCCTGGCTGCGGCATACTCCGACATAGACATGGTGGTTATCCTGGGAATGGGCGGCTCCGCCATTGGCGGCGACCTGCTGCGCGGCCTGGCATTGCACACCGGCAGAGTACCTGTTCTGGTCCATCGGGACTATGACCTGCCGTCGTCGGTGGGCGAGCGCACGCTGGTTATCGCGTCAAGCTACTCAGGAAACACCGAGGAGACGCTGTCCGCGTTCTCCCTGGCATTGAGAACCCCGGCCAGGAAGCTGGCCGTCACCACCGGGGGCCGTTTGAAGGCCCTTGCCGAGGAGAACGCCGTGCCCGTACTGCATTTCCAGTATGAGGGGCAGCCTCGTGCCGCCTTCGGCTTCAGCTTCTTCTCACTGCTCGGAATGTGCCACAAGCTGGGTATTGTCGCTGTTGAGCCGAAGGACGTGCGTGAGACGGTCACCCTTCTCGAGGGTGTTGCGGCACGACTCGGCCCGGACGTCCCGACCGAGGCCAACCCGGCCAAGAAGCTGGCGACCAGGCTCTCGGAGCGCATGATACTGGTCTATGGCGCCGGCATACTCTGCGAGGTAGCCCTCCGCTGGAAGAGCCAGCTCAATGAGAACAGCAAGAACCTGGTTGTGTCCGAATGCCTGCCCGAACTGAACCATAACGCGGTGGTCGGCTATGAGTTCCCCTCGTGGCTCTCCGACAAGGGGTTCGTCGTCATGCTCCGCTGCCCCTCGCTTCACCCCCGCATCGCAGCGCGATACCAGGTGACCGCTGAGCTTCTCGCCGATGCGCGCATCGCCCACGAAACCATCGACTTCCCCGGGGAGAGCCTTCTGGGCCAGATGATGAGTGCAGTCGCCTTTGGGGACTACGTCAGTTGCTACCTGGCCATGCTCAACGGCGTCGATCCCTCCCCGGTAAAGGCCATCGACTACGTGAAGAAAAGGCTTGCTGAGGTGGACTCCTGATGCTAGAATGAGCCGCTCGCTGGGTTCGCTGGAAAGGGGACGATATGGACTTCAGATTCACGCCGGACGAAGAGGCATTTCGCGAGGAAGTGGTGGCGTTCATCAAGCAGGAACTGCCTCCCGACTATGCAGCGGTCGGCGAGGATGAGTTCGCCCCGGAGAACTTCGAGTTCACCAAGCAGATAGCGAAGAAGCTGGGGGAGAGGAAGTGGTTGGCGATGAACTGGCCCAAGGACTACGGCGGGCTGGAAGTATCGCCGGTCAAGCACGCCATTTTCAAGGAGGAGGCGTCCTACTACCGGCTTCCCGGCACGGATATGGGGGTCGGCGGCATATCCTGGGTTGGGCCGACGCTGCTGCTTCTGGGCTCGGAGGAGCAGAAGAAGCAGCACCTGCCACCGCTGGCGGCCGGGGAGAGGTGGTGGTGTACCATGTACAGTGAACCGCAGGCCGGCTCGGACATGGCGGCCCTGCAGTGCCGCGCTGTCGCTCAGGGCGACGAGTACATCGTCAACGGGCAGAAGGTCTGGACGAGCGGCGGGCACATAGCCGATTGGGGCTGGCTGCTGGTTAGGACCGACCCGGACGCTCCGAAACACAAGGGCATCAGCCTCCTGCTCGTGGACATGAAGTCCCCCGGCATGACGATCAACCCCATCATAAACATGGCCGGCCACCATACTTTCAACGAGGTTTTCTTCGATGACGTCCACATTGCCAAAGCCAACATGATCGGCGAGGAGAACCGCGGCTGGTATCATTCAATGATCGCCCTGTCCTTCGAGAGGAGCGGGGGGGTCGCCCTGGCGGCCGCGGCCCGCCGCAATCTGCATGACCTCGTCGACTTCGTCAAGGACACCACCATCGACGGGAAACAGTTGGGCAAGGACCCATTCATCAGACACCAACTGGCACAACTCGCCATCGAGATCGAGGCAATGCGAATGGTGGGGTACCGCATCATATGGCAGCAGACGAAAGGGGAGATTCCGGGCGTCGAGGGCCCCATCGTGAAGACGCTGGGCTCAGAGACGCTTCTGAGGATGGCCAAGATTGCCACTCAGATGATGGGACTATACGGTCAACTGAGCCCTGGGGCCAGACGTGCCTTCCTTGACGGGCGGGCGTCGGATATGTACCTGACGGCGAACAGCATCATAGTCGCCATGGGAACAAACGAGATCCAGCGCAACATCATCGCCCAGAGGGGACTGGGGATGCCCCGCGTGTGACACTCTACCTCTTGGTGTACTGCTGCCTCTTGCGGGCACGGATGAGGCCGTATTTCTTCCGCTCTTTTATCCGCGAGTCTCGAGTGAGCATGCCGTAGCTGCGCAGTAGCGGTCTCACACTCTCATCCATGACTATCAGGGCACGGGCA
>CAYTKL010000131.1:0-5123 GCA_964438305.1 uncultured Dehalococcoidales bacterium | reverse complement strand
CCTGGTCGGCATGGAGGAGGGTCTTCTCCCCCACAAGCGGTCAAGCAAGGAGATATCGTTACACATGACTTTCCTGTTCTTAACCAAGGAGACCAGCCCCTGGAGCATTCTCCTCCACCAGGTGAATGGGCCTCTCAGCTAGTTTCTGCTGGCGGCAGAGGTCGTCACCCTGGCCATTCAGCACTGGACCGATGCCATAGTCATAGGCATGGTGGTGGTGCTCAACACAGTCGTTGGCTTCGTCCAGGAGTACAGGGCGGAGAATGCCATACAGGCTCTCCTCAGTCTGACGACCCCCAGGGCTGTGGTGCGTCGCGATGGCGAGCAGCAAAGGATCGACAGCGCTGAACTCGTGCCCGGCGATGTCGTGTTGCTGGAGGCCGGCGACATCGTGCCTGCGGACCTGCGGCTGCTGGGTTCGAATCGCCTTGGCATAGACGAATCGCTGCTGACGGGTGAGTCTGTCCCTGCCGCCAAGTCCCCCGAGGCATTGCCGCCCGAGACTAAGGTCGGTCCCACGGGCCAGAGTAACATGGCCTTCATGGGCACCGCCGTCAGTTCAGGCAAGGGCACGGGAGTCGTGGTGGCAACCGCAGTGCGGACTGAGATGGGCGCCATCGCCGAGAGCCTGGTGGGCACCAGACGGGCGGAGACCCCACTGCAGAGCCGCATGAAGCGGTTCGGGTGGCTGGTGAGCATCGCCATCGTGGGAGCCAGCGTGCTCGCCTTCGCCGTTGGCCTCACCCTGGGCAAGGGTGTGGTGGAGATGTTCCTTACCGCGGTGGCCATTGCCGTTTCCGCTATTCCCGAGGGCTTGCCTGTCGTGATGAGTATCGCACTGGCGGTCGGTGTGCGGCGGATGGCGAAACGGAACGCCATAATACGCCGCCTGCCCGCGGTGGAAACGCTGGGGAGTTGCACCGTCATTATGTCCGACAAGACGGGAACCCTGACGCAGAACCAGATGACAGTGCAGACCGTATGGGCGGGGGGCACCAGCTATCAGGTCACCGGTGGAGGCCTGGACCCGCTGGGGAGGGTAGAGCGGGATGGCGCTGAGGTGGATATCAACGAGAGCCCGGCGTTGTACTTGACTCTGGCGGCAGGGGTTCTTCCGAATGAGGCATCCCTGTCGTCGGTTGACGGTCTGCTCGTGCCAACGGGGGACCCCACGGAGGTGGCCCTGCTGTTGAGCGGTGCCAAGGCGCGGCTCTACAAGGAGGAGCTGCTTGAGCGATACCGCTTGGAGGCTGAGGTCCCCTTCGACGCCAACTGGATGTTCGCCGCCACGGTGCACACGCGCGATGGGAGGGAAGTGGTCTTCGTCAAGGGAGCACCGGAGCGGGTGCTGGAGATGTGCGATGCCCAAATGGGCCGGGACGGCCGTGAGGAACTGGACACTGAGCAGGCCACTGATGAGGCCCAACGTATGGCCAGGGACGGTCTGCGGATACTGGCGATGGCGATGGGAGAGGGACCTGAGGTGGCGGAGGAGGTAACCAAAGGCGAGCCCAGGGGGCTTGTGTTTCTCGGGCTCCAGGGAATGATGGACCCGCCACGCCAGGGGGTCATCGAGGCCGTATCCGCCTGCCACCGAGCGGGTATTCGCGTGATGATGGTGACCGGAGACAACCCGACGACGGCGGCGGCGATCGCCGAGAAGGTGGGCATCATCGCAGGGACAGCCGAGGTTCGCACCGGCCCTCAGTTGGAGGAGATGCCCGATGCGGAACTGGAGGGTGTGACCCGTCACGTCTCGGTATACGCACGGGTGAGGCCGACACAGAAACTGCGGCTGGTGAACACATTGCGCCGACAGGGGCACATCGTCGCCGTGACCGGAGATGGTGTGAATGACGCTCCAGCGCTCAAGTCGGCGCATATAGGGGCGGCAATGGGCCGCTCGGGCACCGACGTGGCCAAGGAAGCCAGTGAGATGGTCCTTACCGACGACAATTTCGCTACGGTGTATGCCGCAGTGGAGGAGGGACGGACGGCCTTCTCCAACATCCGTAAGGCGACCTTCTTCCTTATCTCATCGGGTATCGGTGAGCTTCTCGCCATACTCGGCAGTCTCGCTCTGCGGTGGCCGCTCCCGCTGCTGCCGGCCCAGATCCTGTGGCTGAATCTGGTGACCAACGGGATCGAGGATGTCGGACTGTCTTTTGAGCCTGGAGAGAAAGAGCAATACCGGAGACCACCATTGAGCCCGAAGGAGGGTATCCTGTCGCGGGTCTTCATCGAGCGGTCGGTGATTGTCGGCTTGGTGATGGCGGCGGGGACCCTGGGCATATTTGCCTGGGAGTGGGGTGGTGGGGCTACAATTGAGTACGCCAGAGTCGCTGCCCTGACGACTCTGGTGACCTTCCAGGTCTTTCACGTGCTCAACTGCCGCTCTGAGGAGAAGTCCGCCTTCGCCAAGAACCCGTTGACCAATCGCCTGCTTCTCATTGGCACGTCGCTGTCGCTGGCGGCCCACGTGGGTGCCATGTATGTGGCGCCGACACAGTTCCTGCTCCGGCTGGAGCCGCTGGGTCTGGAAACGTGGGGCAGGATCGTGATGATAGCCTTGTCCGTCATCCTTGTGGTGGAGATACACAAGATGCTGCGCCGCCCCCGGCTGAGGACGGCCCCTTCGCCGCAGGCGTGGACCTCATCCACGGCCTAGCGGTCCTACCGGACAGGGGCCGCGGTCTACCGAGAGGTCGTGCGCACCTCTGGCTACATCGGCGTGATAGACGTCTAGGAGATGACCGGGAGGTGCGGCAAGGACTTCGAGCTTGACTGGAGTTGCGCCCCTACCGCGCCGTCTCTGGAACTGCGTCGGGCACCGGGATCACGCAGATAAGACGGAAGACCTCATTTCCGGTGTTTATGAAGCAATGCTCCTCGTTGGGCTCGACGAAGATGGCGGTTCCCTCTCCTATCGGGGTGTGCTCGGAACCGCTCCTCGCCGTGCCCTTGCCGGAAAGAACGAAGACCTCGTGTTCCCACCAGTGTGAGTGGAATGGAGTTGAACTCCCCGGTGCGACTTCGAAGACGCGCATGATGAACCGGGGAGCGCCCTCATCGGGCCCCACTACCACACGGCGCAGCACGCCGGGAGCGTCTTCCGTTGCCTCCACGTCGAGGTAGTTGTGCATTTTCATACGGATGCTCCTTTCCAATAGGGGCAACAAAGCGACCACTGTAGAGTTGCCTGGCCGCCCTGGCTATGATATCGTCCGGACTGCGCGCTGTACAGACGGGCCCGACAGAATGCGATGTGCCTGGGCCGGGCAGAGGGTGGGTTGCAGGCAGTACTCTTCGGACGGGCGCTGGCGGCGGCACACTGCGCAGGGCTACTTGACCTTCTCCATTGAGAGCATGCAGGTTCTCCACGTGCCCGAGACGTCGGGCAGCCCCAGCACGATCCCCCACAGGTTGTCATCACCGCCTCGGACGAAATGCCACCAGTGGGTGAACAGTGGTGGGATGCCTTTGGTCCTGAATGCTATCTCCTCCGTACCGAAGGTGTGCACCAGCAGACCGGGCCAGTCGGCTATGCCGCCAGGCGCCTCGTCAATGCGAATGCTGGCCTCGTTCTCTCCCCACTCTATCTCCAGCTCGATGTTCCACTCCCGGTCAGCTCCGGGTAGATGTCCCTTGCCCTTGAAAGTCTCCATTTCACACCTCCTTGGTTAGGCCTTATCGGCTCCGGCATTCTTCAGTGTGCACACCTGGCGATGTGGGTGCATCAGTACCGCATGGCTAGACCTTCTGCGCCACTATGCCGGCGCTGGCCTTGCGGCCGCCTACGATTCCCTCGTAGTAGCGAAGACAGCGGAAGTCGCGGAAGGCGTTCAGCAACTCGTTGTGCTTCAACAGATGGTCGGGGTTCCTCGGCCGGCCGAACTGCGCCTGGTCCACAGTGAAGGTCTCGTATACCACCATCCCCCCCTGGCGCAGACCATCCTTGATCTGAGGAATGAGCGAGCGCTGCAGGTAGTTGAAGCAGATGATGACGTCGAACGACTGGCTTTCGATGCGGTACCCCGCCTCAAGGTCGGCGACCTGCGCCGTGATGCTGACGCCGGCCTGTCGCGCCGATTCCAGAGCAGCCTTCACCGCTTCAGGGGATGCATCGACGCCCTCCACGCTGAACCCCATTGTGGCCAGATAGACGGCGTTGCGCCCCTCTCCCATGGCGACATCAAGGACCCGTCCCTGCGGAAGGAGTCCCACGTTGTCCGCCAGGAACTGCGCTGGTTTGGCGGTACGTCCGTCATTGTGGTTCATGTTCGGCCGCCAATAGGAGAGGCCTCCTCGGCGACTATTATACTCGGGAGGAGGCCTCTTTCAACACAAAGGTCTAGGCCTTGCTTCTTAGCTCAGCCAGGCTCGTATGCCCTAGAGCTCTCGGCGCATGTCCATGTCGTAGAGGACGCGCTCTCGGGCCTTGTCGATGCCCAGCGCCTTGCGCTTCTTGTCGATGTGGGCAATCATCTTGTGGGCTGCCTCAATGGGGTCTTCCTCGAAGTCCCACATGCCGCCGTACAGCTCCTCCATGTCCTTGAACAGGAACTCGGTAACCTCTTTGCTGCCCGATGTGGGCCAGGTGGCACCGAATATGGTGTACACCCCCGAGGCAACGAAGTACTGCCCGATGGAGATGGCCTTCTCGCTCATCCACTCCGGAGCGGCACCGGCCACCGGCAGGTCGCTGATGTCGTCACCCAGGCCGCCGTCCTTCACCATGGCAGCGCATGCCATCAGGATGCGGCTGTTGTCGACGCAGGAACCCATGTGCAGCACCGGCGGAATACCCACCGTCTCGCACACCTCGGCCAGCCCCTCGCCAGCGTACTTGGCCGCTGCCTCAGGCAGAAGCAACCCCTCCGCAGCACAGGCGATGGCATTGCACCCGGTGGTCACCACCACCACGTCGTTCTTGATGAGTTCCTTCACCATCTCGATGTGGCCGTAGTTGTGTTGCACCCGGGCGTTGTTGCAGCCGACGACGCCGGCTACGCCCCTGATGCGGCCGTTGATGATGTTGTCGTTCAGCGGCCGGTAGGAGGCGCGATAGACGCCGCCCAGCAGGTAGTTGATGGTCTCGTGGCTGAAGCCGGCCACCTGGTAGC
>CAYTKL010000130.1:0-5302 GCA_964438305.1 uncultured Dehalococcoidales bacterium | reverse complement strand
GTGCGGTACCGCAGCCGCCAAACAGCGATGGCAGCATACCCCCAGTACAGTCCGTCGATGTCGATGTCGAGATCAGGGTGAGGACCGCTCTCAAGAGTCGCACTTTCTGGCAACTGGCACTCGCCTACACCGTTCAGGTCCTGCTGGTGAGCTCGATAGTCACTCACGTAATGCCGTATCTCAGCAGCATTGGCATCGGCAGGTCGATGGCCACGGTTGTCGCCACCGCGGTGCCCCTGATCAGCATTGTCGGGCGCTTCGGGCTGGGCTGGCTGGGAGACCGGGTCAACAGAAGGGTGATGGCGGCAGTGGCCTTCGGCATGATGGGGTTGGGGTCACTGTGTTTTGCCCTTGCCGGCACAGCGGGCACGTGGCTTCTCGTGTTCTTCCTCCTCCTCTTTGGAATCGGCTACGGGGGCGGCAACTCACTGAGGCCTTCGCTGGGGAGAGAGTACTTCGGGAGAGCCAGCTTCGGCACCATATTCGGCCTCATCATTGGTGTCAACATGCTGGGAGGCCTCAGCGGTCCTCCCCTGGCGGGGTGGGTATACGACACCTGGGGCACCTATCGGAGCACATGGTTCGTCTTCGCTGGACTCGCCGTTGTCGCCCTGTGCCTCGTGGTGAGCACCCGCCCGTTGAAGACAGAGCCGCCCGCCGGGGTCTAGGCCGCGCCCTGCACCGGAAGACGCCGCCCTCTCCTCCCTGCGAAAAGCCGTCGAGTTGTACGCCCTTGAAGCGCTCTCTTGAGATATTCGTTTCCAGGACCTGCACGGACTATTGTCGACCCAATGGCCAGTGTGGTACATTCTCGGTCGGTGTTTCCTCGGCTGGCGCCGACTGACGACAATAAGGCTGAACGAGGTCGAGAAGATAGCTGCTGAGTCACCCCCGAACGCTGGCACTGTGGAAGGCCCCGCTGGGAGGAAGTGGAACTACGGCTGGGTGGTAATCGGGGCGTTCATGGCCATCGATTCCATGGTGCACGCCATGATGTTCTCGCTGGGAGTTCTCCTGCCTCCCATAAGCGAGGAAATGGGAATGAGCCTGAGCCAGACGGGCTGGCTGGGCTCGTTCAACTGGATGGTGCCGGCGCTTCTGTCCATTCCCTTCGCTTCTCTCCTGGCGCGCTACCGCCCCAAGAGGCTGGTTGCCGTGTCAACGCTGGTCGGCGTACCCCTGGTGTTCCTTCAGGGATGGGCTCCCAACTACTGGATACTCCTCGCCGCCCGTATCGCCTTCATGGCCATTACCCTGGCTCGAATTCCCGCCCGTCCCCACCTTGTGCGGCAGTGGTTTCCCGCGAGCAGGATCACCCTGGTGAACTCCATCCTGACGGTAGGCATTGGAGCCGCGGCAGCCACCGTCATCTTCGTCACCGGCGACCTGATAGAGGCGCTCAACGGCTGGAGGAACACCTTCTACCTTTTTGGCGGGCTCTCCGCGCTCACCTTCCTCGGGTGGATGGTCCTTGGCCGTGAGAACCCCCACCCCGTCACCGACGTCGCCAGCGAGGCCCGTGAGCCTTTTCCCATCAAGGCGCTGGTCAGGTACAAGGCCCTGTGGCTGCTGGGCATGGGCATCACCGGCGACATGCTGTGCTTCGGTGCCATGGAGACCCTGTGGCCCAAGTTCGCCCTGCAGGAAGGGATAGTGTCGCTGGAGCAGGCCAGCTACTGCCTGGGACTCACCTACTACGGCTTCATGATCGGCTGCATGGTCGGCGGCGTCATCTCGGACAAGATCGGCCGCCGCAAGCCTCTGCTGTGGATTCCGGGGTTCTTCCTGCCTCCGTTGACGCTGGGAATCCTGTTCGCCAATTCGTTTCCCCTGCTTGGCGTCCTGTGGTTCCTGTGGGGGCTCTCGGAGGTCTACTTCCCCATCATCTACACCATACCCTACGAGCTACCCCGGATTAAGACCAGCGAGCTTGCTGTGGCTACCGCGTTTGTCGGGAGCATGTTCACCGCCGGCGCCTCGATAGGCCCGATAATGGCGGGGTACGTTGCTCAAGCCTTCGGTTCCCTCCAGTTGGGCCTGGGGGTGACCTGTGTCTTTCCGTTTCTCCTCGTTGTCGCCGGGCTGCTCATCCCGGAGACCGGCCCCGCGGCGCGACGTGAAGAGACGGCCAGCCGCCAGGAGTAACGCCTTCCGGCGCGAAAGGGGGCGCACATCGGCTGGTCTGGCTCTTGCCTGAAGTGACCGCGGGCGCAGCCGGCAGGGCATGTGTTCCGTGCGGCGAGAGCGGTCGCCTGTTGACAGGCGCGGTGGAAGAGTCTAGAATCTGCGGTCGCAAGGTCGTGTCTCGGGACCATAGGTTGACCAACCTTGCGGATGGCCCGGAGAGAGCAGCCAAGGAGGTAGCCGATGTCGGAACAGCAGGCGACTTACCCGGTATCGATAACAGGTGAACTGAGCGAACCACCCGGCCGTGGCTGGTGGCTCCTCAAATGGCTGCTGGCGCTGCCGCATTACATCGTGCTGGCGTTTCTGTGGGTAGCCTTCTTCGTGGTGACTATCATCGCCTTCTTCGCCATCCTGTTCACCGCGAAGTACCCCAGAGGGTTGTTCGATTTCAACGTCGGTGTCATGCGATGGACATGGCGGGTGGGCTTCTACACCTACCAGGTGTTGGGCACCGACCGGTACCCGCCCTTCACCTTGCGGGCCGGCGGCTATCCCGCCGATCTGGAGGTGGAGTACCCCGAGAGGCTCTCCCGCGGGCTGGTGCTGGTCAAGTGGTGGCTTCTGGCGATCCCTCACTACATCATAGTGGGCATCTTCCAGGGCGGTGGTGAAAGCAACGGCGGGGGGTTGGTCTTCCTCCTCGCCCTTATCGCTGGCGTGATCCTTCTGTTCACCGGCAGGTATCCCAATGACCTTTTCGACCTTCTTGTTGGCCTGAACCGGTGGACCTATCGGGTGTACGCCTACGCATCGCTGATGACAGACAGGTATCCACCCTTCCGGCTTTGGGACCGGTAGCAGACGCCGCGCCGCACCGTGCCGACGGGACTCGGTGACGGTGTCTCTGATGCCTTCCCGCTACGTATCTTCCAGCATGCGCAGTGCGACGGTGGCGGCACCACGCACGTATGCGTCTTCATCCTCGAGCAGCTTCTTCAACCCGGGGACGGCATCGCGCACCATGTCGGGGTCAACGCGGGCGACCTGCGCCACAGCGGTGGCAGCGGCGCTGCGAAGGTTCACATCTTCATGCTCGAGCATCGCGACGAGCTTGGGCATGGCGTCCCGCACCACACCGAGGCCGCTTCGACCGACTGCCAGTAGGGCGGATATGGAGTGCCCGCGTACAAGGTGGTCCTCGTCGTCGAGCAACTCCACCAGCTTCGGGACGACGGGTTTGACGATATCGGGATCGCCCTCGGCGATGACACCGAGAGTCGACACGCTGTGGCCGCGAACGGCGGCATCATCATCATCGAGCATCTTCATGAGCCTGGGAGCGACGTCCTTCACCACGTCAAGACTGGAGGTGGCCAGGCCCCCCAGGGCCGCAATCACACTGCGCCGTACGTTGGCATCTTCGTCGTCAAGCATTTCAGCCAGTTTGGGCGCGGCCGGCTTGACCGACTCGGCATCTATCTGTGCGACCAGCCCCAGGTTTGCCGCAGCAGCCCCACGGACGAGGCCAACCTCATCGTTGAGAAGCCCGGTCAGCTTGGGAACGGCAGGCTTCACTGCCTCGGCATCGTTGCGGGCGATGGTCCACAGGGCGGCGGCAACGGCGCCCCGGATAACCCCCATCTCGTCATCGAGCAGCCCCACCAGGTTGGGAACGGCGTCCCTTACCGCGGTGGCATCGCTTTCACCCACGACCCATAGGGCCCATGCGGCGTTGCGCCGCACATCGGAGTTCTCATCGCCGAGCAGCTCGATCATCCGGGGAATACCCGGTCTCACGGCGCCGGCATCTGTTTCGGCAATCGCGCCCAACGTCGCCGTGGCGCCGCCACGCGCACCGGAGTCCTCATCATTGAGCATTCTCACCAGCTCCCCAACCACCGGCATCCCGCGCCGGTGCTGCTGCACCACGCCGAAGTAGTCGCCCTGCAACACCAGGGTTTCGGTCTCATACTCAGGCTGTTCCATGTCCTTAGCCCCCTTCGGTCTGTGTCGTTCCGTCCCCGGCTTCGCTTATCGCGTCGCCGTACGCTCCAGGTACTTCTTCTTCTCCGCCTGATACAGGGCGGCGTTCTCCTCCACCATCTCCATTATGGGAAGGTCATAGGGACACCTGGGCTCACAGTCGCCGCACTTGCTGCAACTCGCCGCCTTCTCCATGCCAGCGGCAATCCCGCCGGAGAAGAGACGCTCCAGCGGCATACGTCTGAGGAATCCGGTGAAGTTCGTCACCATCGAAATGGGTATGCCCTCGCTGCAGGGCTGGCAGTAGTCACAGCGGCGACAGAACCTTGTGCCCATCTCCTCCCGCATCCGCTGCATCTCCGCATGCTCCGCCTCGGTCATCTCCCGCGGACCCTCTACTACACTCATGATCTGGCGTATCTCATCCGCCTCCTGTATGCCAGGTATGGGAAGCACGTCGGGAAACTGCAGCAGGTACTTGAAGGCGATGTTCACGTTGTCGAGCATGCCTCCAGCGAGCGGCTTCATGGCGATAAAGCCCACGTCATGTTCCCTGGCCAGGGGCAGGAGTTGGTCGGCCGGCTCGGAGGTAACGAAGTTGAAGGGGAACATGACGGTCTCGAAGCGGTCCGACTTCACCGCTTCCTTGGCGACATCCATGGAGTGCGAGGTGACGCCCACATGCCTCACCAGGCCGGCGCTCTTGGCCTCCAGCGCCACGGACAGGGCGCCATCCGGCTCCAGTATCCGGCGATAGGTGTCGAAGTCGCTGACGTTGTGAAGCTGGTACAGGTCGATCCACTCCACACCAAGCTGCTTCAGGCTCTGCTTCAGATGAGCCTCGATGCCGGCGCGGTCTCGCGAGCCTGACTTCGTGGCAATAATCAGGTGCTCGCGCTGCCCCGCAATCGCCTTGCCGATACGTTCCTCACTGGTGGTATAGGCATTGGCGGTGTCGAGAAAGGTGATGCCGAGGTTGATACAGGTTGTGACGACGCTCACCGCCTCTTCTTCGGTGAGTCTCTGGATGGGTATGCCACCGAAGCCTATGCGGGACACCCTCAGTTCGCTCTTGCCCAGCCTTAATGTGTCCATGGTCTACCACTGCGGGCACGCGAGTCGCGGCGGCTGCCCGATGCTCTGGTCATTATGAGCCCTCGTACCCTGTGAGTCAATGGCCGGTGCAGGTCGA
>CAYTKL010000129.1:779-5354 GCA_964438305.1 uncultured Dehalococcoidales bacterium | reverse complement strand
CGCGGCGAGGTCGAAGGGGCGCACGAGACCGCTCACCCTTCGACAAGCTCAGGGCGAACGGTTGGAAGCCGACAGGGCTCAGGGCGAACGGTTCGAAGGCTGCACGCGCAGGACGTTTGCGGTCACGTGCGCCGCGGCGAGAGCGAATAGTATTTGACATTCTCTAAAGGATATGTTACTATTTACTGCCTTCGGAGGTGTATCATGGTCAACAAAGCCATTGTATTGATTGCAAGCGTCGCTTTTGTCGGCGTCCTTGTTGCCACCGGCTGTCACTCCGCCCGCTCGCCGGAGCCGCTTGTCGATCCGGTGCCGCAGCGGGCCAATCTGGTGGCCTCGATTGAGATAACCGAGATCCTCACCGACGAAGACCTCGTCGAAGCCTACGATGAGGCGGAGAAGGACCCCGAGATGCCCCAGACCCTGGATGAGGCACTGGACGAGATCGAGGAGGAGACCGGCATCGACCTGACCGACTTCGTTAAGGCGGTAATATTCAGCGACATCGAGTGCGAAGACGGCTACTGGGGGGCTTTTGTAACGGGAACGGTGGACGAAGAGGACCTGATAGAGGCCATCGAGGACGAGACCGGCGGAGAGCTGACGGTCTACACTCATCGTGGCTATGACGTATACACCGACGATTCGGAGGAGAACGCGATATGCTTCCTCAGCGACGATGCCTTTCTGGTAGGCACGGTTGACGCGGTGGAGGACGCCATCGACGTTGCCGCGGGGTACGCCACGCCTCTGACCGGGCCGGTGGTTGACCTGTACGAGTCGCTCGGCGACGTGTGGGTGAGAGTGGCGGCGGCGGTGCCGCCGGAGACGATAGGGGACGCCACCGAGGACGAGGTGTCCATCGATTCGGAGACGCTGGAGCACATCGAGGCGATTGGAGCCGGCCTGGACAAGGAGGGAGACCAGATCACCCTGGAGGTAAGGGTCTGTCTCTCGTCGCCCGTCCTCGCCGAGGGCTTGAAGGCGGTGCTTTTCGGCGCTAGGACGTACTATCGCAACACGGCCGACATGCCCGCCGAAGCTGCCGAAGCGCTGGACAAGATCGTTTTCTCCAGGAGTGGCTCCTGCACCGTGCTCATCCTCAAGGCAACGGTGGAGGAGATCCAGGACATGGTCGAGGGGATGCAGGAGGAGATAGAGTAGCCGCGGTCAAGCCAACACGGCAGTATGTTCTCATGCAGGGGCGTTCAGTTGAACGCCCCTGCAGCAATGGGTGAGCGGCCCTTCGACAGGCTCAGGGCGAACGGTGACACCCAGGAGGTAGTTGCCCAATTCATTGGGCAGCCATGCCTGATGAATCACGCAACTACAGCGCGACAGCGGGGCCGGCACCGCGGCGAGCCCGAAGGGGCGCTGCGGCGAGGTCGAAGGGGCGCACGAGACCGCTCACCCTTCGACAGGCTCAGGGCGAACGGTTGGAAACCCCCAGACCAAGAGCGAGCCAGGAAGCCGGGGGCGCCGCGGCGAGGTCGAAGCGGCGAACGGTTGGAAGGCTGCACGCGCAGGACGTTTGCAGTCACGTGCACCGCGGCGAGTCCGAAAAGGAGCGGGCGCCGCGGCGAGCAGGAAAAACGCGGCGAGGTCGAGAAGGCGAGGGCGAGAGAGCACCTGCCATTGACACCTTCAAAGGGGACTGCTACAATCTAGGTTTGAATGTCCAGAGCGGAGGTAATAGCATTTACGCTATAGTTCGAACCGGGGGCAAGCAGTACAAGGTGGCTCCGGGGGACACGTTGGAGGTGGAGCGCCTTTCAGCAGAGGAAGGGAGCACCGTCGAGCTTGAAGACGTGCTGCTGGTCGCTGATGAGAAGGGGACGAAGGTGGGTGAGCCCACTGTGGCGGGGGCGAAGGTGATCGCCGAGGTGCTCGGCGAGAACAGGCACCGCAAGATCATCGTCTTCAAGTACAAGCCGAAGGTGCGCTATCGCCGGAAGAAAGGCCACCGCCAGGTCCACACCAGGCTGGCTATCAAAGAGATAGTATGCTGATGGGGGTATGAGAATGGAAGAGACCAGACCGAGGGCCTACGGGTTGTGGGACGTGGCGATCTACCTGTCCAGTGTGGTGGCAATAGTCACGTTCATCCTGCATTTCTGGTGGATTACCACCAACGTCTCGCTGGCGCTGTGGTTTGTGGCCGCCGCCTTCGCCGTGTTCTCGATCTACGGCGGGGTGATCGAGCGGTCGCGAGTTGAGCAGTCAGGCACGAGAAAAGGCAGGTCCACTGCAGCAGCGATAATAGGCGTGGTGGTACTGATAGGGCTCACCTGGAGCGCAACACTGCTCCTGGTGCCGCTGAACATCGCCTACGGCTAGAACGGACCTGCAGCGGCCTCACCGGGGCCGCAGATATATCCGCGAGTGAGGAAGGGGAGAGAAGATGGCACATAAGAAGGGCGGCGGCAGCACCAGACTGGGGCGAGACAGCCAGGGGCAGCGCCTCGGGGTCAAGCGCTTCGGCGGCGAACAGGTGCGGGCGGGCAATATCATCGTCCGCCAGCGGGGCACGAGGATCCGGCCGGGCAACAACGTTGGCATGGGCCGGGACCACACCCTGTTTGCCCTTGTCGATGGCAAGGTCAAGTTCGAGCACGCTACCAAGCTGAGGAAGAAGGTAAGCGTGTACGGCGACTCATAGGGAGACGACTCGTATGAAGGACAAGATTCACCCCGAGTATGTGGAAGCGACGGTGACCTGCTCCTGCGGCAACACCTTCAAGGTCGGCTCGACCAAGCCGAATCTGAAGGTGGAGCTTTGCAGCAAGTGCCATCCGTTCTTCACCGGTGAGCGACGCATTGTGGACACCGCGGGAAGGGTGGAGCGCTTCAAGAGACGCTACGGCATGCAGTAGCGCGTCAACAACGAACGCCACAAGGTGAAGGGGCGAGACTCACTCGCCCCTCTTGTTTGGGTGAGACATTGGCAAGAAAGTTCCACTACGGCGGACAGGCAGTCCTCGAGGGGGTGATGATGCGCGGTCGCAAGTGCGCCGCGGTCGCGGTGCGCCGCCCCGATGGCGACATCGTGGTGCGCAACGAGCCCCTGGGAAGGTGGGCCAGCGGGCGACTGGTGCGGATCCCCTTCGTACGCGGCCCCATAGTGCTGCTGGAGACGCTCGTCCTCGGCATACGCTCCCTCTCCTACTCCGCCTCGGTGGCGCTGGAGGAAGAGGAGGAGCAGAAGGTCAACCCGCTGCTGCTGTGGGGCTCGGCGGGCCTGGGCTTCGTCCTGGCGGTGGGGCTGTTCGTGGCGCTGCCGCTGGTGATCGTGCGCATGATCGACCCCTATATCTCGGCAACGGTAAGCAACATCACCGACGGCGTCATCCGTCTGGTGGTCTTTCTCCTCTACCTCAACGCGGTGGCCCTGATTCCCAACGTTGGCCGTGTGTTCGCCTACCACGGCGCGGAGCATACCACCATCAACGCCTACGAAGCGGGGGTGGACCTGGAAGTGAGTGAGGTGCGGCAGTACGGGACCTCCCATACGCGCTGCGGCACCAGCTTCCTCCTCATGGTGCTGGTGATCGCCGTAATCGCCCATGCCTTCCTGGGGCGGCCGGCGATGTGGCTGCGGTTCCTGGAGCGGCTCGCTATTCTGCCGCTCATTGGCGCCGTCAGCTATGAGATCATCAGGCTGGCCGCCGACCATGTCACCAACAGGATTGTGCGCATCGCCATGCTGCCCGGACTCGCCCTGCAGCGGATGACCACGCGCAAGCCGGACGAGGGTATGCTTGAGGTTGCGATATCGGCACTGAAGTCAGTGCTGGCCACCGACGCTGAGGCCTCGGCCTAGCCTCTTCGATCTTCTCGCCCTCGCCGCGGCGCCGTTTCGCCCTCGCCGCGGTGCCCGCAGCTTCTCGGTTCGCTGTGGCCCTGCCGCCTTCCAACCTTTTTCGTCCTCGCCGCCGTTTCGACCTCGCCGTGGCCCTGCCGCCTTCCAACCTTTTTCGTCCTCGCCGCCTTTTCGACCTCGCCGCGGCGCCCGTAGCTTCTCGGTTCGCTGTCGCCCTGCCGCCTCCCAACCGTTCGTCCTGAGCCTGTCGAAGGATGAGCGATCTCACATGTTTGCGGGGTTGCAGGCCGTTCTGCCTTCGCTTCGCCTCTTCTTCCCCTCCCCGAGCAACCCCACCTCGGGTGTCTTCTTCCCACCCCCCACCCCACTGCGCTCCTTCGTGCTCGCCGCGGCGCTCTTTCACTCTCGCCGCGGCCTTTTCGGCCTCGCCGCGGCGTTCGTGCGTCTTCGCTGCGCTTTGCGCCTGTAGCCTCCCAACCGTTCGCCCTGAGCTTGTCGAAGGGCGACAGGCCCCATGTACCTTCGCTGCGCTTTGCGCCTGTCGCTCTCCAACCGTTCGTCCTGAGCCTGTCGCCTCCCAACCGTTCGTCCTGAGTTTGTCGCCTCCCAACCGTTCGTCCTGAGCTTGTCGCCTCCCAACCGTTCGTCCTGAGCTTGTCGAAGGATGAGCGGTCTCACACGTTTGCCGGATTGCAGGCCCTTCTGCCTTCGCTTCGCCTCTTCTTCCCCTCCCCGAGCAACCCCACCTCGGGTGT
>CAYTKL010000129.1:0-679 GCA_964438305.1 uncultured Dehalococcoidales bacterium | reverse complement strand
CTTCTTCCCACCCTCCCACCCCGCTGCGCTCTTTCGTCCTCGCCGCAGTGCCTTCTTCGCCCTCGCCGCGGTGCCCGTGACTGCAAACGTCCTGCGCGTGCAACCTCCCATCCTTTTTCGACCTCGCCGCGGCCTTTTCGAGCTCGCCGCGGTGTCCGCGGCTTCTCGGTGCGCTTCTTCGGTATAGGGTAGGTCGGAGCATCTGCTCCGACCCTGCCTAGAGCGGATGCTCCAGGCTACCCGGTGCGCCTCCCCATACCACACCCCCCAGGTGGGTTTGTCCCACCCGCCCACCCCGTGGCAGTGACCGCAGATACGGGCGTCGGTGAAGTCGGAGAGGAGTTCAGTGGGGAGAGACCTGCTGAATCTTGACAGAGCGTGCGGTGTGTGGTAGAAGGAGGCGGCGCAATACGCTGGAAAGCCGATCAAACATCCGGACGATTGGGCTCGATCGAGCAGCGGAGAACCCATCGTGATGCAGGAGGACATGGAAAGAGAGAAACATGGGGCGCGATGGGTGGGACGATCGTCCAGGTCGAGGGAAGGAGAGGTGAGCGAGCCACTTCTTCTCCCGCAGAGAACAGAACCACATAGGAGGGAGGTCGAATGAAAGGTAAGACACCAAGGATAGTGATGGTGGTGGTGGCCCTGGCGATGGTGGCGAGCCTGATAGCCGGGG
>CAYTKL010000128.1:0-5358 GCA_964438305.1 uncultured Dehalococcoidales bacterium | reverse complement strand
GACTGGCAAGACGGGGACGTACGTGCCGATGATGGTGGCCAGGCCCACGTATATCGCTATGACGGTGGCGGCCAGGACAGCGTATACCAGTCCTCTTCGTGTGACCAGCCGGATATCCAGTAGCTGGTACTTCTGGATGGCGTAGGTGATGATGAAAGCGTTGATGAGGTTGCCGAAGTTGGCCAGAGGATACCGGGAAAGCTCAGGGACGAAGTTGCTGATGAAGAACAACGTGGTAACGCCGAAACCGATGATTATGTAGCCGATCCGGCTGCGGGCGAGAGCGTCCCTGGTGCGCCGGTACTGTCGAATCAGCGAGAAGACACCTGAGCACAGAAGGCCGAACGTGGCGACCGTGAGCAAGTACGCTGGCAGACCAAGGGTCGACTCCGGCAGTCCATCCGTAACGTGCGCGGCTTCCACCAGGTGGCCGGTGAGCGCCGCGGGAATGGACAGCAGTACGAGGCCGTAGGCGACCTTCACCGTGATTCCACTGGGCCGGTTGCCGAAAGCCCGCAGGAAATGGTAGTAGGCGGCCACCAGAAGCAACAACAGAACGGTGAGCAACTGGAATAGCAGAAGCGTGTGGTCGGCGAAGAACCCTGAATAGAGGAAGAAAGTGAGCAGGCCCCACGCCGCTACTGCGCCGATGTAGACGGCGAAGGTCTTGTGCACTCGCTGCAGGCGCTGACGCAGGACGATATAGAGCAGGGCGCAATAGGCAACGAAGCTCAGGAGGGGTATTACCATTGAGATGATTACAACGGAAATATTCATCTAATCTACCGCCTCTGATGCCTTATGCATAATAGTGGCACTCTATTATGCACATTTTCCCACCAATTGTCAATAGTGTGCTACTAGAAGGCAAGCGTATATATAAGAACGTAAGTTGTCAATAGTTTACCAAACAATACAGCGGTACGCTGCTTGGGTCGGTATCGCCCTGCAAAAGGAGGGTAGCGCCTCAAAGGCGCTACCCTCTGGTGGTGCTTCGCCAACTTCCTCGGTGTGTCTAGGCGGGGACTCGCGCCCCTCGCCGTCTCCTCACCTTTGGTGCTGGGGCTGCTGGGGCCGCTGCGGTTAGGATGTCCATAATGCCGTCGGCGGGGTTTATGTGTGGTGGCTTGAGGTGGGCGAGGTCGGCGCCGGCCTCTTGCTGGCGTGCGATGTACTGTTTGAACGTGCCCTGGGACAGGAAGGTGACCTCCAGGGGCTTCCAGCCGAGGGTCTCCAGCTCGGCATAGCCGTCGTCCAGCTTCTTGAGTTCGTCGTGGATTGCTGACGTCAACTGCTCGACGCTCTGCTCGCCGTTCCGTGGCTCGACGTAGAGATGGAGAACTGGCTTCCCCTCCTTCGGCTCCTTGCGCGCTACCCAGTCTTCATACGGTATGCCCGTGTTCTCTATGGCCTGCCAGATCTTCTTCTCGGTGAGAAGAGCATGGGAGAAGTTGGCGAATTCGATGATGCCGTCCGCCCGGGAGTAGAAGGCCATCTGGGGCAGGTCAATACCGAGCTTGTCATTGCGCAGTGAGGTTATCTTGACCAGGTCGCCGAGACGGTACCTGGTGAAAGCTCCACCATGGAAGTTGGTGATGACCATCTCATACACTTCCCCTGACCTGACCTCGTCAAGGAGGACAGTGCTTGGCTGATAGTCGGGGTCGCTCGCCTCCCTGACACGTTCTTCCTCAGGAATGAACTCCAGGAAATTGAGCTGAGGGACGAAGGTCATCCCTTCGTAGTCCCACGTCTGCATTGCTATGAGGGAAGCCTCGGCGGAGCCATAGACGTCCAGCGGCGGCTTGCCCCACATCTCTCTGATCTTGTCTTTGTAGACGGAGGTGTCCGTCCCGCCGGCCAGGATTCCCTTGAGCGACCACAGGTCCTTCGGCATCATGGGACGGCGCGCCAGTCTGGCCTTGAGCATTCCCTTCATCAGCCTGAGGAGTACCCTGGGCTTGGAGACCAGATACCTCAGTGTCACTTCGTCCTCGCGTCTGGCCATCCTTTCCGCTACCGCCACCAGAACGCCGGATATCCCGAAGAGGAAGGTCACTCCCTTGTCGAGGCCCTCCTGGAAGCCCTGCTTGATCCTTTCCTCGAAGGGCAGGTTCGCTGCTTCGTCCGGCGCAGGGAACGTATGGAAATCGAACTCCTTCTTGGCCCACATGAGGTAGGTGCCGGTGACGTAGGGTGGAGGGGCCATGAGGTAGAGCAGCTTCTCATTGTAGCTCAGGGGGAAGACACCCCTCTCCTTCAGGGTGGCAAAACCCGCGGCGGCAAGGATGAGCGACGACAGCTCCTCGGCGGCTCTCTGAGTAAGTGGGGCCCATTTGTGCTGGAACACCTCCGATTTCCCTGAGGTGCGCTGCCAGTAGATTGGCGGCTCGGGCAGGGTGTCCTCGCGCTTATCGTTGAGATAGGGCGAGTAGTCGGCATAGGTGGTGAGGGGGACCATTGCCCGGAACTCCTCCACGTTCCTCGGCCGTGCGCCGCCCATCACCGCTCGGCCCAGCTCGCACCCGTTGAGGTACTGGATCTGCTCCAGCATCAACCGTCGCTGGATGCTCATGAAGTCCTCCAGGCTGAGGTCAATGAACCCGCAGCACTTCTGCCATATCTCCCTGACGTTGCCTTGCCACCACAGCTCGCTCGCTACTGACATCATCTGCCTCCTTTCGGTTTCACCCGGCAATGCCCTGACCGACTAAGATGCCCAGCTCACTTCCATTTGATCTTGGCTGTCCTCTCAGCCTGGTCCGGCTCCAGTGTCTCCTCGAGGTTCTTCAGCTTCACGTCCAAACCATCCGCTCCGGCCACGGAGGGACTGCTCTCCATTTCCATCCCAAGGCTGAGGAAGAAATCGAGGAAACTGCGAAACAGCTCTTTCATGCTTTGTTCGAAAGCGAGAAACTGCTCCCGGCTGACGTAATGGCCGTTGTTGTGGTTCTCCTGTGTGAAGTGGCTATCTATCAAGAACTCGATGAACTCCGCCTGGCCCATGTCGCCGCGATTCTCATCGATCCTTCGGGCAGTGGCTTCCGGCACTATCAGCATTCTCTTTTCAGTCATGGTACCGCCCTCCATCAGAGCTTTCGCTTGGGTACTGGCAGAATTGTGACGTGGAATTCTCGATAATGGAAGAGACAATGTACTAGAACAATGTTCTATCGCTGTCTGGCGCGCATGGAGACATTGCGAATTGGCTGGGGTTTGGCTTGGCGGTGGGCAGTGAAAAAAGAAAGCCCCCGTCGCAGACGGGGGCCCTCGGGACTCACCGGCTCAGTTCACTTCCACCTGATCTTAGCCCTTCTTTCGCCTCTGTCGAAGTCGAGACTCTCTTCCAGGCTGTGCAGCCTGTGGTCCAGTCCTTCGAGTTCGCCCTTGGGGGCGTTCTGGCCCATCTCCAGTCCAAAGCTGAGGAAGAAGTCGAGAAAGCTGCGGAACAGGTCCTTCATTCCCTGCTCGAAAACCGCGAACTCTTCCGTTGTGACGAACTGTTCCTGGCCGTTCTCCTCTTCCTGGAAGCGGCTGTCCATGAGGAAATCGATGAACTCGGCCTGACCCATGTCACCACGGTTCTCGTCAATCTTCTTGACAAGCTGTGTAGGCAGTATCAGCATCCTCTTGTCAGACATGAGCCCTTCCCTAAATGGCTATACCTCATCCCTCGGCACTTGCGCGATTGAGGACTGTGGTGGCGCTGTAGGAGCGCTCGGCATTGCCCGAGCGTATCTGCCGCTGATGAAGAAAAAGCGAGGTTGCGCCCAACTAGATGTCACTCCCCGAACCAAGCATCTCCAGTATGTTGTCTATGCTTTCCAACAGGCGGAGGCCCTTGTCGGTGATGCGGTAGGTTATCTTGGGATTTCCCACGGTTACCTTGTCTATCAGTTCCCTCTCGGTGAGGAATTGAAGATACTTCTGAAGCTGGAAGTAGCTCATGTTGGCGCTGTACATGATCTCAGTCTTGCCAGCCTCACCCAATCGGAGCATGTCGGCTATTACCTGGATACTGGACCTTCTCTTGATCATCCCGGTGACCTCCGCCAGCCTCTATGCTTGTGAAACGGCGCGTCCTCTGTGGTTCCGCTCCAGGATAGGGACGCAACTCCCGCAACCAATACTCCCCGCATCCAAAAAAAGAAAACCGACCCGTTGCAGGTCGGTTTCACTATTGGCTCCGCAGGGCCCTAGTGACCAATCACAAGCCCTGCCTCATCGCCCCCTGCTATCCGCTATTCTGTTGTCGAGTCTGTTAGAGAAGGGATGCTAGACAAGAACACTATTAGCACAAATGTCATGGAAAGTCAATACCACTTAAGAAACGAGCAAATTGCCCCCTCACCCGTATCCGAGACACCAATGGAGCAGGGGGTGCAGACCTCTGCTGGCTGCCCTATTTCAGGGCTAGTCCAAGGGCCACGGTAATCCCCTTGCGGGGATGGCATCGCCCGTTTCCCAGCGGTAGCAGGCGACGAGCCCCTGCAACGGGCAGGCAGCTCTCTGCACCCCACCGTCACTGTAGCGGCTGCCGCGGGACATGTCAATACAGCCTGCGGGTGATGCAGGAGGGCAACTGAGCAAGATGGTGGCGGGGAACCTTGACAAGTGGAAAGAGCCGTGCTAATATGAAACTCGGCTTACGTACCTTAACAACTGGATAGTGGAAGGAAGGTTATTCGCGTGAAGAGTTTGATCCTGGCTCAGGATAAACGCTGGCGGCGTGCCTAATGCATGCAAGTCGAACGGGGATGTGAGCTTCGGTTTACATTCTAGTGGCGAACGGGTGAGTAACGCGTAAGAACCTGTCCTCGAGTGGGGGATAACCCCGAGAAATCGGGGCTAATACCGCATGATGTCGCCTAAGAGATTAGGTGACCAAAGCCCTGTTTTTGCAGGGTGCTGGAGGAGGGGCTTGCGTCCGATTAGCTAGTTGGTGGGGTAAAGGCCTACCAAGGCGAAGATCGGTAGCTGGTCTGAGAGGATGGACAGCCACACGGGGACTGAGATACGGCCCCGACTCCTACGGGAGGCAGCAGCAGGGAATATTGCGCAATGGGCGAAAGCCTGACGCAGCAACGCCGCGTGGGGGAAGAAGGCTTTCGAGTTGTAAACCCCTTTTCTTGGGGAAGAGGAAGGACGGTACCCAAGGAATAAGCCTCGGCTAACTACGTGCCAGCAGCCGCGGTAAGACGTAGGAGGCGAGCGTTATCCGGAATTACTGGGCGTAAAGGGCGTGTAGGCGGCTTTTTAAGTTTCTGGTGAAATCTCCCGGCTCAACTGGGAGGGCGCTAGGAAAACTGGAGGGCTTGAGGGCAGCAGAGGGGGGTGGAATTCCCGGTGTAGTGGTGA
>CAYTKL010000127.1:0-5418 GCA_964438305.1 uncultured Dehalococcoidales bacterium | reverse complement strand
GCATAAGGGTTGTCAGCAGCAGCGGATAGCGTATGCTGAACTCAGGGTAGGTTCTTGGTTCCACGTTGATTACCCCTTTCGTTTGGGAGTCTACTTCCTTGGACAGGTCCTCACGAGGTCGAAGGCCACCTCGAGTTGCCACGGAGCACCCGGGGCGGTTGCGGCCCAACGGCCTGCGGCCGCTGCGGCTCAAGTGGCTTCTCACACAGATGTGCCTGTCGTGATGCGGCCCAACCGTGTCCTCGCAACTCAGATTCTAGACTGAGACGTGCTGTGGCGCAAGCTGCCGATGCGACTAGCCAGACCCTTCGTACTGGCCTCAGGCACGATTCCAGGCAGAGGGGACCTCTCGCCCTGCGACGCACAACTGCCCTCTTCCCTCTCGGTGATTCGGGGCGCTCCTGCCATCTCCGCCTGTGCTCTCCGATGCACCAGCGACACATGACCTCCCTGTCTGCGCCTGAGGACTACGCCGTCTGTCGTCTCAGGGTGTCGTTGCCGACATTGTTGGGTGCCAGTGTCGTCATCATTAGTGGCTATCACCGTTGAGCCGAGGCATCAACATCCCTATAGTATCTGGAGACTGACCAGCTAGTTTCGGTGCGAAGAGAGGGAATGTCTTTGCGCGCACGCAACGTGCCGGCGCACAGGACGTGACACTGGCGTCCAGGCCCGTTGCAGTGACTGAAGAGGACAGTATGAGCAGCCTGTCAGCACAGAAGCTCCCAAAGCGCATCGCTGGGTTGGATGAGCTGGCCTACAACCTGTGGTGGAGCTGGCATGCCGAAGCACGTGACCTGTTCAAGGTGCTGGACCGTCCGCTGTGGAAAGCGATGAGCCACAATCCGGTGAGACTGCTTCAACAGGTCGCCCCCTATCGATTGACAGCGGCTGCGGAAGACCCCAGCTTTCTCCAGAAGTACGATTCGGTAATGCGCAACTTCGAAACCGGCATGTCGAAAGCCGGGACGTGGTGCCACACAAGGCATCCCGGCCTCGAACAACAGACAATTGCCTATTTCTCGATGGAGTTCGCCGTCCACAACTCGCTGCCTCTATACGCCGGCGGACTGGGCGTACTGGCAGGTGACTACTGCAAGGAGGCAAGCGACCTTGGCCTGCCGATGGTGGGGGTGGGATTCATGTACCCCCAGGGCTACTTCCATCAGCGCATCTCAGAAGACGGCTGGCAGAAGGAGACCTACACACGGTTGAACTTCGGCGAGGCACCGGTGGTGCCGGTGCTGGATGCCCACAAGCAGCCGATAAAGGTGAGGGTGGAACTGGAGTCGAGGTCGACGGCCATTGCCGTGTGGCAGGTGAACGTCGGCCAGGTGAAGCTCTATTTGCTGGACACCGACCTGGAGGAGAACTGCGCGTCCGACCGCCACCTCTCCGCCCGCCTCTACGGAGGCGATGCGGAAACGCGCCTCCAGCAGGAGATCGTGCTGGGTATCGGTGGCGTGCGCATTCTCCGGGCACTGGGGATCGATCCGTCGGTGTGGCACGCCAACGAGGGGCATGCCGCCTTCATGATTCTGGAGCGCTGCCGGGAGTGGGTTGAGAGTGGTTTCGACTTTGCCGAGGCACTCAGAAGGGTACAGGCCTCCAGTGTGTTCACCACCCACACGCCGGTCCCTGCCGGCAACGACAGCTTCCCTCATGACTTGGTCGAGAGGTACTTCTGCCGCTACTGGGGCTTGCTCGGGATTGACCGAGACGCATTCCTGCAACTGGGGACATCCGAGACCGAGAGCAACTCCTTCAGCATGACCGTCCTCGGCCTGCAGTTGGCTCACCAATGCAACGGGGTGAGCCGGCTCCACGGTGCCATGTGCCGCCGCATGTGGCACTGTCTCTGGCCCGACCTGGAAGAGAAGGACGTGCCAATCGGCTCGGTAACCAACGGCATTCACGTCCCCACCTGGATAGCGCCGCAAATGGCCAGGCTCTATGAGAAGTACCTTGGTTCCGACTGGCTGGCCAGGCATGATGAAGCAGCGCTGTGGGAGCGTGTTGAAGATATCCCGGATGAGGAGATCTGGGCGGCGCACCGCTGGCTCAAGGGCAAGTTGGTAAGCTCGGCACAGGAGCGGGCTCGCAGGCGCTGGAACAAGGACGGCGTGTCTCCGGCACAGGTACTGGCGATGGGTGCTCTGCTGGATCCCGAAGCACTCACTATTGGTTTCAGCCGCCGCTTCACTGACTACAAGCGAGCTGCGTTAATCCTGCATGACACGGATCGGCTGAAGCGCCTGCTTCACAACGGATTGCGGCCTATCCAGATCATATACGCTGGCAAGGCGCATCCTCACGATGACCATGGAAAACGTCTCATTCAGCACGTGTACAACCTGGCGAAGAACCCTGAGTTTGGCGGCCGGCTTGCCTTCGTTGAGGACTATGACATGCACATTGCACGCTATCTCATCCACGGTGTCGACGTGTGGCTCAACACGCCACGGCAACTGCAGGAAGCCAGCGGCACCAGCGGCATGAAGGCGGCGCTCAATGGAGTGCCCCATGTCAGTGTACTTGACGGGTGGTGGTATGAAGCCTACAACGGCGCCAACGGCTGGGCGATTCGTCATGACA
Organism: uncultured Dehalococcoidales bacterium; assembly: GCA_964438305.1. GTDB lineage: Bacteria > Chloroflexota > Dehalococcoidia > E44-bin15 > E44-bin15 > CAYTKL01. Next base: position 2,823 of record CAYTKL010000127.1, on the reverse strand, counting down.
TCCAGGCGTGTGAGTCCGCCGACGCAGACGAAGCCGATGCCGATGAACTCTACCAACTGCTGGAGAACAGGATTGTCCCTCTCTACTATGACCGTGACCTCGACGGCGTACCGCGGGGCTGGATTCGAGTGGTCAAGCAGGCCATTCGCTCAAGTGCGCACTCGTTTTCCGCACGGCGGATGGCGAAAGAGTATGCCGAGCAGTTGTACCTGCACGCGGCTCAGGCCAGCCATGATGCTGAAGGGGACGCTTCATTACCGCACTACGTCCTCGACGGAAGCCATCCCTCAGAGCGAGTACTGAAGACGCCCGCTCGATCCGCTGCGTCTTCTCCTTAGCTCCCAACCCTTCCACGACCTGGCTGTCCGGGAGGACAGCAGCGGCCGTCATGCCACGCACTACCCCCTCGGGCCAAGTAGCTCGTGCGCCTTCTTGAGCCAGTCCGGGATGGGGATCTCCTGTGGGCAGGCTTCCATGCAGTCCCCGCACTCGGTGCACTGGTCGGCGCGCTCTTCCGCGGAGAGCCCTGTGGGCCCGCGATAGCGGAACCGCCCGATCCGCGGGTCATCGTACATAACGGCCTCGTTGTATATGGCGAAGATGCCGGGAATATCCACGCCGCTGGGACAGGGCGTGCAGTATCCGCAGCCAGTGCAGGGGACGGGGCTCAGCCCACGGTACGCTTCACGGGCACGATCGAACAGCGCCATTTCATCCTCGGCAATGGTTCCCGGGCCGGACCGGCCGGCCACGGCAACGTTCTCCACCACCTGCTCCATGGTGCTCATGCCGCTGAGGGCTATACATACCTCCGGCTGGTTCCACACCCACATCAGTCCCCGCTCAGCGGGGGTGCGTTTCCCGGCGGCGCCTGCCCAAACCTTGGCAACGGACTCCGGGGGCTCCTTGGCCAACTGGCCTCCCCGCAACGGTTCCATGACCACAACCGCAAGTCCCTTCGCGGCGGCATACTCCAACCCGCGGCGACCCGCCTGGTAGTCCACGTCCATGTAGTTGTACTGAATCTGGCACATAGTCCAGTTGTCGTAGGCGTCAACTATCTCCTTGAAGACATCGAAATCATCGTGGAAAGAGAATCCCAGGTGGTCGAAGCGCCCGTCGGTCATCGCCTTCTCGGCCCAGCGGAGCACACCCAGGTCTCGCACTGCGGCCCAGCTATCGCGGTTCAGCCCGTGCAGAAGATAGAAGTTGATGTTGGTCCGCAGTCGCTCAAGTTGCTCGTTGAGAAAGCGGTCGAAGTCGGAGGCTGACGTGACCAGTCGGGCAGGCAGTTTTGTCGCCAGCTTCATTCTCTCACGATAGCCGTCCCTCAGTGCCTGGCCGACTACCGGCTCGCTGCGCCCGGCGTGGTACGGGTAGGCGGTGTCAACGTAGTTCACGCCATGGTCAAGGGCATATCGGATCATCCGGATAGACTCAAACTCATCGATACTCGCCGGGTCCCTGGTGGTCAGGGGCAACCGCATCGCGCCAAAGCCAAGCACCGACACTTCCCAGTCCAGCTTCCCGAACTTACGGTACTGCATGGTTCTTCCTCTCCTTGGTTGGTTTCGACTTGCCGTTGTGCCGCAGGCAGTCAGACGTTCACAGACTCAGAGACGAGATGTAATGCTGGTACGGGCAACCCGGACTACTCAGTGCCGCCAAGAACGGCACGCTGCAGGTCAGACTGCAGTGTTGAGACGTGTTCGGCGAGCGCTGGTATCGAATCGTGGTCGGTGACGGCCGGCCGAAGCGGAGTCAGAGATATCCAGTCTTCGAAGACAGCCCATATGTCGGTGCCTTCATGGATGCCCATCTCGGCAGCGGCCTGCGGGCTCCACGAATGGCGGCCATCCTGCTGGCCAGCGACCAGCCTGACGTAGCTGCTTGAGGCAGCCGTGGTAACGGCAATGCCCTTGACCAGTTCCGAAGGAATGCTGGGCACGTTGACATTGAGAATACCCTGGCCTGGCATTGTGCCGTTTGTCATGTTCAGGGCCAGCATCTCAGCTACCTTCGAGGCGACGTCGAAGCGCAGCTCAGGGACCTGGCCCTTGATGGCCAGGGACACCGCCATCGAAGGTATCTCCCGGTAGAAACCCTGCAACGTAGCCATGACGGTGCCCGAATAGAGGATATCGGTGCCCATGTTGCCACCGAGGTTGATGCCGGAGACGATAAGGTCGATGTCCCCCTGAGCCAGCCTCCACAATCCGAGGATTACGCAGTCGGTGGGGGTTCCCCCTACAGCATAGGCGTGGATTCCCTGAGTTGCAGAGGGCACCTCCATGATGCTCGTGTCACTGCGCATGGAGACCGATGTGCCCGAACCGCTCCGCTGGGTATCGGGGGCCACGAGCAACGTCTCCCCTATGCGACTCATCGCTTCAGCCAGCGCCCAGACGCCGGGAGAGCCAATGCCGTCATCGTTGGTGACCAGAATCCTCACCTGCGTTCCTCCTTGGGGCCGAGCCATTGAGAAGCCGTCTTGCCCCGTGTTCCGGCACCGAGTGCCGTATATATGTTAGCCACCTCTCGTAAGGTGTCAAGTTCAGCACAGAGAGCGTTCTCAGCGGAGCGATGGGGAAGGTCGCAGAAGGCGCTTCTCCGGCCCAGAGGACACGGGCCGCCCGCCTACGGTCACCACCCGAAGGGTCAGGGATAGGGAGCAGGGGCGCTACACTTCAGAATCGACTATGTCGGTCTCCAAGGGAAGTGAAACGGTTGCCCGTGTTCCGCGCCGCGGCTTTGATCGGAGATGGAATTGTCCCCCGAAGTCGGTCACTCTCTCGCGTATGTTGAAGAGCCCAAAACCACGTA
>CAYTKL010000126.1:0-5438 GCA_964438305.1 uncultured Dehalococcoidales bacterium | reverse complement strand
AAGCCAGCGAAGGGCGTCGACGACGGACGCCAGCGTTGAATCGTTCAAGTCGGACGCGCCATCGTCGAGGAACAGGGGGAAGAGCCCGCCAGCCATGGCGTCCACTTCCTCCGCGGACACATAGAGCCCGCGGAACTCGTCGTCGGCCTTGCCGTCTTCGCGCAGCCGTGCTTCAAGCACCCTCAGACGAAGCTTCAGGTCAATCCTCTGCAACTCAGCTAGAAGATGCTCCAGGCTGGTCTCGAATCCGCCGGTCGCCTTCTCTTCGATCAAGCGCGTCATTGGCTGTTCCAGAGCTCCTCGATGGCGTCCTCAACTCCTTCTTTGCCGTTGTCCTGAGAGGGGGGAGCCGTTGGAGGGCCCAGGTGGGCTACGATGAAGTCCAGCATCTTGTCCAGATTCAGGAAATGGCTGCTCTCCTCGCTGCTTACGTGTTGTATATGTCCCCTTACCTTTCCGCCTGGCTCATCAGACCAGATTTTGACTACGAAGGAGTTGTAGTATCCCACGCTCAGCTTCTCCTATCTGAAGCTTGAAGAGCCCATGGCACGGCGGAGTAGCGGGGCTATCCGCCAGGCATCATTGGACTGTGCCGTGGGGAATGTAGCAGGTGGGAGTGAAGTGGCGGTGAATGGACGGTTAACGTGGGGTTAATACCTGGTCGTTTGCGGCAACGCGGGCATGGAGAGGGCACATCGGCGAATCACTTCGGAGGTGGTGAAGGTCAATGTAGAGACGAGGCACCGCGTGCCCGTGGCGAAAGGCTAGATGGAGTCACCGTTCAACAGCCGCTCGTAAAGCTGGGTCGTGTCGGCGTCAGGGGCGGTCTCCAGTTCCGTTTTGAGCGTCCTGGCGCAGACCTTGTACCAGTTCAGAGCCCGGCTGCGGTGCCCAAGTCTACTGTGGCAACGCATTAGACTGCGATAGGCATCCTCCCGGCACGGGTCCCTGGTCAGTATCTTCTGGCAGTAGACGATACAGCTCTCGCAATCTTCGTCCTGCATGGAACGCTCAGCCAGTTTGCTCAGTATGGCGAGGTAGGTATCCTTCAGCGCCTCACGCCGCAGCAGTGTCCAGTCTTCGTACGGGTCTTCTTCGAGGAAATCGCCCCGATACAACCTCTCAGCGGCGGCATATGCGGTCGTCGCCTCGGAGGTACCACCTTCTTTGTCAAGGCGACGGCCGATAGTCCACTGGTGCTCGAACTCGTCCACATCCACCCATATCTCGACTTCGGAGTTGAGCATGTAGCTCCCGTCGATGAAGAGCACATAGGAGAGGCTGTCTTTGGCATCGCCGCGTCTTCCAATAGGGTCGAGCGTTTGGCGCAGCGCGTGCACTGCCGCTTTCAAGTTGTTGTTGGCCGCCTGGGGGTCGGCTTCGGGCCAGAGGGTCTCCATCAGCACATCCTTGGGGACGGAGCGGCCTCGCTGCGCGACCAGGTACTTCAGGAGTGCCTTTGCCTTCTTGCTGCGCCACGCGTCAACCTTGGTCCAGCCGAGACGGACTTCGAGGGGGCCGAGGCATCGAACCTGGAGGGGCACGGACGTGGGGGCGGCCTCAAGCCGCCGCGGTCTGTCCACCACAGGCGTGGAGACGACGCCGAGAAGAAAGGGCAGGCGAGTCGTCGGGCCGATAGAAGGGGACCCGGGGGGTGTAGCCAACTCGAGAGCGGTGCGGAGGTACTCGCCAGTCGCATGCTCTCTTTCACCGAAGGCGCTGCACATGTCCTCGAGGTGCTTCCGAGCCCGCTGATAGTCGCTCTGCACCATCCGCAGCAGGTGAAGGCCCATCTCCCATTGCCGCCGAGAGCTGTGGCTGTCGTGCGCTGCCGAAAAGCGCGGAGTGTGTGCATCCTCCATCGCCGCCCTCCTTTCGCTCATTCGCTGAAGGCCGGCCAGCTCTTGGCCCTGGCTGCTTCTCTCAGGCTACGTGGGACAAGAAGGGTGGTCGTCCTTGGAGAGACTCGCTGAGAAGACGGCTCCCCTCTCGGCATGAATCGTGGAGGATAATCGTGGACGGGTGCGAAGCTGACGAGGCGGTCGTCTGAGATACCGGGGTCGCATCCAGACAGGAGACACGAGTGAGACCGTCATTCTCCACTTCAGATGATTGCTAGCGCGAGGCCAAGCCCAGCACACGAGGTCCCTCTGTCGAGGGAAGGGTCAACAAGCGCTTCACGGCAGGTGACAGAAGAAGGGCCGAACCAGCGACTTGTTGGCGAGACTCTACCACAGACGGCTGCAGGAGTCAAGACGGGGTTCGGGTCTCCCTTTCTCGACCCGACCTGAGGCGGGAGCTTCTAAACGAGAATACCACCACCGCAACTGCCAGGCCAACGGCGATGGCGATTGCCGTAAGCTGCTTCCATGGAATGACAAGGAAGTCGCCGCTCTGGCTCTTGTTCACCACCTCTCCCTGTTCGTCGAAATAGCCGATCACGATGCTTGCCCTGACCCGGCCGATGTACGGCAGTTCCCGCCAATTGCCCGTCAGGGTCCCCTCGCCATCGGGCAACAGGGTCATCTGCTCCAGGTCAAGCGAGCTGTTCCTGCCGGAAAGGCCTTTGAAATACGCTGTGGCGGCTACCGTCAGGTGGACATTGCCGGTGTTCTTCACCACAACGCCGGCCTGTACCGGCGCTTGCTCGACCAAGCCCGGCAGAACCAGGGAGACGATCTCAGCGTCAGCGCGAACATCAGCATCGGTTACGCCGGGGACGGTGATGTAGAAGAGCGATGGAATCCTCGTCGAAATGGGGACACCGTCTTCATTCGTTGACGGACCCGTCTCGAAGAAGATGGCGGCGTAGTGCCCCCCTGGCTCCGGGTTGGTGGGGACGGCAACCACAACCTCGACCTCTCGGGATTCGCCGGGTCCGAGCTTGAGGTCGGTGTTGCCCACGGACAGCCATTCTGAAGCCGAGTAGCTCTCATGCCCGGGCTCGGTGAATACGAACCGGCCGTCCCGGTCAATGCAGAAGTCCATGATGTAGACGCATACCGTCGCTGGCATATCGCCTTCGTTGTGTACATTGACGGTGGCTATAGCTACCTCGCCCCTGTTGACTGACAACTCAACCCTGGTGGGCCAGACCTTGAGCCCTGCTTGGGCATGCGCCGGGATGGCTAGGGTTGCCAGGAGAATGGCTGCCAGTAGAATTAGCGCCCAGGTGGCCAGACGTTGCACTGCTACCTCGAAACATACAGACGCTTTCGGGCGACGTCATGCCGTCGCGCCAAGGAATGTGGCCCGCTGGGGGCTCGCGTGGTTGCCGCTCACCGGCGGCTGCGTTCCGGGCTGCTGAGACTGGCTTCGAAGACCGACACCACCTTACGGACCGGGGTTGTCATGTAGCTGCGGGTTCGCTCGCTGGCTGGAGCCCCGCAGGCCCGCAGAAAGGTGAGCCTAGTCCTTTTTGAGGAGGGCTTTGAAGGCACCTATGAACGTTCCGAGGCCCGCGACCAGTGCGGCGCCGGCAACGAAGAACCATCGTACCGACCCCTGCGCGACTTGAAGGTCCAACTGCTCGAGGAGCAGGAACAGAAGGGCGGAGACCATCAGAGCGGTCACAATTGAGAGAATGCCGGACAGAGCAACCGACTCATATCTACCCATGCTCTCCTTTCAGCACGGCCGGCAGGGCCGTGCCGTGGATTCAGCCTGTCCGGGCGCTTTGCGATTGGCCCTTCACTCGCCCACTATCAACGTATAAACATGACTGCCGGCGGAGTAGTATCCCTCCGGTTGAGTGCCCGGGATCTCCAGCCTGTAGGTCACGTCAACCTGGAAGTCCTCGCTCGGAGGCCCGTCAGTGACTGTATCCACAGTGACCTCTTCTTCGTAGCTGTGGAGGCTTGTCCTGAAAGCAGTGTCGGAAGTCATATAGGTTGGGCCAGGGTCTCCACCCGACGTGAATGTGAAACGGTCGGGAGGAATGGTGTCGCCCGTATCGGCGTCTCTAAGGTTCTGCGTCGAGGTCACCGTGACCTGCCAGTTGGCATTCGCAGTAACGTTCATACTCAGCGTTCTCGTCAGCGGTTCGCCGCCAGCAACCACGTAGCCGAAATCGAGCACGCCGCTCTCGTTAACGTCGCCTCCAATGGTGAGTGCTCCGCTATACCCTTGTATGACGTGGACGATAGGGATGACCGTCTCCGTTGTGTCGGCGCTGGCGGCAGGGCACAGGCAGAGAATGGCAACGATACCCAACACAAGGGCCAGCGGCGAGACGGCTGCCTTCACGGTAGCCTCCTTCCTGATAGGAGCGTCTGCGAGTATTGTATAAGAAATCGGGCAAAAGTCAAGATGCCCCTTGGCCGGTGGCCTGCGATAGCTGGCTTCAAAGGACTATACTGAACATTGAATCAGGCAAAAATCGTCCAATATAGTATCATGCGAATCAGAGGGGCTAGAACGACGGTCACAGTTGATTATTGACAATGATGCTCGTCTCGTATAACCTCTAGATGTGGGATTCCTGTGAGACCGGCTGCGGGCGGCTGATGTGCCTGTTTCGGATGATGGTGAAGACGCACCGCGCTGCTCGGCGATAAGAAGTGGGAGGAGTTATGACCCAGTCTCCGAGTTTCGACCGTGATTTCAAGCTATGGGTTTTGCTGCACCAGACGAGAGACGCAGTACACAAAACGGCTGAGAAGGAGTTGAGACGTTTCGGCCTTTCGCCGATGGAAGCCGCGTTGATATTCGCCGTTCACTCCATTGGGGAACGGGCAACGCCGGCTGAGATATCACGATGGCTGTTTCGTGAGTCTCACTCGGTCTCAGGGCTGCTCGACAGGATGCAGAAGAAGGGGTTGGTCCGGAGAAGCAAGGATCTGGACAAGAAGAACCTGGTGAGGGTATCCCTGACCGAGAAGGCGCAACAGTTCTACAACGCCTATGCCGAGATGAAGGCCATCGGAACGGTCCTCTCGTGTCTTTCCGAGGATGAACGCGAGTGCCTTGGCGCGTCCCTGGAGAAGCTACGCGACAGGGCATTGGATATTGTGGGAGTGGAGAGGGCGATGCCCTTTCCCGGCCGCTTCTAGACCCCCCGACGATAGACCAGCCTGGTGGTCAAGGCGCATCGCCTTGCCGCTTTCACAGCCTTCTTCAGGTCGGTTCGGTCCAATTCCGGGTGATTGCCCATCCAGGCATATTGTGACGATGAGGCTGGTGTATCTCCATGTGTCGCCACCGCTCACCGGCGCAACTCGAAGGCGCTGCGTAACGCGGTTGGGCCGTCGCCTTCTGTGAAGTGGCTGCCGGTTGGCAGGCTACTGAGCTCTCGGCCAGTTGCCGAAGGCATACAGGATGTCGACCAACAGATTAATGATCACAAAAATCGTGGCAACCATCAGAACGACGCCTTGCACTCCCGCATAGTCCATATTCATGATCGAACCAAAGGAGTAGCTTCCCATACCAGTAAGGCC
>CAYTKL010000125.1:0-5446 GCA_964438305.1 uncultured Dehalococcoidales bacterium | reverse complement strand
GGCGTTCGCGCCGGGGCCGGCGCCATGGGGTGGGAGGGTGGGAAAAACCCACCTGGGGGGCGGTGGTCGGGGGAGGGGGAAAAGAGGCGCAGCGAGGGCGCATGACGTGCGGCCCTTCGACACGCTCAGGGCGAACGGTTGGGCGAAGGGCCTGCCTGATGAATCAGGCGGTTGCAGTGCCATCCTGTGGCTCTGACAAAGGAGCGTTCGCGCCGGGGCTGGCGCCATGGGATGGGAGGGTGGGAAGAAGCTACCTGGGGGGGTGGTCGGGGCAGGGGGAAAAGAGGCGCAGCGAGGGCGCATGACGTGCCGCCCTTCGACAAGCTCAGGGCGAACGGGGCCTCCAGGTAGTTGCCCAATTCATTGGGCGAGGGGCTGCCTGATGAATCAGGCGACTACAGTGCCATCCTGTGGCTGTGACACAGGGGCGTTCGCGCCGGGGCCGGCGCCATGGGGTGGGAGGGTGGGAAAAACCCACCTGAGGGGGGCGGTGGGCCCCGAAACGGATCGGGAATCATAATCATGCTTGGGAGCTCTCTCGAAGGAGGTGTGACATGTCGCTCAACCTGACCACTCTTGGCGAGAATACCGCCGGGACGGGGAGAGTCCTTGGCGAATGGGGGCTGAGCATCCTGGTGGAGACGGAGGACATCAGGGTATTGCTCGACACCTGTGCCGGCGCCACGGTACCGCACAATGCGTCCGTCCTGGGGGTGGACCTGGCGATGGTCGACAAGATCGTGCTGAGTCACGGCCACTATGACCACACCGGCGGGCTCAGGGGAGTGCTGACTCACATGGGTGATGTGGAGGTCATCGGCCATCCCGACATCTGGAGCGCCAAGTACGCTGTTTTCCGCGACCGCAAGAGGTACAACGGCATACCATTCGTGCGTGAGGAGCTGGAGTCATGGGGCGCTTCTTTCACCCTCAGTCGTGACCCCGTCTGGATAACCGATGACATAGTGACCACCGGTGAGATACCGATGGTCACCGACTACGAGCAGATCGACTCCCGCCTGTATCTCAGGGTGGACGGGGAACTGGTCCCTGACCCGTTTGCCGATGATGCTGCTCTCATTATCAAGACCGACGAAGGGCTGGTGGTGGTCCTCGGCTGCGCCCATCGCGGCATGGTCAACACGCTCTACCACGCACGCAACATAACCGGAGAGGAGCGTATCCATACCGTTGTCGGCGGCACTCACCTTATCAGTGCCTCTGAGGAGCGCATCGTGCGGACGGTTGAAGCGGTGAGAGACCTCGGCGTGCAGAGGCTGGGGGTGTCGCACTGCACCGGCCTGCCCGCGGCTGCGATACTGGCGCGGGAGCTGGGCGACGCCTTCTTCTTCAACAACGCCGGCAGCAGGGTTAGCGTCCCCTAGTCCCGGGCGCGGCGGTCTCGTTGCCTGCGTGTTGACAGGCATAGTATAATGTGTGGACTCAAGGGGGTGAACGATGTCCCTAGCAGACTTGCGCGATCTCTTTATCGTCATCTTCTCCGTTGCAGGGATTCTCGCCATTATCTTTCTCAGCATTATCACGCTTCTGGTCTACCGTCGCGTTCGCAACATCCTGGAGGCGTGGAACGTGACTGTCGGCAACATCCGTGACATCACTTCCATCTTTTCGGAGAACATCGCCAGGCCGTTGGGCAATATCGCCAGCGTGGTGCAGGGGATATCGCGGTTCTTCGAGTTCATCTCAAAGCCGTTGAAAAAGAAGGAGCAGGAGGAGGAAAGGAGTGGGTGGAGAGAGTAAGGGCCGGTACTTCCTCCTCGGGGTCGTGCTCGGCGGGCTTATCGGCGCGGGAGTAGCCATCTGGGTCATGGAGAGCCGGCGGGTGCGGTTCAGACAGCAGAGCGGAGGCGGTTTCGGCAGCAGGGTGGCTGAGTTCATATCGGTTGTCCGTGACGAGTTCATCCCCGGGCTGAGAGAGGCTATGAGGGAGAGTACGGAGGAGGAGTCCGGTGAGGGGATGGCCTCCGTCGAGGAAAGGTTCGCCGAGGAGAGCGAGATATAGCCGGCACTTGAACGGGCACGCTTGAGGATACGCGGAGGGAGGCCAGGCCTCCCTTTTTCATTCTTCCGTGTATCTGGGATAGGAGCCGAAGATCTTGAGCAGGGCCGTCTTCTGCTCAATCCGCTCGAGCGCCTCCTTCACCGGAGGGTCCTCGCGATGCCCCTCCAGGTCGAGGAGGAAGAAGTACCGTCCCAGGCTCTCCTTGGACGGCCGGGACTCCAGCTTCGCCAGGTTGATTCTGCGCGCGGCGAACTCCTGCAGCACTTCGTGAAGCGCCCCGGGCCGGTCTTCCGCGAAGGAGAAACACAGCGAGGTCTTGTCGAAGCCCGTTGGCGGATGGTCCGCCAGGGCGAGGACAACGAAGCGGGTCACATTGGAGGCCTGGTCCTGGATATCCTGCGCCAGTACGCTGGCTCCGTAAAGCTCGGCTGCCCGCGCCGTGCCGATGGCGGCGCCGGGGTGAGTGGACTCCATCATCTCCTGGACTGCGGCGGCGGTTGACAGGGCGGCGACCACCTGTGCCTTGGGGAAGCAGCACTCGATGAAGCGGCGACACTGCCCCAGGGGTTGCGGGTGGGAGAAGATGACGGTGACGTCGCTGGACTCGGTGCCCGGCTTGGCCAAAAGGTGGTGCTCTATGGGCAGAACGAGTTCTTTCTTGATGAGGACCTTGGACTCGTGGATGAGCAGGTCCAGCGTATCGTTGACCGAGCCCTCGAGACTGTTCTCGATGGCCACCACTCCTTCCTCGGCCATGCCCGACCCCACAGCGGCAGCCACCGCCGGCACGCTGGGGAGTGGGGTGAGCTGCGCCGTCTTGTCGTAAAGCAGCGCCGCCTCCTCGGAGAAGGTGCCTGGCGGCCCCAGATACGCCACCCGTTTCACGTTCTTCTTACGCCTCCTCCACATCCACCCAGTCCTCGCCGTTCCAGGCCTTGCCATGCTGGTCGTGTATGATGAGGGCCAGCAGCAATGCGCTCTCCATGAAACTGCCGTCGATCTCCTTCGGCACCTTGTCCAGCACGGACGTCGAGTCGCGCAAGTCGGTATAGCGGGAGTAGCTGATGCCGCTCTCCGAGATCATATCCTTCAACTGGCGCCCCTGCCACACCAGGAAGAAATCGCTGGCCTCGACGAAGTGCATGCCGTCGACCTTCACGAAGACCGGCTTCAACTGCCCGTCGATGTCCTTGAACAGCGTTCTGCACAGGACCTGCTTGCTTGGCGAGTATACGATGTCTCTGAAGTCCAGGGGTCTATTCAGGTACGGCGATGCCCTGAAGCACATGTTTATGTATTCGTCTACTGGATCCATCATACCGCTCTCCGTCCTCCTCTTCGTGCCATGTCGTGCAACCATTGTAAAGCCTGCATCTTTCGGATTGCAAGCAGTGCTGTGCAGGGGCTCCGCTGGACGCTGGTTGACATGGTGCCGCATTGCCGCTAACGTAGGCCTTCAGACTTCACCAACGCGAGGGGGTGTCCATGGATGAGAAGCACCGTATGGAACTTATGAAACTGACCAGCGCTCAATACCTGGACGGCAGGGCGAGGGAGATATACAAGCGCAGGCTTGACCAGTTGATGGGCTCGATGCAGGCGGCCAGCCACGGCGAGTCTCCCCGGGCGGCCGAGGGGTTCGCCGAGGTGGGGATGCTGCTGCAGCAGTACGGCGACAGGCTGAACGTGCTGTTCCCGTTCCTGCTCAACCTGGTGCTCGAATCGGTGGTGGAGCTTCTTGCCGCCAACAACGAGCAGCTTCTCGTCTTTGTCGAGGACGTGCTCGGCCGCCGGGCGGACTGACGGGCTGAGGACATCTCCCGTCCCGGCCAGTCGGGCCGGTCCTTCTCGCGGTTCTGTCCGGGCGCGGCTGTGGCTCCGGGGCCCGGGTGCCACGAGCGGGTGTGCCTCCGCGGAGGATTGGCGCTTCCCGATGAAGACGGTGCGCCGCAGGGGGGTTGCGTGACCGAACGGAGGCGGGTACAATGGGGCCGCTGGACCAGGGCCAGCGATGCTTCTTCCACAATCGAATAGCAGCAGGAACCCGCTTCTTTCTCTCTCAGTATTCCACTCTCTCACTACCGTCACCGCTTTCGCGTGCCCAACGCACAGAAGAATCAAGCAGAGGTTGCTTTGTCTTTTCGGCTTTGAAGCAGGTTTCTCAGTTGCGTAAGGAGGCTGCCGGCATGAGCAGGCGAAAGAAGACGAAGACGGCGAAGAAGATAGCGCGGTCGAGCAAGGTGGAGACCGCTTCGCCCTTGCCTCCCCAGGCGACGGCGTTCAGCGCGGATAGGGCCGTTCTGGCGTCCGAGGAAGTTCTGGTCAAGGCGGGAGCCACATCCTGTTTCGATCTGGCTCTGAGGCGTCTGGAGGAGCCGTCTGCACAGGACCCGGTGATTCTCAGAGCGACGCCTGCTTCCGATGTGACGAGGCGGACCGGTGCGGTGAGCCACGTGGTCATCAACGTTGGCGGGAAGACACTGGAGTCCAGAGCGATTATCACGCTTCACCGGCCTGACCGGGTTCTTTCCTGGGTTCTGACGGACTACCCGAAGTTCAAAGAGTACTGGAGATTCGAGCCGGAGCCTGCCGGCACGGTGGTCCGCGTCCACCTGGGTTACGAAGTGCCTGGGACGATTCTGAACCGTTTCTGGCAAGAGGTCGTTGGCAAGAGAAGGATAGAGGGGCAGGCGCGACGCCTGCTGGAGATGCTGAAGTATGAAGCGGAGTCCACGGCAGGCGACAAGGTGGACGAGTGAGGGGAGTGGGGGCATCTATGTTGGAAAACAGGAGGTGACAGCGCATGTTCACAATCCAGTGTCCATCGTGTGGCGTCGACAACAACCTGTCGCTCGCTGAATCAACGTGCGAAGCGGCTTTGCGCTGCTGGAAGTGCAAGGGTCTGTGGATTGCCACGATAGAGAACGAACAGGTCAAGTCCTGCGAACCCATCACCGAAGAGGAACTCGAGTCCTACACCGACTGAAGCCGTCGGCTGGAGTCGGACCGGAGGCGCTCCATGGTGGTTCTGGCCGGGAGCGTCCCCAGACCCGGGCGTGGTGGGGTGCAGCGCAGACGAAAGGGGGTGATGGTCGGTGTGGGAAAGGACACCGTTGAGATTCTTGGCAAGGAGTTCCTGAAGTGCCATCAGGAGGAGTGTGAGTGGAACATCGGCCTGCTAGCCGGAGGGGAGTGGACCGAACTGCCTGGCAAGGGGACCAGGATCTGCAATCTTGGGGCAAAGGCAATCATCGAGACCGAGGCGATGCCGCCGGTGTCCTGTCAGCAGCAACGTTTGGTATTTCAGTTGGCCCAGGCTGAGATCGAGTTCTGAAGCTGGGGCAATCGCCGGGTACGGCGTGGGCCTGCATGCGGGAGCATGTGAATAATTGTACCGTTTGCCTTCGCATCTTCGCTCTTCCT
>CAYTKL010000124.1:0-5569 GCA_964438305.1 uncultured Dehalococcoidales bacterium | reverse complement strand
CAGAACAGGGACGTCAGGGTCGTCGATGGTGGCCACAATCTCACCGTTGCGCACCACGTAGTCGATCGCCCCCTTCACCAGCAGCAATTTCGCCGCGCTCCTGTTGGCATAGGCGGTCTCGACCAGCCCTGGGGTCTGGGTGATGTCCGTATCGAACAGATGCCTGGCGATGTAGGCGGGGTGAGGGGCATCGGGATCGGCGAGGAAGGCCATCTCGGTGGCGTCGGGGGTGAAGATGTCGAAGGACGGCGCCAGGCCTGCCGCCTTGGCGGAGTACATGGAAGCCGCGTCGGCCACCATGACCGGCCTTCTGTCGCACCGGTCCACCGCCTCGCAGAGCTTTCTCGTCAGCTCCATGTCGGGAAGCCAGTAGTGCAGCGCCAGCACCTCGGGCGCCAGGGCATTCACGTTCTGGATGAGGTGTTCGTAGATGGCGCGGCTGCCCTGGCCCTGGCCGATGTCACCGGCGACGACGGCCTGAGGCGGGTCGAGCTTGAGGTACTCGGCTACCGCAACCGCCGCGCTCATCATGGCGCCGCTGCCCTGCATGCACGGCAGGCGACGGCCCTGGATGACCAGGTGCCCGTCTTCAGTGCGGACCTCTCCCACCGTCAACGGCAGGTTCCCGTCGGGAAAGGTGCCCGCGATGAGCATCATGAGCCATCACCTCCGTCCCACAGGACCAGGCACTCCTGCAGGGCGCGATGCAGCATCAAGGCGCACAGGGTGAAGCCTATGTCTTTGGGGTCGGGTGCCTCGGCAAGCCTCCTGTCGACCAGCTCGGCATGGAGGTAGGGTATGTCGGGACACCCGCCGCCGGACGTGTTCACGATGACGCCGGTCTCCTTGTTGAAGGTGACCTTCATGTTGCCCGCTGTTACCATGAACCAGTCACCGAAGTCGGTGACCTTGACGACATCCAGCGGCTGCGACGCACTGGCCGCCAGCGGGAGGATCTCGACGTAGGCGACATCCTTCTCGCGGAAGAGACGCTCGATGCCGAATTGCTCTACAAGGTTCATCTCGATGGCCAGGTCGCAGCCTTTGCGCAGCGCCGGGGGTGGAGCGACGAGCCTGACCCCATAGTCCGCCCCCTTGAGCACCTGCTCGGCCTTCATGGCCTCGTGAACATCAGCGAATACAACCAGGCCGCTGCCTTTGAAGGCGGGTTGTTTCCTCTGCCGCAAAAGACCCATTGTTCCCCCTCTCTGTATTACACCTTGTGCCTTGTGAGGAAGCCAGGCAGTATCGACTTCTCTCCAACGAGAAGGCCGAGGCCGATGCACACCGCCAGTCCGATAACAACGGCCCACATCCCCAGCGTCGTCGGCCCGGCGCCGCTTGCCGCCAGCCCGAAGTTGTGCGCTACCGCAGCGCCGGCGAGAAGCCCGAGCACGGTCACCGCAGCGTCGGTATCGCCCTCGCCGCTGAGCACCAACTGACGCAGCGGACAGCCGCCGAGCTGTGTCGCTCCGATCCCGACGAGGGTCATGCCGAGGAAGTTCCACAGGTGATTGGCATGGGCGGCAGGCTGGCCGGCAAAGCCCAGCCGGAAGTACTCATTACCCATACCGAAAGTGAGAATCAGGTTCACCACCAGCGCCCCGACGAAAAGCCCGACTATGGCCCTGAAGAGGTATGTGTCCTTGACCAGGAATAGGTCGCGCCAGCCGCCAACGAAGCACATTCTCGTTCGCTGGGCGAGTATCCCTACCAGCAGCCCCACAGCCAGAGAGACGACCAGTGGGGCGTACATCGAGCCCGGCCCTGAGGTGCTGGCCGTGATGAAGCTGGGCGTAACGATGGCCAGAAGGAGAAGGCCCAGCATTATCGCCGGCATTACCCAGCCGGCCGCCGCTGGCAGCCGCGAGGAGCGACCCAGGGTGAAGCCTCTCTTGAGAAGAAGAACGCCGACGAAGGCGCCGAAAGCCGTGCCGGCGAGCCCGAGGATGGCGTTGAGGTCGCCGCCGGCGAGCCTGAGCAGCGCTCGGACGGGGCACCCCATGAACATGAGTATCCCGACCATGACGAAGGCGCCCAGCAGAAAGCGGATTATGGGTGCGGAGCCACCCCTTGCGCGGAACTCGCGGAAGGCGTAGGCAGCACCGAAGCTGCCCAGAACGAAGCCCAGTATCTCAGGTCGCAGATACTGTACCGGTGCGGCGCTGTGCAGGTTCAGCCCTCCCGAGATGTCTCTCAAGAAGCAGCCGACACATATTCCCATGTTGGGTGGGTTTCCCCACGTTACCAGCAATGCCGCCAGGACACCGATCAGCAAGGCGGAGGCGAGGATCAATGTTTCCGGCGTAAACAGGCGTGAAACACGCGACAAAACGCCCTCCTTTCGCTCGTGTTGTCACCATGTCAAAGAGCCACGCCCTTCGCGGCTCCACGACTCATGTCCGTCGGTTGAGCATCGATCTCACCCCCTCTCCGCCTGGGATTGCCCGTTCGAGGCCATTATAAGACAGATTTATGGAGAACGTCAAGCTTTGCTAATAGGTGTGCTCTTGGCGTGCGGCCAGGGCACCGGGTGCCTGCTCGTTTGACAGCCTTTTGGGGGTATGCTAGATTGCCAGCAGAGATGGACAGGGGCTTTCGCGGCGTTCCCAGTGTTGACAGACTGCTCTCCGACGGGCGCATTCAGCAACTGGAGAAGGTCTATGCGCGACCTTTCCTGCTGCGGGCAATACGTCAGCGCCTGGAGGAAGTGCGTCTTGCGATAGCCGGGGGTGAGGCGGCTGCATCGTTTGACGAGATTGCCGAGTCGGTATGCGCCCTGGTGGAGTCGATGGCACAGCCAAGCCTGCACCCGGTCATCAACGCTACCGGTGTCGTCCTCCATACCAACCTGGGCAGAGCGCCACTGAGCCGGGAGGCGACCGCGTCCATGGAGGAGTGCGCCAGGGGATACGTGAATCTCGAGATCGACGCGGATACCGGCAAGCGAGGGTCCCGTCTGGTTCACGTCGAGTCGCTTCTGTGTCAACTGACCGGGGCCGAGGCCGCTCTGGTGGTGAACAACAATGCATCGGCGGTCCTCCTGGCGCTGAGCGGGTTGGCCAGGCGCAAAGAGGTCATCGTGTCCCGGGGGCAGGCGGTGGAGATAGGCGGCGGGTTTCGCATTCCCGATGTGATGCGGCAGAGCGGGGCGAAACTGGTGGAGGTGGGCACCACCAACTGTACCTATGTCTCGGACTACGAAGCGGCCATCACCGCCCGCACCGCGGCGCTGCTGCGTGTTCACTCAAGCAACTTCGTGGTCCTGGGCTATGCCGAGTCGGTCACCCTCGAGGGACTGATTGAGCTTGGGAAGCGATGCGGCCTGCCGGTGTTGGACGACCTTGGCAGCGGCTGTCTGCTGGACACCACCGAGTTCGGGCTGGGCCCCGAGCCTATGCTGCAGGGGAGCGTCGCGGCGGGGGTGGGGCTGGCGATGTCTTCGGGGGACAAGCTGCTCGGCGGACCTCAGGCTGGCATTATCGTGGGCCAGGGAGCCCTGGTCGACAAGCTGCGCCGGCATCCACTGGCCCGGGCTATGCGGATCGACAAGATCAGACTGGCCGGGCTGGCGACAACGTTGCTTCACTATCTCAAGGGCGAGGCGGAAACGAAGGTCCCGGTGTGGCGGATGATCTCAGCCCCGGTGGATGAAATAGAGGGACGCGCTCAGAGGTGGTGCCGCCTGCTGGGCGGCAGCGCCTCGGTGATAGAAGGGGTTTCCATGGTGGGTGGTGGCAGCCTCCCGGGGAGCACGCTCCCCAGCCGTCTGGTGGCGGTCAAAGGGAGGGGCAAGGTCAACCGCCTGGCCGAGCAACTGCGCCGCGGCTCACCGCCGGTCATCGGCCGGATCGAGAGGGACCTGCTGCTTCTCGACCCTCGTACCGTGCTGGCCGAGGAAGAGGACTCGCTGCTGAGTCGGCTGCGAAGCCTGCAGTTGTCGTGACACCGCTCCGGAAGGGGCGAGACGCACCGGTGACTCCATCCTTGCGACTATCCTGGCTTCTCTCGGGGTCACTCCGTGCGCGCCGTCGCTGGGGCTGCTTTGAAGAGGGACTTGCGCTGGCAGAGCTCCATACACAGACGGCAACCGTTGCATCTCCGGGGGTCTCGCACAATGGTTCCATCTGTTCCAGCGGTAACGGCGCCGACGGTACACGCCTCGGCGCAGGCGGCATAGCTGCACCGGGCGCAGTACCTCTTCCTCCAGCGCCACCAGTAGAACTCGAAGTAGACGTGGTAGAGCAGCACCAGTATGGCGGAGAAGAAGAGGATGTCATGGACGAACAGGGACACATTGAATGCGCTCGATGACACGGTCCCTTTGAGGAACCACTGGATGATACCGGTGGCGGCAAAGAGGATGAAGCCGACCGATATGAGCAGCTTGTGTCTTCGCTTCCACGTGTTGAGTACATGGGGCGTGTCGGCGGCTTCGCGGTTCCATATGGCGGCCTCTCTCAGCCACTGTCGGGCGGCTGTGGGGTTTATGATGGCATAGAGGACAGGCGCGCCGATGAGGACCGCCGCGCCGATCCGGTGAAAGAGACGGGTCCACGCGCCGGAAGCCAGTCCCGAGAGAGCGGGGGTGTATATAATGAGCCCGGTTATCAGCATGGCGAGAAACGCTATGGCAACGGTCCAGTGAAATACCCGCCATTTGACTCTGGGACTCTTTGTACCTGTTCTCATGCCAGTCATAAGCAGCCTCCGCTAATGTACCCTAGAATATGATATAGCAGCGCACGGGGTTCTGTAAGCGACTTTGGTCTCATTGGCGCGGATGGCGGCCAGTCGACGGCATGGTGGGTTGCGAGGCGCCGCGGCCGGCTTTCATCGGCGGGAGCCGGCTTGCGGCGGGTGCGGGCGAGCGCCGGTTGACTCACGCATGGGCCGACCAGTCCTCGGTGGGCTCATATGGCACTTCAATGGTTATCGTGGTGCCTTCGCCGGGCTTGGACTCCACTGCGGCGCTGCCGCCCAGCAGCCGTGCTCGTTCCTGCATCCCCGCCAGGCCCAGCTTGCCGCGTCTGGTCAGGTCGGCAACGGAGTCAGGGAGGTCAAACCCTTTGCCGTTGTCGTGGATGGTCATCCGCGCTTTCCTCTCCTCGAATTCCACCACGACCTCTGCGCTGGTGGCCCCGGAATGACGCCAGACGTTGTTCAGTGCCTCCTGGGCGATACGGAAGAGCAGCAGCTCCACATCGCTGGAGAGCCGCCGCCCGGCGCCATGTGCCTGAACGTCTACGGCAATTCCTGAGCCCCTGCTCACATTGGCGGCCAGCCATTCCAGTGCCGGCAGCAGCCCCAGGCGGTCCAGCGTGGGGGGGCGCAGGTCCTGGCTCAGGCGCCGTACCCCCTCCATCACGCTGTTGGTCTGCTGCCGCAGTTCCTCCAGGGCGGCTCGCTTCTCCTTCGACAGCCCCCTGGTGGCGGAGGCCAGCTCGTCCAACTGGCGTGAGAGGACGACGAGGGCCTGGCTGGTCTCATCGTGAAGCTCCCTGGCGATGCGCATTCTCGCCTCTTCCTGAGCCCTGGTCACCTGCCCCAGGTAGAAGCGCAGGTTCTC
>CAYTKL010000123.1:0-5590 GCA_964438305.1 uncultured Dehalococcoidales bacterium | reverse complement strand
AACAGGGTCTCCACGATTCCCTTGACATCAAAGAAATCAAGCGTCTCGGACTCGCCGTGCCAGGAGCGGTCGAGGCGGGGGCCGCAGAGGACGCCGGCTGCCACGAAAGGCTCACCGGGAATGTCGCCCTCCCGGGGAAGGTACACCTTGCCCACCTCGAAGAGCATGATGCCGCCTTCCTCATGCTTCTCGTTGGCGGAGAGGGTCTGCAGGAGTCCGGGGCGCAGGGTGGTGCGCATATACTCCTGTTCCGGCGTTATGCGGTTGGCAACCTTCAGCGGAGTGAGTGCCGCGCCGGGGACGGCTTGTCGCAGTGCCTCGATGCTGGTGAGGGGGTAGGTGACTATCTCCTGCATGCCGCAGCCGACCAGGATGTCGGTCACCCTCTCCCTCAGGGCGCGCATCGGGTCGGCTTCGTGGTCGGGCATGGCCCCGCTGGGCAGCGTGGTGGGGATCTCATCGTAGCCAATTATGCGGGCGATCTCCTCCACAACGTCATCGGCCAGGCGGATATCGGTGCGCCAGTAGGGGAGGTCGACGGAGAATTCACCCCGGTATATGGGGTGGCAGACGAAGCCCAGCGAGCCCAGCACCTGCTCGATCTCATCGAGGCCCATGTCTATCCCCAGGACCTTTCTGACTCGCACGGTAGTCAGTGAGATTGGGTCGCGCTCCCTGTGGCCGGGATACACGTCGATGATGCCCCTGGCTATCGTCGCCCCGGACAGCTCGGCCATAAGCTGGGTAGCATGGCGCAGTGCGGGCATGGGAAGGTCCGGGCTGAGCCCCTTTTCAAAGCGGAGCGAGGCCTCGCTGCGCATCCTCAACGCAGCCGAGGTGCGCCTCAGACTCACCGCGTTGAAGTTGGCCGATTCAATCAGGACCGACGTGGTCCCCTCGGTGACCTCGCTTGCCGCGCCTCCCATGACGCCGGCGATGGCGACGGGGCCGTCGGCATCGGCGATCACCAGCATATCGCTCGACAGCACTCGCTCTATGTCGTCAATGGTGGTCAGCCGCTCGCGTTCGGCGGCGCGGCGCACGATTATCCTTCCCTGGGCAAGCTTGTCGCAGTCGAAGGCGTGAAGGGGTTGCCCGTACTCCATCATGACGTAGTTGGTGACATCGACGACATTGTTGATGGGGCGCATGCCGCAGGCAAGCAGTCGCTGCTGCATCCAGGGTGGGGAAGGCCCGATCTTGACATCCGTCAGAAGGCTGGCGCAATAGCGGGGGCACAGGTCGGGGTCAACGATCTCCACCGACGCCCGCCCCTCAATTGCACCCCCGGACTCATCGTACTGCACGCTGGGGATGTGCACTGACTGGCGGGTCAGGGCGGCGATCTCCCAGGCGATGCCGATGATCGAAAGGCAATCGGGACGGTTGGGGGTGAGGTCCATGTCGAGGATGGCGTCGCCAAGGCACTGGTCGAGGGGAACGCCCAGCGGCGTGTCGGGAGGCAGCACCATAATCCCCTCGTGCTGGTCGGAGATGCCCAGCTCCCGTTCCGACATGACCATCCCCTCGGAGGCGACGCCCCGAATACTGGCCTTCTTGAGCTTCACCGATTTGCCGCTTTCGGGGTCGATGAACTGGGTGCCGATGGGGGCGAACGCCACCCTCTGCCCCACTTCAACGTTTGGCGCCCCGCAAACCGAGGTGAGACGTTGGCCGCCGAGGTCCACCGTGGCGAGCTTGAGGCGATCGGCGTTGGGATGGGGCTCAATGGCGACCACCTCACCAACCACGATACCCTCCCAGCCGCCAATCCTGTCTATGGCCTTGACCTCGGTCCCGGCCATGGTCAGCCTGTTGCCCAGCTCCTCCAGCGGGAGGCTGACATCAACATAGTCTCTGAGCCAGCTTACCGGTGCTTTCATGGTAATTCGCTAGAACTGTCGCAGGAACCGCAGGTCATTGGAGTAGAACAGGCGGATATCCTCGATACCGTATCTCAGCATGGCCATGCGTTCCACTCCAATGCCGAAGGCGAAGCCGGTGTACACGTTGGGGTCATAGTCGACGCGCCGCAGCACGTCGGGATGGACCATGCCGGCGCCGAGTATCTCGATCCAGCCGGTGCCGGAGCACAGCCTGCAGCCAGTGCCTCCACAGGCGAAACAGTCGATGGCCATTTCGACCCCGGGCTCAACAAAGGGGAAGTAGTCGCAGCGAAAGCGCACTTTGCGCTCCTCGCCGAACAGGCGTCTGGCGAAGGTGAAAAGGGTCCCTTTGAGGTCCGCCAGGGTGATGGTCTCGTCCACCGCCAGCCCCTCGATCTGGTAGAACATGGACTCGTGGGTGGCATCGGTGGCCTCGTAGCGATAGCACATGCCGGGCACCACTACTCTCACCGGTGGGCGTGTCTTCTCCATCACGCGAATCTGCATTGGAGACGTGTGAGTGCGAAGCAGCATGGGATGCTGCCCGTCCTCCGTCTCGTAGTCGACCCAGAAGGTGGCCCACATGTCGCGGGCGGGGTGGTCGGCAGGTATGTTCAACGCCTCGAAGTTGTAGTAGTCCCACTCAACATCCGGGCCCTCCACCACCTGAAACCCCAGGGCAGCGAAAATGCCGCAGATCTCCCGCAGCATCTGAGTGGTGGGGTGGTATCTACCCAGGGAAACGGGGCGGCCGGGGAGAGTGACATCGAGTTTGTCGACGGTCAGCCTGCCTTCCAGGTCGAGGTAGGCCCGTTGCCTGAGAGCTTCCTTTTTCTCCCCCTGGAGGCTTTCCAGCAGCGCTCTAGCCTCATTGGCTCGTGCGCCAACCGCTTTGCGCTCATCCAGAGGGAGCTCGGCCAGTCCGCGCAGAATCCTGGTCAAGGCGCTTTTCTTGCCCAGGTGGCGGACTCGCCAGTCTTCGAGCGCCTTGAGGTCGGAGACATGGTCCAGTTCCTCAATAGCTCTGGTCTTGGTCAGGTCTAGGTTCTCCAGCATTCCTTGCCATTATAGGGTCGCCGCAGTGAAGGGGTCAAGGAGAGACGACCCTGAATGAGCCTGGCTCGGCGAGATGAAGGCTTGTGGCAGCGCACAAACCACCTGTGCTGAGAAGCAGGTGGGGAGGCTTAGGCCTCAGAGCTGCCCTTGGCAATCGTCACCAGTTCAGCGAACGAGTTGGGGTCTCGCACCGCGATGTCGGCGAGTATCTTGCGGTCGACCTCAACCCCTGCCTTCTTCAGGCCGTGAATGAAGCTGCTGTACGAGAGCCCTTCCTGCCGGGCGGCAGCATTGATGCGAATGATCCACAACCGCCTGAAGTCGGCCTTCCGCTCACGGCGGTGGCGATAGGCGTAGCTGAGCGACTTGAGCATCGCCTCGTGGGCGACGCGATAGCGGGTGTGCCTCGAGCCCCGCTGCCCCTTGGTCAGCTTCAGCACCTTCTTGTGGCGACGGTGGCTTACTGCTCCACTTCTTGCGCGGGTCAACTGGTCCTCCTTCAGGAATAGGGAAGAAGTCGCTTCACTTTGGTCTCGTCAGAGGGGTGTACCGGCAGCTTCTTGTCGTAGAGCCTGGTGACTCTTCCTGGCTTCTTGCGCCTCAGGTGGCTCTTGTGGCCCTTCATGCGCATTAGCTTGCCGTTGCCGGTAATGTGAAAGCGACGCTTCGCTCCCTTATGTGTTTTCAGTTTCGGCATCACTGGGTTCCTTTTCGACTGGTTTGGTCTGCTTCACCGGGTTGAGTATCATTATCATGCGGCGTGCGTCCATCTCGGGGGCTTTTTCCACCGTGGCCACATCTACCAGCTCACTGGCGACGTTGTCCAGAATCTCCTTGCCAAGATGGGGGTGAGTTATCTCGCGACCCCTGAAGAGCACTGAGACCTTCACCTTGTCACCTTCGCCCAGCAGCTTCCTGATGGTCCGCATCTTGAACTCGATGTCGTGCTTCCCGATCTTGGGCCGGAAGCGGACTTCTCTGAGGAAGACTGACTTCTGCCTCTTCCTTGCCTCGTGCTCCTTCTTCGTCTGCTCGTACTTGAATCTCCCGTAGTCAAGGAGACGACATACAGGGGGATCAATCTGTGGAGCGACCTCCACGAGGTCATAGCCTCGCTCTCTGGCAAGGGCGAGGGCCTTTGCCGCAGGCATGACGCCCAATTGCTCACCTGTCTCGCTGATTAGGCGTACCTCTTTGGCGTAGATCCTCTCATTGACCCGAAAGTACTTAACTATCTTTCGCCACCTCCATGACAATACCTTGAGTCTGGCACTATACTATGTCCGTCCAGAAAAATCAAGACGCCCTGTCCCTTATGGCTTTCTTCGCCATGGCCTTGAAGTCCTTGGTGGACTGCTGGCCCAGGTCTTCGCCGCTTCTCAGTCTCACCGACACGGTGGCGTTCTCCACCTCCTTGTCCCCGACAACCAGCATGTAAGGCACCTTCTGCAGTTGTGCCTGGCGAATCTTGAGGTTCATCCTCTCCGGGCGGGTATCGGCCTGGCAGCGTATCCCGCTTCTCTTCAGGTCTCTTTCGAGCCTCACAGCGTACTCGGCGTGCCGGTCCGCTATGGGCACGACCACCGCCTGGACCGGTGCCAGCCAAACGGGGAACGCTCCCGCATAGTGCTCGACAAGACACCCCACGAAGCGCTCCATACTGCCGAGCACGGTGCGGTGCACCAGTACCACCATATGCTCCGCCCCATCCGCGTCCACGTAGGTCACGTCGAAGCGCTGCGGAAGATTGAAGTCAACCTGGGTGGTGGGACCCTGCCATGCCCTTCCCAGGGCGTCTTTGAGGTCGATATCGATCTTCGGGCCGTAGAAGACACCCTCCCCGGGGTCCTCTCTGTACGGTATCTTGAGGCGCTTGAGGGCTCTCTCCAGGGTCGCAGTGGCCTCCTCCCACATCTCCAGCGTGCCGGCGTACTTCTCAGGCCTGGTGGACAGCAGCACCTCATACTCCGTGAAGCCGAAAGTGCGCATCATGTAGAGGGCGAACTTCACCACTCCCACTACCTCATCTTCCAGTTGGTCGGGGCGGCAGAAGATATGGGCGTCATCCTGAGTGAAGCCCCGTACCCGGGTTAGGCCGTGCAGCACACCGGAGCGCTCGTAGCGATACACTGTTCCCAGCTCCGCCCATCGCAGAGGGAGCTCACGGTAGCTTCGCAGCCTGCTCTTGTACATCAGGATATGGGCGTTGCAGTTCATCGGCTTGAGCAGGTACTGTTGCCCTTCAATATCCATCGGGGAGTACAGGTGCTCTTCGTAGAACTCCCAGTGCCCGCTGGTCTTCCACAGGTCGAGCTTCGAGATATGGGGCGAGTAGACGATGTCATAGCCCCTCTTTGCGTGCTCCTGGACCCAGAACTCCTCGATAGTGCGACGGACCAGAGCCCCCCTGGGGTGCCAGTGCGCCAGTCCCGGGCCTGCCTCCTCATGGAAGCTGAACAGGTCGAGTTCCACGCCCAGCTTGCGGTGGTCCCGCCTGACGGCCTCGGCAAGCTTCTCCAGATGCTGCTCCAGTTCCTTCTCGGTGTCGAAGGCGATCCCGTAGATTCTCTGCAGCATCGGCCGTTGCTCGTCGCCTCTCCAGTAGGCCCCGGCGATGCTGAGCAACCTGAAGGCCTTTATCTCCCCGG
>CAYTKL010000122.1:0-5595 GCA_964438305.1 uncultured Dehalococcoidales bacterium | reverse complement strand
TTGGAAGGGGCGAACTTGCCTATGTTGAGCACAACGTCCGGGCTGTCGACGCTCTCCGTCCGAAAAGGGGAGAACTTCAGGTCCACCAGGTCCCAATAGTCAAGGCCTCTATCCCTGTGGATTTGAAACCTCACCACGTCGTGGATGTTATAGCTCAGAACCTGCCTCATGTTTCAAACCACCCCTGTTTCACATGCGGAAGGGCCAGGCGGACATACTGCCACTGAGAGAAGCCGCACCGGCGCAACCGCGGCCCGCGGGCGTCCGTCTCAGCTTCGCACCAGCAGTTCGGCTATGGCCCCCAGCGTGCGCTCGTCCTGTCTCAGCGGCACTTCCACCTTGTAGAAGTCCTCCGTGCACTTCAGGGCTCGCTTCAGATTGTCCTCGTAGCGCGACCAGTATGTCGCTACGTCACTCTCGGGCCGAAGGTATGCATACTCCATCATGTACTTGATGAAGGGAACGAACTCCAGTTTCTGGTTGGCCACCAGATGTTTGACCATTTCCTCCCGGTCTATGCGCTCCACCCGGAGTTCCTCCCTGGGCAAAAGAAGAAACAGACTGCGCAGTCTCGCCCTGTCAGCCAGCAGTGCCTGGGGGAGAATGTCTCCGGGAAGGATCTTGGTAGCGATCCTCCTCCCCATCAGCCGCCGTGATAGCTGCCTCGAGAGGAAGAGGGCCCTGTGTTTCATCTTCATGTTCTCTCGAAGCAGAGGGACAAGATTGAAGTCCATTATGTGGAACGGCGCAGCCAGGCTCAGAACCTCGTCGTCACTCAGGATGACGAAGTGGTCGCTCACAAGCTGGAAACCCCTCTCAACGAGGCCCAGGGCAATAATGCTTTTCCCCGACGCACCGCGACCCGCGAAGACATACCCCTTCCCATCTCTACTCACCGCGGAGCCATGAACGACGGGATAGCCTTTGACATTGAGCTTGTACCATATCAGCGGGTTCACCACCAGTTCGGGGATGAGAGTCTTGCCCAGAGCATTGGGGCTAACGTCAACCCTCGTCCCGCCTTGCTCCAGGCCGCATATCTGCAGTTGCCACGTCGCGTAGCTGTGACGGTCTTCACGGCAGTGCAGGTAGCTGTCCCGTATGCAGTAGTCGTCGTCCAGGATGGTGCAGTCCTTATGGTCCGGCGTGAACCTCCCGATGGTCACCGCAAGGTCGGGGTTGTCGCCGCCGGCCGACTCCAAGCCACGCAGCTCAATGTCCCAGCCCTGAAGAAAGCGGTCCAGAAGGCTGGACTTCCCCTCCGCGGTGAAACTGACGAGGCCCTGAACACTGTAGTCTCTTTTCATCTTGCAGGTCCCCGTGTCCCGGTCACCCTCCCGGCCTCTTTCGCGCCACTATGACGATTGTCTGGGGCCTCTTGACGCCAGCATGGTTGAACCCATTCGCCTCCGTGACTTTGAAGCTCCCATTCGACGACAGTCCCGAGCCGTTCGTCTTCGGCGCTGCTCTGAACACAAAGAGCTTGGCCCACCTCAACATTTCCAGGAGTAGAGCCTCAATGGGGCGAGGCATAAGTCGCAGGGATTTGCGCACCGTCCACATCAGGTTGTCCAGAACGCGTTGCTTCACTGACGGCCACTGGAAGTACATGTCGATGTCCCCCAGAGCCTCCCTGGCCAGGGACTCGATCTCCTCCGGCACCCATTCATGCAGGTGGTAAGGATTGATGTCTCGTACCCATGGAGCTTTGTATCCTCTGTTGGGTGTTGATATCACTACGTGGCCCCCACCTCTGACACATCCGGCAAGCTCCTGTAGAAACCGCTGTGGGTCGGCAAGGTGCTCGATCGTCTCCATGGACGTAACAAGCTCAAAGGCATCGCGTCGGAAAGGTAGTTGGTGACAGTCGCACTGCACGAATGAGATTCTCTCGTTGTCACATGCAGCTTTGCTCCGTTTTATGGCGTCAGAATCGATGTCGGCGCCCACACAGAATTTCGACCTTGCCGACAGCATGGACGCCCCATAGCCCGTCCCGCAGGCTATGTCGAGTATTGAACCCGAGTTTGCATACCGAGTCGCGAAGACGTAACGCATGGTGTTCAGGGAGTACTCACCCCGCGTCGCCTCATCCAGCTCAATCCGCTCCACCCCAAGTCTGGCCTTTTGCATACGCTACCCCTCATAGCTCACCCCTCCCTATGAGTATTTTCCCGGTTTCTCAAGAGCGTTTTTGATTCAGTCTCTCTACACAAGCCTCCGCGAACTGCTGGACGTTTCCCACCTCCACCAATGTGCCAGCGTCACCGACTTCCTCCCTGAACGATTCGATGTCGAAGGTCACCACCGGCTTGCCACAGGCCTGTGCCTCGAGAACGGGC
Organism: uncultured Dehalococcoidales bacterium; assembly: GCA_964438305.1. GTDB lineage: Bacteria > Chloroflexota > Dehalococcoidia > E44-bin15 > E44-bin15 > CAYTKL01. The sequence continues at coordinate 3,253 of CAYTKL010000122.1, read as the reverse complement.
AGGTTGTGGGCTTCCCACCTCGAGCAACTGGCATAGACGTCGCAAGCGGCATAGTAGAAAGGCAGTGACTCATGCGACACGAAGCCGGCAAAGACCACCGCGTCGTCGCCGATGTGCTTCACCCGCTCATAGTAGTAGGGGTAGTCGGCCTGCCCCACAACGACGAGCCTGGCATCGGGAATCCTCTGCTTGACGATATTGAACGACTCGACAAGCAGGTGCACGCCCTTCACCGGGCGAAGCGCCCCGACAAAGAGGACGACCGGAGCGTCTCCCAGGCGGTATTCCTCCCTCACCTTCGTCCCGTCAACACCCGGATGGAACTTCCCCAGGTCAACCTTGTTGTATACTACCTCGCCGTCCAGCCCGGTGTACCTCTTCAACTCGTTGACGCCAGCCCTGCTTACCCCGACCGCCCTGTCAGCGTTGCTGACGGTGAGGCGGGTCATGAGAATCTGCAGCCGTATGTACACCCTCTCATACAGCCGGGGGAAGAACTGCGGGTCCATAATCCCGTGATACCAGAAGGTGTATTTGGCTCCGTAGCGTTTCTTGGCCAGCCATGCCAGCCACGTGAGCGGGTAGAGGTGCACGATGATCTCGTCGAATCCCTTCAGCCGGGGAAGCCACCTCAGTGCCTTGAAGAGGTCCAGAGGGAAAAGCAGCCGGTAGACCCTTTCCAGGAACAGACTCCTCGGCATACCCATAACGAACACCTCGACGTTCTCGGGCCGGATTCCGGCGGCGAAGGTGAACACCGCCACGTCGTTGCCTTCCCGCGCCAGTTCCTCCGCCTGGACCTCAGCCACACGAGCGCTGCCGTCAAACTCAACGAAATTCGGAACAAGAATGGCTATCTTCATCTTCGACTACCTGGACCTGACATACCTCATGAACCCTCTTGCATTTATCAGTATCCTCTGGGCCTCGTCTCGGCCGTGACGGCGAAACACCTGTCTGAGCACCAGCGGAACATAGGCTGGAGACAGGTAGTAGTGCTTCAGAATCTCGTCCACCGTCGCCACTATCTCCTCGGCCGGCAGCCACGGATAGGCGACAATGGACTTCTGGTGCCCCTGTTCGTCGAGGTACTCGTTGGGGTCATCCGTGATCAGATACCCGTTTGCCCTGGCCCACTCATAGAACTCCGTGCCGGGGAAGGGTGAGGCCACCGAGACCTGCAACAGCTCCGGCCGCACCTCCTCGATGAGCCCCCTGGTGCACTTGATGGTCTCTCTGGTCTCGCCGGGTAGACCGATGATGAAATCCCCCAGCACCAGCAGTCCCGCTCGCTTGGCATCTCGGGCGAATCTCCTTATGTCATCCACGGTGACGCCCTTCTTGATGCTCTTCAGTATTGCATCGTTCCCTGACTCATAGCCGACGATGAGTAGACGGCAATTCGCCTCCTTCATTCTCTTCATGGTGTCGTAGTCGAGATCGGCCCGAGCATTGCAGGCCCACACGATTCCCAGCCCCCTGCGCAAGTACTCCTCAGTGAACGACAGGACTCTCCCCTTGTCTATGGTGAAGGTATCGTCCTCAAGGAAAATCTCCTTTACCTGAGGAAGATTCTCTTGGACCCACTCCATCTCGTCCAGCACACTGGAGATGCTTCTCGTCCGATACTTCCTGCCCATCAGTGTCTGCGGCCAGGAACAGAAGGTGCACTGGAACGGACAGCCCCTGCCGGTGAATAGCTGAACCTCGGGATACAGCGAATTCCCCAGGAAGTAGTCCTCCACATGCAGATGCTTCGCGTAGACCGCCGAGACAAAAGGCATGCCGTCCAGGTCCGCCGAGACGGTGAGGTCGCGGTCTGGATTGTGCACCGCCGCTCCGCCGTCCCTGTAGGAAACTCCGGCCACACTCCCCAGGTCCGCTTTCCGCTCCAGACCTTCAGCTATCTCCCTCAGGGTGAAGTCATACTCCCAGCGGGCCACGATGTCTATGCCCTCGTTCTCCAGAATCCTGTCGGGAAACTGTGAGGCTGGAGGGCCCACGAAAGCCACCAGCGCATCGGGGACACTCTCCTTCATACGTTGCGCAACGCGAACGTCATTGCTGAGGCTGGTGAAGCCACTGTCAACGACGATCAATGCCGGTTCAAACGCCTTTGCGTCTTGGACCACCCGCTCCTCATCCCACCCCCACGCCGGGGCGTCCACCAGCCGTGTCTCGAACCCGGCCTGCTCCAACACCCCCGTTGCATAGGACAGCCATATCGGGTAGTACAGTGTGCCCGACCTGCCGGTATCCTGCCACCTCATTCCTCTGCCGAAGTGAGGTATGAAAGGCGGATTCAGTAGATAGACCCGGGTCATCACTCCCCTTTCACCAGTTGAACGATTTCACCGGCCCCGTAGCAGACATAGAAGCTCACCGTAAGCAAAGCCAGCGGCGGAAACAGCCTGAGGTCTCTCTGGCTCACGCTCACCCAGGCTCCGTTCGCCAGCGCCATCCCGAGAGGGATGAAGGTCAGGGGAGAGAATGTCATCAAGCACAGAAGGGCCGGCCCGTAGTGATGTAGCGGCAGATAGCGCCTGAACTTCCTGCCTACCCGGATTCTGGCTCTTCCGAATAGATACATCTGCCTGGTGAATCTGCTGTACTTGGAGCGGTGCTTGTGCAGCACCACTCCATCCGGTAGGTAGTACAGCTTGTGGCCTTTCTCCGTTATCCGGGCGTCAAGCTCCAGGTCCTCCCCGCCATAGGCGCATTCCTCACCGAACCCGTCCACCGCCTCGAGAATCTCCTTGAAATAGGCCGAGTTCATTGGCGGATTGTGCGACACCTGCCGCGGCCCGTCGTACACGGTCACGTTTCTTGCCCCGAATGCCACGAGCGGCGACCTTATCGCTCTTGAAACCGCCAGCTCCATCAGTGTCGGGTTCTCCAGCAGGGGAACGTTGCCGCCGCCAACTCCTACTATGCTGCTATCCTCCTGGTTCAGTTTCAGCAGGCCGTCGGCAAGCCCATCTATCCAGTCCTGAGGAACCACACAGTCACTGTCGGTGAAGCAAACGATATTGCCCTGGGCCGCCCTGAACCCTTTGTTCCGGTTCGCTCCGGCATAGTGTGTGTCCGATGCAAGAACGACATCAGCGATTCTGCCCGCTATCTCCACCGTGTCATCCGTGCTGCCCCCATCGACAACAATGATCTCGTACCGATAGCGGCTGGTGTTGCCTCGGATCGACTCCAGGCACTTTTCCAGCGTCGCGCCGCTATTCAGTGTAGGTACTACCACGGA
>CAYTKL010000121.1:0-5658 GCA_964438305.1 uncultured Dehalococcoidales bacterium | reverse complement strand
TGTTCAGAGAGCGGGGCAGGGTTTCGATGATACTCCGGTTGACAATGCTTTCCAGCGGGCCGCCCAAGCCCTTGGCCATGTTCTCTCTGACACGGTCAAAGACCACTATGGTGTTGTTGACACTGTAGCCAATGACGGTGAGGATGCCCGTCACGAACATGGCATTTATCTCCATGCCGATAATCACCCCCAGCAGCGAGAAGATGCCCAGAACGATGAGCACATCGTGAAGAAGGGCAATCACCGCGCACACGCCGAAGCGGAAGGACCGCACCAGCTTACGGAAGGCCCAGGTGATGTAGAGCAGGATGCCCACCGCAGCTACGGCCACGGCGATGCTGGCCACATCCCTGGTCTCGGTGGACACAGTGGGGGTGACGGAGGAGAAATCCAGAATTGTCATCGCGCCGAACCTGGCCTCCAGCGCCTCCTTTATCTGCGCCCTCTCCGATGGCGTGATCACTTCGCCAGTCGCAGGGTCCCTCTCCTCAGGCGCCAGCTCCCTGGTGCGGACCATGTAGTCACCGTCGCCGGTTCGCTGGATGATGGTCTCGTCGTGCCCCAGCGATGCCATCTCTTCGCGCAGCGCCCCCTGGTCCACCTGCTGCTCAAACCTGATGGTCATCATCGAGCCGCTGGTGAACTCGATGCCTTGCCTCACCGGCGAGCCAAAGGCGATGAAGGAGTAGAGCATGGATATCAGGCCGATGAGAATAACCACGCCCGATGCGCGAAAGAACCATCGTCTGTTGGCAACGAAATCAAACAAACCTTCTCTCCCTCATGGTCATGGCCGGAACAGCGAAACCGTCTTTGCCAGCGTAGTCAACGCCGTGACCCGCAGGAAGGTCCTGGTAACCAGAATGGCGGAGAACATGCTTACCAGCACCCCTATGCCCAGCGTCATGGCGAAGCCCATCACCTGGGCCCCACCGAACATCCTGCTGCCGAACCAGTACAGGATTATGCAGGTGATAAGAGTAGAGATATTGCTGTCGCGGATAGCCGGCCAGGCCCGGTTGAAGCCCGCCTCAATGGCCAGCCTCAATGACCTTCCTGCCCTCAACTCCTCCTTCATTCTCTCGAAAATGAGGATGTTGGCATCGACGGCTATCCCCAGCGACAGGATGAAAGCGGCAATCCCGGCCAGCGTCAACGTGACCGGGACCATCTTGAAGATCATGAGCATTATTGCCGCATAGACAGCCAGGGCAAGGCAGGCCAGACCGCCGGACACCCGGTAGTAGATGATCATGAAGAGAAGGAGCAGTATCACCCCTACGACGCCGGCGATCACACTCATGCGAACCGAGTCAGCGCCGAGGGTGGCGTCAACGGTCTGCTCCTGAATGGGATTGAGAGGCACAGGCAGCGCACCGGCATTGAGCTGGATTGCCAGGATCTCCGCCTCCCCGATGTTGAGTCCTTCGATGATACCGGCGGCGCCTATCTGAGCTTCGACCGTCGGAGCCGATATGAGCACCTCATCGAGGAAGATGGCCAGGCGCTGCCCGATGAGACGCCCGGTAATCTGGGAGAAGAGCTTGGCCCCGGTCTCATCCCACTCGAAGCGCACCACCGGCTCGCCGGTCTGCTGGTTGATATCGACAAAGGCATTCGGCTTGAGATACTGGCCGGTGAGCGCTATATCCTCCCCTTCAATGGTCCCCGTGCTCACAATCCACACATTGGTAACCGGTTCGTTGAGGGGATGCGCATAGTCAAGCGGGCTGTCCAACATGATCGTGTTGTTGGCGCTGATTATCTCTCCGGCTATCGCAGACTCAGCTTCAGTGGAGTTCGCCGAGCCAATCACGAACACATCACCGATGTGGAAACCCGAGACACCCGCCACGACGATACTGGTGTTTCCCGCTGCCGCCCCCGCTATGAGGACGGTACTACCGGCGGTAGCCTCTTCCCGGAAATCAAGCTCGGCGGTCTTGCCCACCAGGTCCTTGGCCTCCTCGATGTCGCTAACCCCGGGCAACTGGATCAAGATGCGGTTGCTGCCCACTATCTGGATAACCGGCTCGCTCACCCCGTAGGCGTTGATTCGCCTCTCTATGATATCCTTCGCCCCTCTGAGGCTATCGGCCTCCCTCCCCTCCTCGATATCGGTAAAGTCAGCTTCATAGACAAGGTTGGTGCCGCCTCTGAGGTCCAATCCCAGTACCAACCCCTCGCGACCGCCCATGTTGGTGACCAGCGCCGCAATAGAGAACGCCACGATCGCGACTATCACTGCCACAGTGATTATCTGTCTTCTGCTCATTCCTCTTGGCCTACCCCAGTTATGTCAACCTTGCCGCCCTCGCTGAGACGCTTCTCGACAAACGAGAGCGCATCGGCACGCGTGACTACCTCGCCGGCAGCCTGGGCCTCACGCACCGCCTCCAACAGTCCGCCCACCCCGGGACCAGGAACCATGCCATAGATATCGATGAGGTCGTGGCCATTGACGAGCTTTGGCGGCGCTACAACGCTCTCTTCCCTGTAACGTTCCTCCAGAACATAGGCCATGCTCCGTGCGTGCTCCCTCCATCCTTCCATTTCCAGGTCAGGTCCTCTCGTCGCCAGATGGTCGGCGAGGTTAAGGAAGATGGTATCGATTCCCACGTCGCCAGCGTCCCTGAAGTAGCGGTAGATCGCCCTGCGGGTCGGCATTTCCCCTCCCATTTGCCCCGGGCGCAGGTGATACTCCACCATCTTCGCCACCATATCCGTCTCACGGGCGCTGAACCTGAGCCGCCTCATGATATCATCGGCAACAAGCGCCCCTTCTTTGGCGTGCCCGAAGAAGCGCGTCCTCCCGTCTTCCTCGACGGACCTCGTCTGGGGCTTGGCGATATCGTGAAGCAGTCCAGCCAGCTTGAGGAGTGTCTTCCTGCTGCGTCCCTTCGACGGTTCCTCGTCGAAATGCCTCGCCAGCGCTTCGGACCACGGCACCTCGCTCAGCACCACCTCCCCCCAATGAACTGAGCCACCAGTCCGGAGCACGAACTCAATGGCGGCCACGGTCTCAAAGGAATGCTCCAGAACGTCCCAGTAGTGCTCTTTCGGCTGCGCCGCCCCCTTGGTGGCGGCAAGCTCGGGGACTATCGCCATCAGCAGGCCAAGCTCGTCCAGCAGGCGAAGCGAGGCGCAAGCCCCAGGGATAGCAAGAAGGCGACAGAACTCATCGCGCACCCTCTCGGGGGCCACGCCGGCGATCAACTGGTGATTGCGTTCGATCTGGGCTCTGGTGCGGCTCTCGATGGAGAAGCCCAGCTCCACCGCCAGGCGGACGCCGCGGATGAGCCGCGCCGGATCATCACGGAGAGCAGCCTCACTAACGGCGCGCACCTGCCCGTCCTCAAGGTCCTTCTCTCCCCCGAGGGGATCAAGAATGAGCGGCCTGACAGGCTGGTCTACGTCGCACAGGTTGACTGCCATCGCGTTTATGGTGTAGTCCCTGCAGGCGAGGTCTTCTTCGATGCCGCCGCGCATACTGGCGAAATCGAGGTGAAGGTGCGGCTCCCCCGGGACAACGACCCTGGCTATCCCGTGCGGTTGGTCCAGCGGAACATACCTGCCATGGATGACCTCGGCCACTTCTCGGGCCACCTCCATGGCGTCAGCGGCAACGACGACGTCGATATCGCTAGTGAGGCGCCCCAGGAGAACGTCACGGACAAAACCGCCGGTGAGGTAGCAGTCCACCGAACGCTGTTCCAGGATTACCCTGACCCTCGATAGGACCTCAGATACCTCCACGCCAATTGATAGTCCCTGCCTGCTTTCCAATTGACCTTCTCGATCGGTCCTTTCCAGGACACTAAGAAAGCAGGGCCCTGTCAAGAGACCCGTTGAGCCCTGATTTTCAGAATCCAATACCGCTATATCTCCGGCGTTTCACTGTCCTCTTCCAACTTGTGCAGTTTGTCCGGGCTCTCCAGATGGTCGATATACAGCATACCCTTAAGGTGGTCCGTCTCATGCTCCAGGGCCTGGGCCAGAAGCCCCTCCCCTTTCACACGAATCTCCTTGCCCGACCGGTCAAGCCCCTTCGCCGTGACCTTCTCCGCGCGCTTAATCTCCCCACGATAGCCGGGAACACAGAGGCATCCTTCCTCGACAACTCGCTCCCCGGACCTCTTCACGATCTCGGGATTCACCAGAGCCAGGACTTCCTCATCCGGAATGTGGATCACGATCACCCGCAGGAGAACCCCAATCTGCGGCGCTGCCAGGCCGACACCCTGATACTCATGCATCGTGTCGATCATGTCGTCAATAAGCTGCTGTATCGCCTGATCGACATTCCGCACACGCTTCGATGTCTGGCGAAGCAACGGATCGGGGTGAGAGAGAACGGGACGAACTGCCATCTGCTCCTAAACCACGACAACGCACCAAGCGGAGGTCGGGAGAAATTATAGCCGAGGCACCATGCCATTGTCAAAGCAGGCTGGCCGGGTCGATATCGACAATCCATCCCTGCGGAATCGGCACCTCGGCAACAAGTCGAGCCGGGTCAGCTCCGCGCAGGACGATCTGCCAGCGATAGCGGCCGCGTATCCTCTGGATGAAGGCGGGCGTTGGCCCGATAAGGGAGACGTCCATGCCCCACGAATCACGCTCTTCCTCCAGACGCTGGTACATCCGGCGCGTCTCTCTCAAACAGGCGGCGCTGCTCGGGCTGCTGTAGACCAGGCGTGCCAGACGACTGTACGGCGGGTTCTCGAATTGGCGCCGCAGCCAGATTTCACGCTCGTAGAAGGAGGAGTAGTCGTGTTGCGCCGCAGCCACGACGGCATAGTGCTCGGGATTGTAGCTCTGCACGATGACGCGACCGGGGAGAATGCCACGCCCCGCCCTTCCCGCCACCTGACTGAGAACCTGGAACGTGCGCTCGGCCGCCCGCAGGTCGGGAAGATGCAGGCTGACGTCGGCATTGATCACTCCCACCAGCGTCACCAGAGGAATGTCCAGACCCTTGGCAATCATCTGGGTGCCAATCAGCACATCCGCCTCGTGGGCCAGGAACTTGTCCAGGATCTCCTCGTGGGCGTACTTCCCCTTGGTGACATCGCGGTCCCAGCGCAACAACCTGGCGTCGGGAAAAGCGCGGGCCGTCTCTTCCATAACCTTCTGAGTGCCGATACCGAGGAACTTTATCCTCCTGCTGCCACACTGCGGGCAGACCTCGGGAACCGGGGCACGGTAGTTGCATTGATGGCAGACGAGGTCTTCTTCCACAGCGTGGTACGACAGCGCAAGGTCGCATCGCCGGCAGCGAAGCACGTGGCCGCAACTGCGACACTGAACGAAGGTGGAGGTGCCCCTCCGATTCAAGAACAGGATCACCTGCTGCTGGGCGGCCAGTGCCTGTCTCATCGCCTCAGCAAGAGACCTGCTGAAGATGCTCCTGTTTCCTGCCTTGAGCTCCTCCCTAAGGTCCACAACCTCCACCTTGGGTAGATAGGCGTCCTCCTTGTCCCCTGCTTTGTCGATCCGCTCCGGTAGCTCCAGAAGCTTGTAGTAGCCGACCTGGCTCCTGTAGTAGCTGGTGACGTCCGGCGTGGCACTGCCCAGGACAACCACCGCGCCGCTGAGCTGTGCCAGCTTGATGGCCACGTCCCGCGCATGGTAGCGCGGCGATTGGTCCTGCTGCTT
>CAYTKL010000120.1:0-5821 GCA_964438305.1 uncultured Dehalococcoidales bacterium | reverse complement strand
GCGGGTTGGACGCACCCATCATCGAGCAGCTCATCTACCACGAGGTGATGGGATATCATCGAGTGCCCGACGGCGACATATTCGGGGTGGGCATGATAGGGCCGACGCTGCTCGCCATTGGCAGCGAGGAGCAGAAGCAGGAGCATCTGCCCCCCATTGCGCGAGCCGACATCTACTGGTGCCAGGGATGGAGCGAACCCAATTCCGGCTCGGACCTGGCATCGCTGGTGACCCGCGCCGTCAGGGCGGGCGATGAGTATATCGTCAACGGCCAGAAGACGTGGACCAGCAATGCCCACCACGCCGACTGGAGCTTCATGCTCGCTCGAACCAACCCGGAGGAGAAAAGGAGCCGGGGCCTGACCTACCTGCTGGTGGACATGAAGACCCCCGGCATCACGGTGCGCCCTTTGCTGAGCATGGAGGGCTCGCACCTTTTCAACGAGGTCTATTTTGACGACGTCCACGTCCCGGTAAAGAACCGGGTGGGGGAGGAGAATGACGGGTGGCGCGTTACCCGGGCGACGATGAACTTCGAGCGCTCCGGCGTCGGTTCCATCGCCGGGGCGAGGCGAAGTCTGGACGACCTGATAGAGGCGTGCCGGGCGACGAAGCGCAACGGCGAGAGCCTGGCCGAGGACCCCTTTGTACGCCACAGGCTGGCCCAGCTCGCCATTGAGATCGAGGCGGGGCATGCCCTGGCCTATCGCATCGCCTGGGCACAGCAGAAGGGGGAGTTCATCGCCGCCGCCCATCTTGCCTCAGGGGCCAAGGTCTTCGGCACCGAGCTGTCGCAGAGGATAGCCAATACGGCGTGCCAGATGTTCGGCATGTACAGCCAGGTCGCCAGGGGCAGACTGTCGGTGATGGACGGAAGATGGCAGAGCAACTATCAGACCTCCCCGGGGAATAACATACTCGCCGGGTCGTCGGAGGTGCAGAGAAACATAATCGCCACCGTCGGCCTGGGGATGCCGAGAACATGGTAGCGGCGACAGTGGCAGAACGGTCATGGAGGCACGTATGTGATGTCGATTGATGAATTCGGATTATCAAGGACTCATTTCAATACGTTGATTGCTTGATAAGGAGGGAGCAACATGGATTTCGGCTTTACCGCTGAACAGGAGAAACTCAGAGAAGAGCTCATGGACTACTACAGGAACGAGCTGCCCGAGGACGTCACCGGCCACGTTCCTGCCCTCAGCAAGGAGCTCCAGGACTTCTGGATGGACCAGCAGAGGAAGGCGGGGAAGAAGGGGTACCTCACCCCCGGCTGGTCCAAGGAGACCGGCGGCCTGGGTTACGGCCACATCGAGATAGGGGTGGCCAATGAGGTTGACGCCTATTGGGGCCTAACGTGGCCCGACGGCATAGGCCTGCGCATATGCGGGCCGGGCATCCACCTCTTCGGCACCGAGGAGCAGAAGAAGAGGCTCCTCCCCGAGATATCGAGCGGGGAGAAGGTGTGGTTCGAGTGCTTCACCGAGCCCGATGCCGGCAGTGACGAGGCCAACCAGCAGACCCGCGCGGTGAAGGACGGCGACTACTACGTCATCAACGGCCAGAAAATCTACATCACCGGCAGGTTCAGGCCCGAGTGGCTCTACGTCGAGGCCAGGACCGCTGACACCATCCCCAAGCACCGCGGACTCACTCTCTTCGCCTTTCCCACCGACACGCCGGGGGTAAGCATCAGGGCGCTGCCGTGCATGGGCGGCTACCTGGCGAATGAGGTGTTCTTCGATGATGTCAGGGTGCACAAGGACACCATGGTGGGCCAGGAGAACCAGGGCTTCTATCATGTGATGCAGACCTTCGAGTTCGAGAGGTCCAATACCGGTGGGGCGGTGGGCGCGAAGCGGACTCTCCAGGAGATGATCGCATTCTGCCGGGAGGAGAAGCGAAACGGGAAGCCGCTTATCGAGGACCCGGATATCCGCAAGAAGCTGGCCCAGATGGCTCTCGACATCGAGGTGCTGCGGCTCGCCGCCTGGCGCACCTGCTGGAGGTTCGGCGAGAGGTCGAGGCTGGGCCCGCTGGACTTCGACCTCACCGGTTTCTTCACGCGAATGAACGGCGAGAGGCACCCGACATGGATGATGGAGATTCTGGGGCCCTACTGCCAGCTCAGGCACGGCTCGAAATGGGCCAAGCTGAGGGGGTCGCTGGAGCGAAGGTGGCGCACGACCCGCAGCATGCACTATGCCGGGACCACCGAGGTAATGAAGCTCGTGCTCGCTGGGAGAGTGCTTGGCCTGCCCAGGATACCAGCGAAGCTGAACACAACCATCATGCAGGCTCTACAGGAGAAGAAGTAGGTAACCAAGTACCGCTAACTGAAAGGAGTGGCGATAATGGATTTCTCTCTCAGTGAAGAACAGCAAATGCTAAAGACCTCAGCACGCGATTTCCTCGAGACCGAGTGTCCCGAGAAGCTCGTACGAGATATGGAGGACGACGAGAAGGGCCATTCGCCGGAGCTATGGAAGAAGATAGCCGACCTGGGGTGGCTGGGTCTGGTCTACCCCGAGGAATACGAGGGCAGCGGGGGCAGTATTCTGGACATGGCCGTCCTTTGCGAGGAGCTGGGCCGGGCCATGCTTCCCGCCCCCTTCCTGTCGACGGTGGTCCTCTGCGGGCTGACCATCCTCGATGCGGGCAGCGATGAACTAAAGAAGGACATGCTGCCCAAGATCGTCAACGGCGACCTGGTGCTGTCCCTCGCCATGACCGAGCCCCAGGCATGCTGGGACGGCAACCAGTGGGAGGCCAGCGGCATAACGGTGAAGGCCACCGCCGCGGGAGACGACTACGTCATCGACGGCACCAAGCTCTTCGTGTGGGACGCCCTGGCCGCCGACCGGCTCCTGGTGGTCACCAGGACCAAGGAGGGCGGCAAGGCGGAGGAGGGGGTAACCCTGTTCCTCGTCGACGCCAAGAGCCCCGGCATAAGCTGCACTGTGCTGCGGACGACGCCGGGCGACAGGCGGCAGACCGAGGTCGTTTTCGACAAGGTGAAGGTCCCCAAGAAGAACATGGTGGGAGCGCTCAACGGCGGCTGGGCTCCTCTGGCCAAGGTCCTAAAGGTCGGGGCGGTACTGCTCTCCGCCGAGATGGTGGGGGCGGGCGAAATCGCCACCGAAATGTCGGTGGACTATGCCAAGACCAGGGTGCAGTTCGACATGCCCATCGGCATCAACCAGTGGGTGCAGGAGCACTGCGTGTGGGGCTTCGCCGACTACCAGGGCACGAAGAACCTGGTGTACGAGGCCGCGTGGATGCTCAGCGAGGGCATTCCCTGCGACCTGGAGGTGGCCATGACCAAGGCGCGGGCCAACCAGGCCATCGAGGACGCCCTGTGGCGGTCTCACCAGGTCCTTGCCGGAGTCGGCTTCACTACCCAGGACGGCACGCTGCCGCTGTACACCAAGCGCGGTCTGGCCCAGAAGTACTACCTGGGCGACACCGACTACCACCTGGAGAAGGTGGCGCTGCAGGTCGAGAAGTGGCCTGTTCCGGAGAAACCGAAGGGCAAGCCGCTGGGCATCTTCGACACGCCCGAGGAGCTGCAGGTGCCGGTGTGGGACGTGTGGCGCGACCAGACCAAGGGCAAGCTGTGGTAAACGCAGGCCGGTAACATACGGCCTTATTGATGGAGGGCTGCCCGCAGGGGCAGCCCTCCCTTCTTTTCGTGCAGTCCCACCCTCACCCTTCCCCTCTGCCTCGAGGGAGAGGAAAGCAGCCATGCCCGCCTGCGGCGGACAACTACAACGCCAAAGTGGCGTCAAGAAGCGGGCAACGCCGCGGCCAGGGCGAAAAGGCGCCACGGGGCGGCAGGGTGGATCAAGACAGACTCCTTGCTGCGGCGAGCGCCTCGGGGCGGGCGGCTGGGAAAACCCAGCCCGGGTGGAGCGGTGTCGGGAGGGGAAGAAGAGACACAGCGAAGGCACAAGAGCCCCTCGAACAAGGAACGCGGTGAGACCGCTCACCCTTCGACAAGCTCAGGGCGAACGGTTGGAGGTTCGACAGCCTCGGGGCGGGCGGGTGGGAGAACCTACCCCGGGCGGAGCGGTGTCGGGAGGGGAAAAAGAAACACAGCGAAGGCACAAGAGCCCCTCGAACAAGGAACGCGGTGAGACCGCTCACCCTTCGACAAGCTCAGGGCGAACGGTTGGAGGTTCGACAGGCTCAGGGGGAACGGTTGGAGGGGTCGACAGGCTCAGGGGGAACGGAGCAGCCCCCGCAGCAGATGCTCTAGGCTGCCCGCTGACACGCGCAGTTGCCCAATTCACTGGGCAGCCATGCCCGCCTGCGGCGGACAACTACAACGCCAAAGTGGTGCCAACAAGCCGCTGGCGCCGCGGCAAGGGCGAAAGAACCCGTCAGGCTTCAGCCATCAGGAGGCATATGCTGTGGTCAAGTACACCCCAGCGTCGGCGGGGGGAGGTATCCTCCCTCCCCCCGGGGGGAGGGAGCTAGAGGGAGGGGGAAGCTCCAGAAGCCTACACCGGCTCGAGCATCTCCTCGTCCTCCTCCTCGTACTCCGGCACCCGCCCTGACGGCCCGCGCCTGCCCCCGCGAAGGAACAGCGCCACCACTACCGCCGCGATGCCGATGATGCCCACCACTATGAGAAGGGTGTACCACCACTGCCAGCCGGCTTCCTCCTCCTGCTCCTCAGCGAGGAGCGCCCATTCGCTGAGGTGACTGGTGGTGGCGCAGGCAATGCCTGCGTCGGTATCCACGGTTGTAGGCAGGTCTTCCCACTCGTCGGTGTCCTCGTTGTAGTAGGCGATGGTTAGAAGCGTCGGGTCGCCACCGGCGGCAGCCAGGTCGGCGGACGAGTACTCGATGCAGACAGTCACGTCGGCCCCCAGCTCCGTCACCTCTTCCCCGTCAACCGTCGCCGTTATGCGGAAGCAGGTATCGCCCATACGGAACCCCTCGGGGGCGGCGTCACAGTCGACCGGCTCGATCTCCACGTCGGCGTCATCGTCGAATGCGCCATCTTCGAAGTCCAGAGTGACCCTGCCATCGTCCGTCGACACCGTGCCCCCACCGGGTGGCACGGTGTCCTCGCCGGTCAATCCCTGGGGAGCCGGCGTGGGCGTTGGCGTGGGGGTGGGAGTGGGAGCAGGAGTCGGCGTCGCGGCAGGAGTCGGTGTCACGGCAGGAGTCGGCGTCGCCTCCGGCGTCGGTGTCGCGCCAGGCGTCGGTGTCGGGCCGGGTGTCGGTGTTCCCTCAGGCGCTGGTGTAGGCGTGGCCTCCGGCGTCGGCGTCGGCTCAGGCGTCGGCAACGGCGTGGGCGTGGGCCCGGGCCCGGGCGGTGACGAGTAGTGGCAGTAAGCGGTAACCGCCTTGTCGCCATTGACCAGGATGTCGTGAGTCTTGTTGCCGCCATCCGACCAGCTAGCGAAATTGCAGAGGTACCCGCTATCATCGGCGGTGACCGTCACCGTGTTGCAGCAGTAGAGGTCGTCAAAGACCTCGGTCGTCCCCGCCGCCACCGTCTGATCAGGTCCGGGCAGACCGGTCACCTCGATCGGGCAGCACCCGGCGGATGTCACGGTCAGGGTGTACGGGCCAATGGCGGGCTCTACCAGCCACGGGTCGAAGTCCACGTTGTTGCTGACTTCATCGCCGGTCCCACCAGGGTTGCTGGCGTGCGTCGGCCCGGTGGCATCGCCCCACCAGTTGCACTCGGCGTCCACCAGCGCCCCCCCCTCACTGTACACCCCGTAGCCCCCCAAGTCGCTATTCCCGCTGATGTTGTTGCAGTAGATAAGGGTGTTTTCGGCATCGGCGAGGAGGTGGATGC
>CAYTKL010000119.1:0-5861 GCA_964438305.1 uncultured Dehalococcoidales bacterium | reverse complement strand
TCTAGAAAAGCATTGCCTACATTTCCGGTATCATAAAATGCAACAAAAATATCAATGCTTGCCACGGAGCCGCTCTGCCGCAGCCGCCTTTCCCTCCTCTCCACCAAGGTCAAGCCTGGACGTGACCGCTTCCACGAAGTAGTCCATCAGTGACACCGCGCCGTCAACCAGAGCCTGCCAGCCCTGGGGGTCCTCCCGTATCACGTCGTCGGGGTCTTTGCCCCGGGGCAGATGGACGATCCTCAGGCTTGCCTGTAGCCTGGAGGTGCCTCCCAGCGAGTCCGGCACGCGGCTCACTCGCTCGGCGAAAGCCTGCCGGGCAACCCGCAAACCGCGGAGCGTTGCCTCGTCTCCCGCTGCGTCGGCATCGAGAGCCAGAACGAGATTCCTGGTCAACCGCTTGATGACGCCCACCTGTTTCTCGGTCAGAGATGTCCCCATGGACGCCACCACGTTGGCAATCCCGTGCTGGTGGGCAGCAATGACGTCCATGTACCCCTCCACGATGATGGCCAGGTTCTTCTCCCTGATGGCCCCCTTTGCCTTGTCCATCCCATAGAGGATGCCGCTCTTGTCGAACACGGGCGTCTGAGGTGTATTGAGATACTTGGGAACGGAAGCATCCAGAGCCCGCGCTCCGAAGCCAGCAACCGCCCCCTTGTCATTCCTTATGGGGATCATCAAGCGGTTCCGAAACATGTCATAGGCCGACCCATCCCCCTTGTCAACCGCCAGACCCGCAGCCACCAGGTCCGCCAGGCTATAGCCTCGGCGTGTCAAGTGCTCACGCAGCGCATCCCAGCTATCGGGGCTGAAGCCAAGCTCGAAGCTGTCCACCGTCTCTCTCGAAACACCGCGTCCGTCCAGATGTCGCCTCGCCGTCTCAGCACCGTCGTAGTTGAAGAGCAGATAGTGATAGTACCGCGCGGCGGCCTCGTTCACCTGGTGCAGCCTCTCCCATTCCCCGCCCTCCGCTCTCTCCCTCTGCCTCGCGACCAGGGGTACCCCAGCCCTATCAGCAAGCAGGCTGAGCGCCTCACTGAAGCCGAGCCCTTCCTTCTTCATTACGAAGGAAAAGACGTCTCCTCCCGTCCCGCAGCTTCCGAAGCAGTGCCAGCTCTGCCGTTCGGGGAAGACGAAGAAAGACGGGGTCTTCTCAGTGTGAAAGGGACACAAAGCCCTGAAGTTGCGCCCCGCTTTGTGGAGGGCAACGTAATCTGAGACGACGTCTACTATGTCCAGCCTCTGTTTGATATCGTCGATGACGCTCATCTGCGCACCGTGTCTCCCTGTGTAATCTCCCCCACCACCAATTCGGCGTAGTTGTCAGTCATCCCGGCGATGTAGTCCACAGCCTTGCGCTGCGCGCTGTCCTCGCGCTTGGCGTACTCCTCAGGGAGCTTCTCGTCGTGCTCCACAAAGTGGTCGTAGAGTACACGCACCAGTTCCCGGGCGCGCTCCGACTGGCGGCTCGCTACTTCGTACACCCTTTCGAAGAGAAACTGACGGAGAATCTCGGCCGCATCCACCACACCGGGGCTCATGCCAATGGTCGGCCTCACCCCGCTCTCTTCACCGGTTGACGCCCACGAGAAGTCGACCACGTCCGTTACCAGCCTGTCGATCCTCTCAGAATGCGAGTGCCCCAGCACGGCCACCGCCTGCGGGGGAAGGTCGCCCTCTGAGATAATGCCCGCCCTCACCGCATCGCCGATGTCATGATTGACGTAGGCGATGATATCAGCGACCTTGCAGACCTGGCCTTCCAGCGTGTCAACCTCCCCCCACTTCTCCCCCAGTATACCGACCCCGGTCTTCGCATGCTTCAGGATACCATCCCTAACCTCCCAGGTCAGGTTCAGCCCCTGCCCATCCTTTTCCAGGAGGTCAACCACCCTGAGACTCTGTTCGTTGTGCCTGAAGCCTTCCGAATAGAGACTATTCAAGACCTCTTCACCGACATGCCCGAAAGGGGTGTGCCCCAGGTCGTGGCCAAGGGAAATGGCCTCCACAAGGTCTTCGTTCAAGTTCAGGGCTCGCGCTATGGAGCGGGCGATTTGAGAAACCTCGAGGGTGTGGGTCAGCCGCGTGACATAGTGGTCGCCGAGTGGCGCGATGAAAACCTGAGTCTTATGCTTCAGTCTACGAAAGGCCTTGGAATGGATGATACGGTCGCGATCCCTCTGAAAAGCAGTGCGCATCGGGCACGGTGCTTCGGGCCTCAGCCGGCCCCGCGAGAGCCTGCTCTTCACAGCATGCGGTGAAAGGCTCTCCTCCTTGGCCTCAATTCGCTGCCGTATGTCATTGTGAACCATGGGAAACTAGCTCGTTGTGCGAGCAAACTGCCTCCACAGCGAAGGACTGCTGAGCCTTCCTTCAGCCTTGGCGATTATCTCCCTGGTGTGTTCGATGGCATCGGGGCTTACCGACACGGAGGTGATCCCCCACTCCACCAGCTTCTCTGTGAGCTCTGGATAGACCGATGGCGCCTGTCCGCAAATCGAAGCGGTAACCCCCCTCTTGACGCACGTTCTGACCGCCTTCTCCAGGGCCACGAGCACCGCATCGTCTCGCTCATCGAACTCCTCGGCAAGCTTTGGACTGTCCCGGTCTATACCCAAGATGAGCTGAGTCAGGTCATTGGACCCGATCGATATGCCATCGATGCCCACGCTGATGAACTCGTCGAGGAGCAGAATGTTGGAGGGCACCTCGACCATCATCCACAGCTTGAAATCCTTCGAGGAGCGAAGCTCCTCGTCCTTCAGGGTCCTCACAATCATGGCGAGGTCATGTACCCTTCGCACAAAGGGGATCATCACCCAGAGGTTCTTGTAGTCAGCTCTAACCCGCTTTATCACCTCGATCTCGAGTTTGAACACATCGGGCTCCCTAACGTACCTGGAGCATCCCCGATAGCCAAGCATCGGGTTCTCCTCCACCTCCTCGTAGGCCTCACCTCCTTTGAGATTCCTGTATTCATTCGTCTTGAAATCCGTCGTCCGATACACCACCGGCCGCGGGTTGAATGCCTTGGTGAAGGCGGCAACTCCCTCAGCGAGCTTGTCGACGAACTCCCCTTCCCTTCCCTGTGCGATCATGTAGCGAGGGTGCTCACCTATGTGGGCGATCATGAATTCAGCCCGAAGCAGCCCCACTCCATCGACGTCCCTGGCGGCCACTCTATCGGCCAGCTCAGGCTCAGCGAGATTCACGTACAGTTTGGTGGTCGTCTTGATGCGCGCCCTGGGCGACACCGACGGGATGTGAGGCTCCTCCCTCTCAATCCGACCGTCATATACCCTGCCCTTGCACCCGTCCACAGTGATCACCTGTCCCGGTTTGAGGAAATGAGTGGCATTTCCCGTGCCAACCACACAGGGGATACCCAGCTCCCTGCTCACAATAGCGGCATGACACGTCCGCCCACCGCGGTCGGTCACGATAGCCACCGCCCGCTTCATTGCCGGCACAAAGTCGGGGGTGGTCATCTCGGCCACCAGCACATCGCCTGCCAGCACCTGGTCGATCTCCGAGGCCTGACGGACTATCTTGACCGAGCCCGAAGCGACGCCCGGGCTGGCCGGGGAGCCGGTAAGCAACAGGGCCTTCTCCGCTTCCTCCGATATCTCCCGTGGCTCCTGAAGCTCCTTTATCGTTGTTACCGGACGGGTTTGCACGATGTACAGCGCTCCGCCTTCCTCAGCCCACTCGATATCTTGAGGGAAATCGTAGAGCGCCTCTATCCTCTTGCCAAGCTGTGCCAGAGCAACAATATGCTCATCGCCCACCTTCTGCTTCCTCTGATCTCGCTTTCTTATCGACACCTTCACGTTGGCATCTTCACGGTCTTTGCCCTTGGTGTTTCGGACCAACATCCACGTCTGAGTGGCAATGGTCTTCTCCAGAACCTCCACCCTTTCCTTGTCAACCACATAGAGGTCAGGTGTGACCTCACCAGAGACGATCGCCTCTCCCAGGCCGTAGACCGCCTCGATAACCACCTTGCTGTGGTCGCTGGTGACCGGCTCCAGGGTGAAAAGAATGCCTGAGGTCTCCGATTGCACCATCCTCTGCACCGGCACGGCGATCCCGACCTTCAGGTGATCGAAACCCTGGTGAGCCCTGTAGAAGATGGCGCGAGGTTCGAAAAGGGATGCCCAACAGCCCTGCACCGCCGCAACCACCTCCCCCTCCCCCTCTATGTTGAGGAAGGTGCGCTGCTGCCCAGCGAAGGAGGCTTCGGGAAGGTCCTCAGCGGTGGCTGATGAGCGCACCGCCACAAGACCGCCGCCCATCTGCCGATAGGCCCGGGCTATCTCTTCAGCAATCTGCTTGGGCATCTCAGCACCGTTGATCAGGTCCTTCACTTTGGACGCGACTTCCTGCAGCTTCTCACTATCGTCAGGGTCCAAAGAGGCAAGGAGCGAGCCAATTTGATCGGCAAGCTGAGATTCCTCAAGGAAGTGGAAATAGCTGCCAGCGGTAACGATGAAACCCGGGGGCACCGGGATCCCAGCCTTGGTCAACTCTCCAAGGTTAGCCCCCTTGCCACCCACAATGGGTATATCGTTCTTGTCCACCTCCTCAAACCAGACAACCCGGCTATCCTTGACCACCTACTCACCTCCTTCTTCTTTTGAATTCACCGAACCATTGACCTCCGCCCAATTAAAGGAGAATTATAGCACATGAGGGCCATTTTTTGAACACGAATAACCTGTCAAGCCAGATTCAGCATCTAGCCCCACAGGAGCTTGTCAGGATCGTCGACCAGCTTCTTCTCAGCGGCCAGTTCACGAATCTTCAGCAGCGTCATGTTGACGTCTGGAGTGAGGTGCACCCAGTCGGGCCCAGAAGGAATCCAGTAAGGGGAATTGACTCGCACAACCTTCGACTCCTTTGGGTTCACATAGATGCCGAATTTCTCTTGCTCCAAAGCGTTCCTCCTTTCGATTAGCTGGCGTTGCTCAACCGTGCAATCACTTCCTCAATGGCCTCATCCGGAGTGGACGCTCCCGCGGTGACCCCGATGCGCTGGTCACTGCCAAGGCGCAGAGCATCGATCTCATCAGCCCCGTCGATGAGATGCGTGTCCACGACCGCCGAGCATATCTCTGTGAGTCGCCGCGTATTGGCGCTTCTGCGCGAGCCGACGACCAGCATCATGTCAACCCTTCTCGCCAGGTCGAGGGCTGCTTCCTGCCGTCTTCTCGTAGCATCACATATAGTGTTCACCACGCGCAACTCGGAGACGGGGGCGAGATAGGAACCGGCAAAAGAGGAAACGAAGGCGGTGAAGCTGGAAAAGCTCTGGGTGGTCTGGGACAGGATGCCGATTCGCTTCACCGCGCTGTCCAGCCTCGGAAGCTCAAGGGTGGCAAGCCCATTACCTCTCGCCCATCCCAGCACTCCTTGCACCTCGGGATGGCTTTCCTCCCCGAAGATGACGACGAAGAAGCCGGCGTCCGCCAGTTTTCTCGCAGCGACCTGGGCTCGACGCACGAAGGGGCAGGTGGTATCCACGACCTGCAGACCCTGGTCCTTCATTCTCTCGACCACCGTCGGGCTCACCCCATGGGAACTGATCGCTACCGTGCCCCCCTCAAGTTGCTCTATGCTCTCCACCGCTCTGATCCCGAACCGGGCGAGCTTATCCATTACGCGCTGGTTATGTACCACTGGTCCCAGGGTCGAGAGCGGGCCGGACCGTTGCGCCGCCTTCTCCAGAATGTCTATGGCGCGCCTCACCCCAGTGCAGAACCCCAGTTCAGCAGCCTTCTCTGTCTGCATAGACACCCTTGTAGTCTTCCGGGAGAAGCTCAGCCACATGAGCCATGATTACTTCAGTAGCACCAGCC
>CAYTKL010000118.1:0-5968 GCA_964438305.1 uncultured Dehalococcoidales bacterium | reverse complement strand
TAGTTGCGCTCATGCTGCATCCTCGCGGTCAGCGCGACCATGGCCAGGTTGTGGGCATTCATGATGTCATTGATATCACCGGTAAGGCCCATGGAGAACTCGGTCATCGGGATGAGCAAGGCATTGCCCCCGCCGGCAGCGGTCCCTTTGATATTCATCGTGGGCCCGCCGGAGGGCTGGCGAATGCAGCCGCCGACGTTCTTACCGCGCTTGCCCATGCCCTCGAGAAGACCCATGGTGGTAGTGGTCTTTCCTTCGCCGAGGGGCGTGGGAGTTATGGCGGTCACCTCGATGTACTTGCCATCCGGCCTGTCCTTGAGGCGCTCAATGACCTTGAGAAAGTCCAGCCTGGATATCTTGCCGTAGGCCATGACCTCGTCTTTCTCCAGGCCCAGCTTGTCCCGCCACTCATCCGGGGTCGGCATATTGGGCTCAGCCGCCTCCGCAATCTGCCAGTCCTTCATCTTTACCGCATCGTAGGCCACAGAAACCTCCTTCTTACCGTACTTTGGGAATCCCCACCCTCGGGGATTCCCAATTCATTTCCCTGTTTCTACCTTGCTTTCGCTTGCACACCTTGCTTACCGTCAAGGCCGGATGCCTTCAGTCCCTGATAAATATGCTTCACCTCCTCGGTGATTCTCTGGCTGGATTCGAATAGAGGACGATTGCTCAGGTCCGCCTCCACCAATGCCTGGTCATAGGGAATGAAGCCGAGGAACTGGTAACCAGGAAGGCTGGAGACGATGAAATCCTTGTCTGACTCGGAACGAATCTTGTTCCCCACTACGGCGAGGTTCGATAAGCCCAGGTCCTGCGCCAGTTCAGCGATTCTCTGCGCCGTCTCTATGCTTCGCCTGCCCGGCTCCACCACCACAATCAGCTTATCCACGACCTTGGCCGTCCCTCGCGCCAGGTGCTCAATCCCGGCCTCCATGTCCAGAATGACCACCTCGTTCCTCGCCAGAAGCAGGTGGGCCAGCAATGCCTGAAGCAGAGCACCCTCGGGGCAGTAGCAGCCGGTGCCTCCTCGCTTGATGCGCCCCATGACCATCAACTTGATTCCATCATGTTTCAGCGAATACGTCTCCGGCAGGTCGTCAACCTTGGGGTTGAGCTTATAGAATGGAGCGCTCTGACCCGGCTTGGCCCCTGTTCTCTCTTCTATGAGATCGCTCATCTCGGATATGGGAGTAACATCATCCGGGTTGGGGAAACCCAGAGTAGCGGCGAGGTTGGCATCGGGGTCTGCATCTATGGCTATGACGGAGTAACCGTCATCTGCGAACGCTCGAGCGAGCCGAGCAGACAACATGGTCTTCCCCACCCCACCTTTCCCACTGACTGCTATCTTCATCCACACCCACTGCGCAAAGAAAAGGCTGAGTCTTCTGGCAAAATGCCAGCGCCTCAGCCGGTGTTGAGGCCAACCGCAGTATGCACTATCTGGCGCACCTCAGTCAATAGTATATCATAAGCCCAAATCTCAGTCAACGAAACGCGGAACCAGCGCAGGCATGAAATCGTTCGTGTTGAAGCAAGGACCTGTGTGCCCATCCCGGCCCCCACCAGCGACCTAAGAGGCACTGCATGCAGCCCACAATCTCCACCGTGGGGCACAACACGCATTGCGGCCGGTGCCTCCGTGGCGCTGACCCCACTACACATCGGGGGTCAGCGCGTCGATGGCGGGCAGGTAGACCTCGTTGTAGTAGAAGTCGCGCTCGCCTGGCAGACTCTGCAGCACGATGAGATAGGTGAGGAAGTACTCCTGCGCAACTGCAATGTCAACGGAGAGACCTCCGGCCTCCACCTCGAAGAGGCTCCACACAAGCTCGTCGGTCTCGCGGATCTCCGTATGCTGCGGGGCTTCGTCCAGGCCGAACTGGCTCGTCAGAAGCTCGAGCAACTGGTCAGACGCCATACCGAGAAGACGTACTTGAAGGACCTCCACCAGACCCAGGGACGATCGCGCATACTCGCCCGGCGACTTCTCTACCCAACCCTGTGGCGCGACGCCGCTCATATGGTAGTCCTCGCTGTGGAAGGGCACCAGGGTCACATCGGTGAGGTCGCTGACGAGAAAAGACGGGCCGTCCATCCCGGCCACGCACGACGTGTCGGGCTCCGTCGTCGGGTCATCGAGAAAGGCCAGCGCAACGCTCAGCGGGCATTCCTCTCCGGAAAGGCTGGCGCCATGTCCGACGCCGCGGAACTCGTAGTAGAAGCTGTTGTCCAGGGTATCGGCAGCCAGCTCACCCCATGCCGGGGGGGTGATGGGGTCATACTCTCCCGCCAGGACCAGAGTCGGCATATCACTACTCACCAGCTCGTTCTCGATGGGGTCAGCTTCCTCACCTCCCCATATCTCGCAAATGGTGAAAAGCGACTCACCCAGCGTGGGGTCACTCCCCAGCAAGCCCTGCAGCTCGGGATAGGCCGCGGCCGCGGCAGCGAAATCTCCCGGCGCGCTGAAGTGCACCTCTTCGCCGCACTGCACCGAATACTGCATTCCCAGACTGACGAATTCCGTTTGCGCGATGTAGGACCCCAGCAGGACGGCCAGCATCTCAAGGTTGCCCTCATTCACATCGAGGATGACCTTGGGGAGCACGGGGATGACCTCCGTCGCGTACAACGATTGAAACACGAAGCCGAGAAGCGCGTCGCCGTCGAACAGCACGTCGTAGGTCTCCCCGGAAAGGGCATGCCTCACCTCGAACGCAACCGGTGAGGCATTGAGCTGGTCCACCAGTTGGTGGAAAACGGTCTCCAAATCGGGGTAGTCCTCACTGCACGTTGGGTCGGCGGCGCAACCCTCGAAGAACACGGTGAACGCACGGTCGGCGTTGGCCAGGAACTCCTCATACAGACTGACCTGAGGTGGATAGGTCGAATCGAGGATGACGCTGCGAATACCCTCAGGATAGTCGCGCATCGCGGTCAGTGCCAGCCTCGTGCCGTAGGAGGTGCCGAACAGGTTCCACTCTTCGTAGCCCAGCGCCACACGCAGGTCGTTCAAGTCAGCCGCACTTTCAGCGCTGTTGTATGCCCGCAGATTGACGCCTTCACTCACCAGGCGGTCATGGCAGTCGCAGATGGCGTCGGTGGTCTGTGCCAGAGCCTCTTCAGGGCTCAGGTCCTCATCCAGCATCTCATACGCCAGCTCGACGACCTCAGGGCAATCAAGCGCTGGCTCTGAATAGCCCACCCCACGCTGGTCGAGGATAATGACATCGCGGTCTGCCAGAAAAGGAGCGAGGCGCTGGTTGAAGGTATATGCCGCCGCCTCCAGCGCGCTACCACCAGGCCCACCCTCCAGATAGACCACCGGGTCAGGCGCCGGATTCTCGCTCTGAGTCCGGAAGATGGCGACGTGAAGCCGAATGGGCTGGCTCCCGGGAATGTCGTGCCTCTCCAACACCGTCAGATAGCCGCAGTCCACAGACTGTCCCGCTGGAATGGCGAACTGGCATTGCGTGCGCTCGAAGAAGGGGGCCGACGGCCTCGCGCAGCAACCAGAAACAAGGCCCGCCATCAGCACCAGGACCAGCAGACACGCCAGTGCAAGCTTTTTCACTCTCTTCCCTCCTCCAGCCGGGCTTTCCGTCAACACCTGGCAGGCCGCCCCACACGCCCACCCACACCAATGCGCCTCCTCCGCCAGGTCCCCGATTCCCAATTCATTATTATAGTGGAATGCACACAAGACTGTACCAGAGATTGCCCGACAACATCAACTCGGGGACAGGGATTCGCCGTGGTCCAGTGCGAAGTTGCCGCTGCATTGGAGCGGTGACGGGCTTTGTCTTTTGCCTCGTCTTCACTTATAATCTATGCGACCAGGAGCCTGACTCCCAATAGCGGCCAGCCCCAGTGGTGAAGACTTCAATGAGTGACAAGAAGGTGGCAAGGTATAAGGCACACGAGCTTGAGCAGCGCTGGCAGCAGCAGTGGGCCCAAGACCGCCTGTATGAGGTCAGCGAGGACGACCCCAGGCCCAAGCGCTATGAGCTCACCATGTTCCCCTACACCTCGGGAGACCTCCACATCGGGCACTGGTATGCCATGGCCCCCTCCGACGTTCACGCCCGCTTTATGCGCATGAAGGGCTACAATGTGCTTCACCCTATGGGCTTCGACGCCTTCGGCCTCCCCGCCGAGAACGCCGCCATCAGCCGCGGCATTCACCCGTACACGTGGACCATGGACAACGTCGAGACCATGAGAAGGCAGCTCAGAAGTCTCGGCGCAATCTACGACTGGAGCCGCGAGGTCGTCACCTGCCTGCCCAACTACTACAAGTGGACGCAGTGGTTCTTCTTCAAGCTGTACCAGGCGGGTCTTGCCTATCGGGGGAAAGCGCCGGTCAACTGGTGCCCCAACTGCCAGACGGTGCTGGCCAATGAGCAGGTGGTGGGCGAAGGGACGTGCGAGCGCTGCGGCACGGAGGTGACCCGCAAGGACCTGGAGCAATGGTTCTTCCGCATCACCAGGTATGCCGACGAGCTCCTCGATTTCAGCCAGATCGAGTGGCCTGAGCGCATCAAGATAATGCAGGCGAACTGGATCGGAAGGAGCGAGGGAGTGGAGATCCGCTTCGGCCTGGAGGACGGCGAGGAGTTCGGCGTCTTCACCACCCGTCCCGATACTGTGTACGGCGTCACCTTCATGGTCTTTGCCCCTGAGCACCCGCTGGTGGAGAAGTTCACCACGGCGGAGCACAAGAAGGAAGTGGACCGCTACGCCGAGCAGGCACGAAAACAGTCGGACATCGAGCGGACAGCCACCGAGCGAGACAAGAGCGGCGTCTTCACCGGCGCCTACGCCATCAACAAGCTGAACGGCGAGAGGGTGCCCATCTTCATCGCCGACTATGTTCTGATGAGCTACGGTACCGGCGCAGTCATGGCGGTCCCGGCGCATGACCAGCGTGACTTCGAGTTCGCCCAGCGCTACGGCCTTCCCATCAAGGTGGTGATCGCCCCTCCCGACTGGTCCGGGGAGGATTTCACTGAGGCCTGGGTCGAGCAAGGGACCATGGTCAATTCAGCCCAGTTCGACGGCACACCCAACGAGCAGGGGAAGGAAGCCGTGGCGGACTACATGGAGGAGAAGGGCTGCGGGCAGCGCAGGACCAGCTATCGCCTTCGCGACTGGCTCATCTCCCGACAGCGGTACTGGGGCGCCCCTATACCCATGGTCTACTGTGACCGGTGCGGGATCGTCCCGGTGCCGGAGAGCGACCTGCCGGT
The DNA here is from genome assembly GCA_964438305.1 of uncultured Dehalococcoidales bacterium. Classification (GTDB taxonomy): domain Bacteria; phylum Chloroflexota; class Dehalococcoidia; order E44-bin15; family E44-bin15; genus CAYTKL01. Next base: position 713 of record CAYTKL010000118.1, on the reverse strand, counting down.
TCTGCTGCCGGAGGACGCCGAGTTCCGCCCCACGGGTGAATCACCGCTCAAGTACTGCGAGTCCTTTGTCAATACCACGTGCCCGGCCTGCGGCGCTCCGGCGAAGCGCGAGACCGATACCATGGACACCTTCATGTGCTCCTCATGGTATCAGTTGCGCTACGCCAGCCCGGAGTGTGACGACGCACCCTTCGCCAAAGACAAGCTGGAGTACTGGTGCCCGGTGGACCAGTACACCGGTGGAGCCGAGCACGCCACCATGCACCTCCTCTACACCCGCTTCTTCACCAAGGCGCTCCGCGACATGGGCATCGTCGCTTTCGACGAGCCTTTCATCCGCCTCTTCAACCAGGGCGTCATCGTCATCGAAAGGCAGAAGATGAGCAAGTCGAAGGGCAGGGTGGTCAACCCCGACGAGTACGTCGCCGAGCTGGGGGCCGACGCGGTGCGCGCCTACCTCATGTTTATCGGGCCGTGGAACCAGGGTGGGGAATGGGATGACAGAGGCATAAAGGGAATAGCCCGCTGGCTCAACCGCGTGTGGGACCTCGTGCTGGGGGACTACGCCCCTCAGAAGCCGGATGAAGCCAGCACCAGACAGTTGCGCCACATGACGCATCGGACCATAAGGAAGGTCACTCAGGACCTGGAGGGATTCCGTTTCAACACTATGGTCGCCGTCTTGATGGAACTCACCAACTACCTGGGAAAGG
>CAYTKL010000117.1:0-6070 GCA_964438305.1 uncultured Dehalococcoidales bacterium | reverse complement strand
GCCCACACGAGGAGATCCTGCGCTACGAGGAGATCGAGCGCGTGGTGAGGACGGGGGTGGCGATGGGCATCCGCTTTGTGCGTCTTACCGGCGGGGAGCCACTGGTTCGCCCCGACATCTTCGAACTCGTTGAATACGCATGCGGCCTTGGATTCGAGGTGTCCATAGCGACAAACGGCACCCTGCTCACCCGTGAGGCGGCAAAGCGATTCAAGAGCATTGGAGTGGTCAATATGGCCATCGGCTTGAACGCCAATGACGAAACGATCCATGAACGCATAACGCAGGTGCCGGGTTCCTTCGAGAAAACGATGCGAGGAATCTACAACACCCTCGAATTCGGGATGAACCTGCAGATAAACACCACCGTAATGAATGAGAACCGCTCCGCAATTCCGGCGCTTCTCGATTTTGCGTCCGAGGTAGGCACTGACATCGTCCTTCTCTACCACCTCATGCCCGAGGGTAGAGGAGAAAAAGACATGGAGCTCTCGCTAATGGAGTACCAGACTACCGTCGAGCTCATAGCGGACAAGCAGCGGACGAGTACCGCCGTAATCGAGCCGGTATGCTATCCACAGTACTGGGCGTACCTGACGGGGGAGAATGGCAAGAACGGTTGGAGGAAGATGCTCGCCAACACCTTCTTCAAAGGCTGCGTGGCTGGCAGCGGCCTGTGCTACATCAAGCCCAATGGCGACGTTTGGCCATGCCCCTTCGTTCCCATCAGTGGCGGTAATGTGCGAGAAACGCCGCTGCCACAGATATGGTATGACTCGGAACTGTTCAATAGCCTGCGTGATAGAAGCAACCTGAAGGGGAAATGCGGTGCTTGTACCTATAGAGAGGTCTGCGGTGGTTGCCGCGGCAGGGCTTACGCCCACCTAGGTGACTATCTGGAGAGCGACCCCTTCTGCTTCCTGACCCACTCTCATTCAACGACCACTGCAGTCCCGTAGACCAGGATCTCTGCAGCGCCGCTCATGACCATGGAGGTCATGAACCTTGTATCCACGATGGCGTTGCCACCTATCTTCTCCGCCTCTTCCTCCATCCTGTGGATGGCTTGCTCTCTCGCCTCCGCCATCAGCTTGGTGTACTCCTCGATTTCACCACCGACGAGGCCCCGCAAGCTGGCGGTGATGTCCCGGCCCAGATGCCTCGCCCTCACAGTGCTGCCCTTGACCATGCCCAGCGTCTTGGCAATGGTCTTTCCCTCTACTTGCCCGGAGCTTACGACAATCAATGCTTCACCTTCTTGATGTCCTCGGGTTCCTTCTTCCTCCCTCTCAAGCGCTCAGCGGCCACGTAAGCCAGGAGCGAGACGAACCCAACAATACAAAGCCCGACCAGGATTTTCCACCACAGGTAAGCATCGGGCCGTTCGAAGAATCCCTTAAGCGCATAGCCTATCAGCCCCGCGACCGCGATCGCGATGACCACCAGGGATACGTACTGCCACGCCTTCATGCTGTCACCTCCGATACCTCCAAGTCGTCCCCTTGTCAGTATCCTCTACGATAATGTCAAGCCGTGACAGATTTTGGCGAATTTTATCAGCAATGTCAAATCGCCTGCGCTCCCTGAGCTTCGCCCTCGCCCCAACCAGCAAAGATATGATGGTTTCGGTGCTGGTTTCCGGCACCCGTTGGACAACAGACTCAGCGGCGCCAAAGACCTCCGCTGCCAGCTCCCCCTCAGCACCACCCAACTCAGCACGGACTTCGTCCAGCAGTTGCGCGAAGGGTGCGGTATCTAGGTGTACCTCCGCTTCCTCCAAGCTCAACCCCAGCACGCCGGCCAGTTCCACAAGCAGCGCCTGTCCATCGGCAACCGCCAGGCTTTCCTCGGCCGCCCTATTCACTTCCCTCGCCAGATCGAAGAGGGTCGCCATGGCCTGAGCAGTGTTGAAATCGTCGTCCATGGCCTCCACGAACCTGTCACGATAAGGCGCGCTATCCATCGCCACCGCCGACGAATCCGGCCCTTCCCGGTGAGCTGCGAGGCGCAACCGCTCCACCCCCCTTCCCGCTGCCTCGAGCCCTTCCTCAGTGTAGGTGAGCGGGCTTCGGTAGTGAGAACTCAAGACGAACAGCCTCAGCGTGTCGGCACTCCAGCGTTCAAGAGCCTCCGCCACGGTGATCAGGTTCCCCAGTGACTTGCTCATCTTCTCCTCGCCAAGCTGCAGCAAGCCATTGTGCAGCCAGTACTTGATAAAGGGAGCAGTGCCAGTAAACGCCTCCGACTGAGCTATTTCGTTCTCATGGTGTGGAAAAACCAGGTCCTGCCCTCCACCGTGGATATCGACCGTGTCCCCCAGGTATTTGAGACACATGGCGCTGCACTCGATGTGCCAACCAGGCCTTCCCAATCCCCAGGGACTGTCCCAACTGGGCTCACCAGGCTTCGCCGCCTTCCACAGAGTGAAGTCCATCGGGCTTTCCTTGCCAGCCCCCTGTTCCGTGACCTTCATCTCTTCCAGCGAGCGATGACTGAGCTTGCCATAGCCCGGGAAGCTGGCAACACGATAGTACACGTCGCCACCGGACTCATAGGCGTGTCCCTTCTCTATCAGTCCCTGGACGATCTCCACAATCTTGGGGATCTCCTCCGTGGCCATGGGGTAGATGTCCGCCCGCCTTACCTTCAGGGCATCCATGTCAGTGAAGTACTTAGCGATGAATCCGTCAGCGAGCTCTCTGGCCGAAACGCCCAGTTGATTCGAGCGAGCGATGATCTTGTCATCCACATCGGTGAAGTTCTGCACGTACCTCACCCTGTAGCCCCGAAACTCGAGGTAGCGCCGGATTACGTCAAAGACAATGTAGCTCATGGCATGGCCGATGTGACAGTCACTATATGGCGTGACACCACACACGTACATCGCAACCGGGTCGTTCACCGGCACGAATTCCTCTTTCCTCCCTGACAGCGTGTTGAATAGCCTCATTCTACCGCCTTTCGATTAAAGCCACGGCACAGGCCGCTATGCCTTCTCCCTTCCCCAAGAACCCAAGGCCCGCCGATGTGCTCGCCTTCACCGAGACCTGCTCCACCTCGACCTGAAGTGCCTCGGCGATGGTCCGGCACATATCATCGATGTAGGGAGCCAGCCTGGGCTCTTCCGCAATGATAGTGGCATCGACATTTGCAGTGCCGAACCCGCGACTACGAATCATATCGTTGACACGCTTGAGGAGCAAGACACTGGAGATGCCTTCGAATTGAGGGTCGCTGTCGGGAAAGTGCGTGCCAATATCTCTCAAAGCGGCAGCGCCCAACAGGGCGTCCATAATGGCATGCACTAGCACATCGGCATCGCTGTGGCCGAGGAGGCCGCGACCATGATGTATCGCTATTCCCCCAAGGACCAGGGGACGCCCCTCAACCAGGGGGTGGACATCATAGCCAATCCCGATGCGCATTCCTGCCGATTCATCCCGTGGGCCGTCCCGTCATGTACCCCTGCCTGCGAGCCGAAGGTGTCATCGGCTCCCGATGCCGAGCGCACCCACGAATACAGTGTTCTAGCCTTGCTTCTTGCCTCTCAGAATGGCCTCGGCCATCACGAGGTCGTCCGGGGTCGTCACTTTGATATTGGTCTCAGAGCCTCGATAGACCTTGACTCTATGATTAAGCTGCTCAACCAAGGCGGCATCGTCCGTGGCATGGCCCTTGGCCTGTTGATGGGCCTCACTGATGAGGTCATACCGGAAGACCTGAGGCGTCTGCGCCGCCCACAGACGTTGCCTCGGCAGAGTGTCCTCCACGAACGACTCCGGCGACACGACCTTCACTGTATCAGTCACCGGCACAGCAGCAAGTGCCGCCCCGAACTCACGCGCTTCCTTCAGTCCAGTCTCTATCAACTCCGGGCTAACGCACGGGCGAGCCCCGTCGTGCACCACCACCCAATCGCAGCCAGACAGCCTCCGAAGCCCCTCCCACACCGAGTCCTGACGCCGTGCCCCGCCAAGGCATACAGCACTCACCTTGGACCACCGACGCTCCTTCACCAGACCTGTCCCTCTATCGATGCTGTCCTCGCTCAACACAATAACCACTTCGTCTACGGAGGAACAGTTCTCGAATACATCGACGGTGTGAGCCAGGAGAGCTTTGCCCGCTATAACGGCGAAGATCTTGTCTTCCCCACCCATCCGGCTGCTCTTCCCGGCAGCAACGATGATGGCGCCAACTCTCCCCATGTCTCAGTCACCCTTGGGGTGAGCGAAGATCATCCGTCCCGCTGCCGTTTGCAGAACCCTGGTGACCACCACCTCAATGCTGCTGTTGATATGCCGCCGCCCGCCCTCCACCACAACCATGGTCCCGTCATCGAGGAACCCGATGCCCTGGCCAAACTCCTTACCCTCCTGCATAATCCGAAGCTCCACTTCCTCCCCCGGCAGGAAAACAGGCTTGAGGGCATTTGCCAGTTCATTGATGTTGAGCACTTGCACACCCTGGAGCTCAGCCACCTGATTGAGATTGAAATCGTTTGTGATGATAGGGCAACCGAATGACTTGGCCAGCTTGACCAGCTTGGCATCCACATCCGCCACCTCACTGAAATCGACCTCGGAGATATCCAGCGGAATATCGGACTCCTTCTGAAGCCTCGTCAGGATCTCCAGGCCCCGGCGACCGCGAGCGCGACGCACTGAGTCAACCGAGTCAGCGACGTGCTGCAGCTCATCCAGCACGAACCTTGGGATAACTAGCGGGCCGAGGACGAATCCAGTCCGACTTATGTCAGCAATACGTCCGTCAATGAGGACGCTGGTGTCCACCACGACCTGCCCATTGCGAGGCACCACTTTGCCCAAGCCGCCAAACCGCTTGGCCACTGAAACACCAAACACCTCAAACAGGTCTCTGGCTCGAGCCACCGTTAGTGAAGTGATAACCACTGCGAGGACCAGCAAGACTATGACAGGGCTGAGCATTCCCCACAACCCGGGAAGCACCGACAGGGGATATGCCATAAGAACGGAGATGAGCAAGGCGATGATCAGGCCGGCGACGCCCGCGATAACGGTATAGGCGGGAATCCGCTGGAGCCACCCACGACCCCATTGAAAAGGAGAGCCCATTTCTTTCCCACCTCCCCCACCTCCCTAGCAAACGACGGGCCAACTGACGAGCGAACGAAGAGGGCTGCTGATCGAATCCATATGAGCTATAATTATTACTGACGGCCGTTCGCCCTGCTCGCTGGGAGGCAACTTGAATTCTTTTGGGCAAGACTAGCACAAAAGGCGTATTATTGCAACAGGGCGGCTCTTGACACGGCTCTGCCTACTGCGCTATTGTTTCGTCGCCTGATAGTCGTTTGGAAGGGAGAGGCATATGGAGGCTAAGACCAAGTACATGGAAAAACCCTGGCTCAGGGCCTATCCTGAGGGGGTTCCGGAAAGCGTTGAGGTTCCCGAGCGGTCTCTGCCAGAGGTATTTGACGAGGTAACCGACAAGTACGGAGACAGAACGGCAGTCATATTCTATGGCAGCAACATAAGCTTCAAGAAGCTTCGCGAAGACGTGGACAGATTCGCTACAGCCCTTCACGAATTGGGTATCAAGAAGGGGGACCGGATTGCCCTCTATGTGTTGAACAGCCCTCAGTACATCGTTGCCTATTTCGGCGCGTTGAAGGTCGGCGCAACACTGACCCCGATCAGCCCTGTCTACACCAGCATTGAGGTCAAGCACCAGCTTGAGGACAGCCAAGCCACGTCCATCGTATGCCAGGACCTGCTCTATGACAACGTGGAAAGGACAGGACTGGAACTCAAGCATGTCATTCTGACGGGCATAGGGGACTACTTATCGCTGTCCGCCAGGCTCCGTGCCCGGAATGTTCTGGGAAGGGTATATTCGCAGATGGACGTGCCCAGTTCCGACCTCGTTCAGCGGCCTGGCTTCTACCAGTTCCAGGACTTGGTGAAGAAATACCCACCCAATCCCCCCAGCGTCGAGATCAATGCCAAGCAGGACGTAGCGGTGCTCCCCTACACCGGGGGAACCACCGGTATGCCCAAAGGTGCATTGCTTACCCACCGCAATATGC
>CAYTKL010000116.1:0-6091 GCA_964438305.1 uncultured Dehalococcoidales bacterium | reverse complement strand
ATTCTTCGTCGCGGAATCCATCCTGAGTTAACCGAAGGACTCCTCAGAATGACATCGCGGGCTGGCCAGCCGCACTGAGGGCGCGCCTCACAAGGGCGGCACCCGCCCTGCCAGGTGTGGTTGCCTGATCCGTCAGGCGCCGTTGCCCCATGAATGGGGCAACTCCAGGGCTCAAACGGCAGGCTGGCCAGCCCGCGCCAGAGTCGGCCGCTTCGCCGCCAGGATCAGCGGTATCGCCGCCAGGCTGGTGAAGGCCAAAATCATGAAGGCCACGTGGTAGTCCCCGAAGACGTCGCACATCCAGCCGGCGAAGATGGGGCCGATCACACCCCCGGTGACGGTGATGGTCATCATAACGCCTTGAATCGCGCCAAACGACTTGCGCCCGAAGTACTCGCCGGTTATCGCCGGTCTCAGCGGTATGGGGCCACCGTAAGCGGGACTGAAGGCGATGAGGAAGACAATGACGTGCCAGGCGGTGCCTATGTTGGCCAGAATGAGCATCCCGACGCACTGAAGCGCCAGCGTGGTGACGATGAGGTGCCTTTTGTCCCGGACGTCGCCCAGCCATCCGAACCCGAGCCGGCCCACCAGGCTTATAAGGGTCATCCCCATGACGGTGAAGCCGCTGACCGACCTCGGAATGCCGACGATGGTGAGGTGGGGGATGATGTGCACGAACACCGCGCCGGTGGCCAGCACCTGAATGCTGTATGTCAGCGATATGAGCCAGTAGGCGCGTGTCTTGAGCGCCTCCCTGACGGTGAAGTCCACCTCCCGTGGCCCGCCTGTCGCATCAGCCCCATCCGCCTCCAGGGCCTCGTCGGGTGGTGTGTCGCCGTCGGGAAGCATGCCGTACTGCTCCGGCCTGTGCCTCATGAGCAGGGACACCGGCAGGCCAATGACCCACAGGCCTATGGCGATGTAGAACAGGGTATCGCGCCACCCCAGCCGGCTGATGGCCCATACCACCACCGGGACCAGAGCGCCGCTGGCGCCGAAGCCGGTTACCATGAGCGCCAGGGCCTTGGTCCTGTTCCTGATGAACCAGTTGGCTATAGTGGCCCTGTTGACCGCGCCCCCGCCGGTGCTGAAGCCAGCAGATATCAGCATGAAGGCTACATAGTAGGTCCACAGGGAGTTGATGCGGCTGAGCACCACGAATCCGAGGCCGCCAAAAGCGAGGCCGACAAGCATCAGCTTCCTCGGTCCCACCCGGTCGAAGAGGAAGCCCACGATCGGTGCGGCAATACCGCCTTCAAGCCGCTGCAGTGAATTGGCGAAGGAGACGACGGTATAGCTCCAGCCAAAAGCGGTCCTGATGGGGTCGAAGAAGGCACCGAAGCCGTAGAAGAAGGCGCCGCCTATGTAGAAATTCAGCGTGGCGCAGGCGGCAACGATCCACCATCCATAGAATACGCGCCCTTTTCTCACATCGCCGTCTTTTCCGGGAGGGCTTCCCTCGTTCGAGGGGACTCCACCCTCCGGCAATCATAGACGATGCGCTTATTCGAAGCAACGAAGGTGGAATGTGGCTGCCTGGTTCAGCAGGCGGCGGTTGCCCCTTGAATGGGACAACTGCGGGCTAAGGTATTCGCCCAACAGAGCCGACTGAACCCGTTCGCCCTGAGCTTGTCGAAGGGCGGCCGTGATCTGCCAACCCGTAGGCTCTCCTTCCCGCCCTCACGCCCGTGTCTATTCTGTCATTCTGAGCGCAGCGAAGAATCTCGGCGGGGAGGGATTCTTCGTCGCGGAATCCATCCTGAGTTAACCGAAGGACTCCCCAGAATGACATCGCTGGGGGCCAGCCGCACTGAGCCGTACGCCCGGGGGACACCCCCAGACCCCCGCCAGAGGGGTATCCCCTCTGGACTCCCCTGTTCGGACATCGGTTCGCGGTCAGCACTCGGGAAGCCACGCGGCCGCAGGACGCTGTAGGGGCGTTCAATTGAACGCCCCTACATGGGGACACGCTACCCCCTCAGCCATGACTCCGCGCGGCTGGAGCGCGGTGGACAAGGCCCGGGGCGGAATACGCCCCCTCTCCGTTAGCGAGGCGGGGGTCACAGCACTAATCCCTCTCCCTTCGAGGGAGAGGGCAAGGGTGAGGGTGACGGGCCCGTTCATGGTTCGACAGGCTCACCACGAACGGCGAGGCGTCCTATCCCGTTCGCCCTGAGCCTGCCGAAGGGCCGACCCGATGAGGGCAGCGCCCGCCCGGTGTTTGTCATTCTGAGCGCAGCGAAGAATCTCGGCGGGGAGGGATTCTTCGTCGCGGAATCCATCCTGAGTTAACCGAAGGACTCCCCAGAATGACATCGCTGGGGGCCAGCCGCACTGAGCCGTACGCCCGGGGGACACCCCCAGACCCCCGCCAGAGGGGTATCCCCTCTGGACTCCCCTGTTCGGACGTCGGTTCGCCCCGAGCACGCGGGAAGGTGCGCCGCCCCGCGGCGCTGTAGGGGCGTTCAATTGAACGCCCCTACACCAACAGGTTACCCCGTCAGCCGCAATGCGGGCAGGATGGTTGCCTGATTCAACGGGTGGCGATTCCCCCGTGGATGGGGCAACTACAGGCCTCAGGGCGCGGGCTGGCCAGCCCGCGCCAGAGTCGGCCGCTTTGCCGCGAGAATGGCGGGTATCGCCGCCAGGCTGGTGAAGGCAAGGATCATGAAGGGAAGATGGTAGTTGCCGGTAACGTCAACCAGCCAACCGGAGAACAGCGGCCCGATGATGCCTCCAGACACAGTGACGGTGTGCATCAGGCCCTGGATAGCGCCGAAGGAGGTGCGGCCGAAGTACTGACCGATTATCGCCGGTCGCATCGGTATGGGGCCCCCGTAGGCCGGTGCGTACAAAAGGAGGAACGGGATAAGGTGCCACCAGGTGGACACATTGGCCAGGACAAGCACGCCGAAGCACTGCAGTATGAGGGTGACGACCAGCAGGTACCTCTTGTCCTTGATGTCGCCCAGCCAGCCAAACCCCAGCCGACCCACCAGGCTCATCACAGTCATGCCGGCGAGAACGTAGCCGCTTATGTCCCTCATGCCGAGAAGGGTGAGGTGGGGGATGACATGCACGAATATGGCGCTGGTGGCCAGGACCTGGATGGTGTAGGTGAGGGCAATGAACCAGAAGGCGCGCGTCTTCAGCGCCTCTTTGGCGGTGAAGTTGACCTCGGCCACGGCGGGCCCTGTGCCGATAGGCGGCGTCACCACCACCGACTCATCGACGGCCGCCGTCGGCGCCTGCACGGTATCGCCGTCGGGGAGCAGGCCGTGCTTCTCCGGCCGGTGTTTCATCATCAGGGCCACGGGCAGGCCGATGAGCCAGACGCCGAAGCCGACGTACATCAAGGTGTCGCGCCACCCGATGCTGTCAATGACCGGCAGGAGTACGGGGACCAGCAACCCGCTGGCGCCGAAGCCGGCCATCATCAGGGCAATAGCCAGCGTCCTCCTCCTGATGAACCAGTTGATGACGGTAGCCTGCGCTATGCCGGCGCCGCCGGTGCTGAAGCCGATGGACACCAGGATGAAGGACAGATAGTACATCCACAGGGAGTTGATGTAGCTGAAGGATATGAAGCCGAGACCGGCGACGGTCAGGCCGAAGAGCATGAGCTTGCGCGGCCCGAACCTGTCGAAGAGAAAGCCGACTACCGGCGCGGCAATGCCGCCCTCAAACCTCTGTATCGAGTTGCCGAAGGAGACAACAGTGTAGGACCAGCCGAAGCTGGTCCTGATGGGATCGAAGAAAGCGCCGAAGCCATAGACGAAGACCCCTCCGATGTAGAAGTTCAGGGCGGCGCAGGCGGAGACAATCCACCACCCATAGAACATGCGCCGTCTTTTCACGTTGCTCTCATTTCCATGCCGCGGGGGTCTCTCCTCGTACAAGAAAGCTACTTAAATCATAGCCGACAGAGCCCTTGAAGGGCAACCATGAGACCGCCAGTCACCGGTCAAAGCGCTGTCTCGCCCCGGTCCGGCTCCGACCAAACTTGCAGTCCCCTGATCCATCAGGCACACCCGCCCAATGAATTGGGCAACTACCCGGGTGGCACGATGTGGGCAAAACAGAAGGGCTGGGCGCGTGCCCAGCCCCCGGCTGTGGTTGCACAACGGCTACTGAGATTGCCTACTTCTCTTTCGTCCCCTTCGCCTCCTTCTCCTCGCCTTCGATCAGGCCCTTGGTCTTGACCTTGATCGTCTTCGGCTTCACCTCCTCAGCCCTGGGGATAGTGAGGGTCAGCATACCGTTGTCAAAGGAAGCTTCCGCCTTGTCGGTGCGCAGGTCAGGGGGAAGCATAAGCGAGCGGGTGAAGGTGCCGTAGCGATGCTCCTGGTATACGTAGTCCTCGCGCTTCACTTCCTCGCTGGCCTTGGTCTCGCCCTTGATGGTCAGCGTGTCACCGCTGATGGTGATGTCGACCTCCTCCGGCTTGACCCCGGGCAACGACGCCTTCACCACCAGCTCCTCCGGCTTCTGGTAGACGTCGAGCGCCGGAAACGCCTCCTCGCCCATCAGGCGCAGCGCGCGAGACGGCCTGACGAAGCTGTCCTCCATGAGGCGGTCCATCGCCTGGCGCAAGCTCACCATGTCGCGGAACGGGTCCCAACGAACGATATTCATCTTGTTCACCTCCTTTCTGTTCTCTTCTACCAAACAATATAGCACCTTAACACGGAGTTGTCAAGAGTCCTTCGGCATATTTCCAAGGAGGGCGGTAACTTGGTGTTAGCACCCTTGACAAATGCTGGGAATATGGGTTACAATGGCACTGTATGGAAGAGGGCAGACTATGGCAGCCAAGGACTACTACGAGACTCTCGGCGTGAAGAGGGGCGCCACCGACAAAGAGATAAAGCAGGCCTACCGCAAGCTGGCCCGCAAACACCACCCTGACGTCAACCCGGGCGACAAAGCCGCCGAGGAGAAGTTCAAGGAGATAAACGCGGCGTACGAGGTTCTCTCCGACCCGGAGAAGAGGTCGAAATACGACCGCTTTGGAGAGAACTGGCAGTATGCCGACCAGTTCGCCGACTGGCAGCAGCCCTATGGCGACTTCGCCAGAGCTGGGGGCGGCACTACTTTCGACTTTGGAGACCTCTTTGGCGGCGGCGGTGGCGGCGGCGGTGTTTTCGACGGCCTGTTTCGCGGTTTCGGCGGCAGGACTACCTCCCGCAGGCCGAGGCGCGGTCGCGACCTGGAGCACCCCATCGAGGTCACCCTCGAAGAGGCCTATCACGGCAGCAGCCGCATCATCGAGATGCAGTCCGAAAGCGTGTGCCAGATCTGTAATGGCAAGGGCTCGCTGGAGAATGCTCCGTGCTACACCTGCGGCGGCACGGGAAGGGTGCTGCGGCCACAGCGTCTTGAGGTCAAGATCCCGGCCGGCGTCAAGGATGGTTCACGAATACGCATGGCCGGCAAGGGGGGGCCCGGTTCGCCCGGAGGGTCGAGCGGCGACCTGTATCTCATTGTCTCGGTGAAGCCGCACCGCCAGTTCCAGCGCAAGGACGGCGATCTCCATGTCGATGTCGACGTTCCCCTCGATGATGCGTTGCTCGGCGGTGAGGTGAACGTGCCGACGCTGAAAGGCAAGGTGGCGCTGAAGATACCGCCCGAGACTCAGAACGGCAAGGTTTTTCGCCTTGCCGGGCAGGGCATGCCCAAGATGGGCAACGACAAGAAGGGCGACCTGTACGCCAAGGTCAGAGTGGTCCTGCCCACCAAGCTTAGCGACGGGGAGAGGGAGCTTTTCCAGGAATTCAGGAAGCTCCGTGGAGGTGACAAGAGATGATCTTCGATGACAACGAACCGTGTTATGTCATCAGCATTGCAGCCAGGATGGTAGGGCTTCATGCCCAGAGCCTGCGCTACTACGAGAAGATGGGGCTCATCGAGCCGGCCCGGTCTCAAGGGAGGGTGCGTTTCTACTCCCAGAGGGATATCGAGAGGCTGCGCCAGATCAAGACGCTGATGAATGACCTGGGAATCAACCTCGCGGGGGTGGAGGTGATACTCCGCCTTACCGAGAGGATCACCGATCTGGAACGGCAGATGGATGAGATGCAACTGGAAC
>CAYTKL010000115.1:0-6116 GCA_964438305.1 uncultured Dehalococcoidales bacterium | reverse complement strand
ACATCAGCCTCAAAGGCTCCAACATCTACGTCTCCCACTTCCTCCTCAACAAGCCGCCTCGCGTGCGTCCCGAGTTCACAGTACCGGGGCAAGGAGACCAGCGCCTCTTCTTTGGCGGGGTAGGTCCTGACGATTCCCGGGAGAACTACTACGAGCACATAATGGACATCAACGGGCGCAAGTCCTTCCCTTCCATGCCCCCGGAGAAGGTGCCGTGGATCGTGCCACCTCACGAGGAGGACGATTCGCGCGTGAGACGCCCCAACTCCTACCTGCTCTCTCCGTTCTACGTCATCGTCCCGCCACCGGAGTACTTCGTCGAGGGGCCGGAGGCCCTGACGAAGGAGAAGGGCAAATGGGACACCTACATGCGCAAAGCCCTGGGCACCGTGGTGGAGAACCTGGAGGACGACCTCATCGGGCAGTGGTCAAACGCCCCGTGGGAGTCGGAGCACCGCAACTGGGGTCTCCTCGGCGGCGGCTGGTATACCACGCGCCACTGCGATGACCAGTGGTTCACCAACCGCCCGCTGCCCGAGCTTTCCCGCTACCGTGTCCCCTTCATCGATGGACTCTACCTGTGCCATCAGTCCTCCGGGCACCCTGGAGGGCTTTTCCTGATGGCCATTCCCTATAATCTCATGCACATCCTCATCGAGGATGGCATTGTTGAGCCCGGTGACTGGTGGTATCCGTCACCGTGGTACATACCACAGGAAGGCAAGATATCGGCGATCCCTCGGTGACACCAAGGGAGGGCCGAGATACCGAATTGAAAGGAGTGTGAGATGCCAACGACACAATGCGGCCAGACGATCACGCAGCCAGGCAGGGGCCCATTCGATGAGTTCCCTGTCGAGACCGATTGGGACGTCGCAGTCATAGGGGGCGGCCCCAACGGACTCATGGCAGCCGCCTATCTGGCCAAGGCCGGTTTGAAGGTTGTTGTCCTCGAACGGAGGCCAGAAGCAGGTGGCGGCCTCGCCACCGAGGAGATCCTCTTCCCCTGCTACTACAGCCACCCCCATGTCCTCTACCACATGATGGTCGACTACATGCCGGTTATCAGGGATTTTGACCTCGACGTGCACGGCATCGTGTGGGTCAAGCCCAACAAGCAAACGGGCATGGTGTTCGAGGACGGGAAGTCCCTTCTCCTCACGCGCATGGTGGCTGACACCTGGGATTCATTCGCCAAGCACTCGTTCAACGACGCCGTGGCCTTCGGGAAAGTGATTCGGACGTGGCAGCAAATCGTGAGGGATATCATCGGTCCGCTCACGTTTCTGCCAGCGCAGTCACCGGTCGAGCTCAGCGTGACGCTCAGCCGCACCGACCTGGGCCGGGAGATCCTGGAGGTTACCGAGCAGAGCCCCTACGAGATAATCACCGACACCTTTGAGAACGACCGTATACGTGCGCTGCTCCTGTACGCCAGTTGCATGTGGGGGCTCGACCCCAAGGAGAGCGGGATTGGCCTCTTCGTCCCACTGCTTCTCGACCGGAACATGAATAAGTGCTACTGCTATGGAGGCTCGCACAAGTTCGCCGGCGCCCTGATACGAGAGATCGTGCGCAATGGCGGCATAATCCTGGACGCCGCTGAGGTAAGCAAGGTCATCATGCAGAACGGCCGCGCCATTGGCGTTGAGACCACAGAGGGGCACACGGTGCGGGCCAAGGCTGTCCTTTCTACCCTCGACCCGCACTCCACCTTCCTCGATCTCGTTGGCGAGGACAACCTGCCAGGGACACTGGCGGAGTCAGTGAAAGGCTGGAAGTACGACAAGTGGAGCTACTATACGCTGCACGTCGCCACCAAGGAGGCACCGCAGTACAAGTGTGATGACCCGTGGGTCAGCGAGTCGTTCATGACGCTGGTCGGTATAGAGAGCATGGACCAGCTTCTGGCCCACTGGGAGAACGTCATCGGAGGCAAGCTGGACGGCAACTTCGGCGGGCACGCCACCTGCCAGACCTGCTTCGATCCCTTCCTCACCCGACTGCCCGGTGACCACGTGTCTCTATTCCAGATGCATGCTCCATACGAGATCGAGGGTGGCTGGGAGAAGCGGGGCAAGGAGTTGGAGGAGCAGATACTCGCCAAATGGCAGAAGGCCGCTCCCAACATGAAGAAGGAGAACATCATATGCACCACCTTCGAGACGCCGGTGGACATAGAGATCCGCTTCCCACAGATGCGCCGCGGCGCCATCAAGCATGGTGACTACAACCCGATGCAGCTCGCTTCGTTCCGACCCAATGCCGAGTGCTCGGGCACGGATACGCCGGTTCAGGGGCTGTACGTGGGCGGTGTGTCCACCTACCCCGGAGGGCTGGTGCTCGGTGGGCCCGGCTACCTCGCCGCCAACAAGATCGCCGAGGACCTCGGCGTCACCAAGTGGTGGAAGCCAACGAAGGAGATGGAGCGATACATCAAGACGTATGTGGAGTAGTGCCCTTCACGCACAGGGGCAGGCAGTGTCCAGGATGTGAGGAGGTGGTGGCATGAGGCAAGTCGGTTGATATGGGGGAAGAGCCAAAGTGAGAGTATGGTCAAGAGGACTGGGCAAGCAAGCTTTGAACCTGGACTTCGCAAAATGCGACATAACGTGGGAGGGGAATGAAGTCGCCGTCCGAGGCATTCTGCGCAATGGCGGGACTATCTGGAACGCCAAGGTAACCTTCGCCAAGGGTGACCTCCCCGGGTTGATGCACTTCGTCTTCTCATGGGCGACGATGTGTCACCTGACGATCAACATTGCGGGTTTCTTCACCTTCTTTCGTGACAAGTTCATTCTAAGACGCACGGGAATGGAGAAGAAGAAGGACAGCGGATGAGCAGCAGCTTTCCCATATTGATAGAGGTACAACGACAATGAGAGTGTGGTCACAAGGATTAGGAAAGCAGGAGTTGGTTCTTGAGTTCGCCAAGGCCGACATAGTACGGGAGGAGGGCAAGCTCTTTATCAGGGGCATTGTACAGGAACCGGTCAACTGGAACTTCGAGATCACCATACATGGGGAAGACGTGCCCGGCTTCTACAATGTGCTGTTCTCTATTCCCGTACTGCGTTTCAGCATGAAGAACCTGGGGGACCTGCCCAGGTTCTTCAAGGACAAGTTCATCGCCAGGCGCATGGGGATGAAGGCAGAAGAGAAGAAGCCTGTCGAGTCATCTCGTCGCGGGCGAGACAAGTAGACCACCGTGTGACCCGGCACCAGCCCTGTGCACAGAGCTGTACCGCCTCGCATGGGTTGATTGGCCTATACTGATTTAGGTATAGAAAGGGGCGCTCATGAATGGATATGCAGGCGTTGTGCTCACGGTCGATCTGAGTAGCGGACGGATCACCAAGGAGCCACTGAGAGACGACCTGGTCCGAGATTACATTGGAGGGGAAGGCTTCGGCGTCCGGCTGCTGTGGGAGAAGCTCAAGCCGGGCACTGACGCGCTTTCGCCCGACAACGTGCTGATACTCTCGACCACCGCCTTCAGCGGCTCGGTGTTCCCGCCGGGCTCGCGCACCATCCTCAACTACAAGTCGCCGCTTACCGGCACCTACGGCGAGAACGGTATGGGAGGCAGCTTCGCCCCGTATCTCAAGTTCGCCGGCTACGACGTGCTTGTGGTTGAGGGAAAGGCGGAGAAGCCGGTCTACATCTTCATAGACAACGAGGATGTTGAGATCAGAGACGCGAGTCACCTCTGGGGAAAGCTGGGAGGCGAGACGGATGCGCTCCTGCAGGAGGAGATAGGCGACACCAATATCGAGATCATCCGCATCGGCCCGCCCGGGGAGAACCTCAACCGGTTGTCATGTATGACCGCCGGGTACAACCGGGCCTTTGGCAAGGGTGGCAACGGCGCAGTGGCGGGGTCGAAGAACCTCAAGGCCATCGTGGTGCGGGGGAGAGGGATGATACCTGCCTACAACCCGGGCAAGCTGAAAGAGATTGGCGCCAAGGTCTACCAGAGCTCCAAACAGGGCGTGGGGGCAATGGTCCAGGACAGCCATATCCACTTCCTCAGCGCACCCTACATGATGTCCATGGGAATCCCGGTGCGCCACTTCCAGCAGGCTGACTGGGAGCTGGCGGACAGGCTCTACTGGGACCCTCTCAAGGAGCATCTCTACACCGGTGAGGACTACTACTGCTGGGGCTGCCCGGTCCACGCAGGCAAGGTCCTGTCGCCCCGGTCAGGCCCCTACCAGGGGCACAAGGTCGATGCAAAGGTGGAGGCGATCTGGTCGTGGGGCTATAACATGATGATAGATGACCTGGACGTTCTATGTGAGATCCTCTATCAGTGTGCCCAGAACGGCGTCGACATCAACGGCGCCGCTGAGTGGGCAGGGTGGCTGGCGGAATGCCAGGAGCGGGGCATCCTGACGCCCGCCGACTGCGGCGGACTGGAGGTGAAGTTCGGTGACGGCGAGTCCTGTCTACGGCTGCTGCACGCCATTTTCGCCCGCGAAGGCTTTGGAGACGTGCTGGCCGAGGGGCCGAAGATAGCTGCGGAAAGAGTGGGCAAAGGCTCAGAGAAGTACGTCATGCATTCCAAGGGCTCGCCGCTCGAGGCCGAGGAGTTCAGGTCGGACAAGGCTCTCCTTGTCGGCACCGCGACCCAGGAGAGGGGTGGAAGCGTGAACAGGACCTGGACCTACGGCCTTGCCTACGGCAATTTCCTTCAGCCGGATGTCACCGGCCTGACCGAGAAGCCCAATCCCCTCGACGAGAAGGGCATCGCCAAGTGGTTGAAGCCCTACAAGGAGGTGGTCCCCGGAATCCTCAACACCATGGGAGGCTGCCTCATCGTATGGTGGATGGGAGGAGTCACCACCACCGACGTGGTGGAGGGATACAGGCACCTGACCGGACGCGATGTGAGCATTCCGGAAGGCCTCAAGGTCGGCGAGAGAATCATCAATCTGGCAAGGGCCTTCAACGCGAGAGAGGGGATCGACCGGAGGGATGACACCATGCCGGAACGGTTCCTCACCGAGCCGATCAAGGGCGGGCCCAACGACGGCGCCCGCGTGGAGGACTTCAAGGGCATGTTGGACGAGTTCTACACCGAGTGCGGCTGGGACATCGAGTCGGGCTGGCCCACGGAGGCCAAGCTTGCGGAATTGGGACTGAAGGACGTCGCGGACCAGCTCTACCGGTAGAGAGGCCAGGGCGACGCGGGCAATAACCCAAGGAGGTAAGGGAAATGGAAAAAGCAGTTGCCGAGAGAAAAGAAAACCGCTTCATGAAGGAACTGATCGGCGAGGAGAGTTCACTCTTCATACAGGTAATGCGCGACTTCGTCGACCGGGAGATCATGCCGGTTCGCCACCTCATCGACGCCGACAGTCGCGCCGGATTCAAACTGATAGAGGAGCTTCAGCAGAAGCTCAGGGCTCTTGGGGCGGGAGCCAAGTCCATGCTGCCCGCTGAATACGGGGGGATGGGCGTTCAGTCACTGCTGTCCGCCTGCGTTTTCCTCGAGGAGCTTGCCCGGGGTGATGCCGGGCTGGCATGCGCCTCGGGTGGCGCCGGCTGGGCAATGAGACCGGCGATCGCGGGGTTCCAGGAGGGGTACAACAGCAGAGTACTCGATGACTTCCATGACAAACTCACCGGCGAGAAGATGTACGTATGCTGCTTTGCCATGACCGAGCCCGAGGGCGGCTGCAATATCGAGAACATCGACATGCACGGGCGAGGCATATCCACCACGGCACGGCTCGAAGGCGACGAGTGGGTGATAAATGGCGCCAAACAGTGGCCCACCAACTCCGGTATCTCCGATCTCTACTGCGTTATCTGCCAGACAGACCCCGCCCTGGGCGACGAGGGCATTGCCCTCATCTACGTGCCGGTGCCAATCGAGGGGTTCACCTTCGGCGGGTTCGAGGACAAGATGGGGTTCCGCTCCAGCAGAGAGGGCGGGTTCTGGTTCGATAATGTACGCGTACCCAAGGGCTACCGCGCCGCCGGGCCGGGCAAAGATGCCGAGCTGCTGCACGACAACCTCATCTTCGCCCGTGCCTTCAGCGCGGGATGGGCGGTAGGACCGGCTCAGGGCGCTTTCGACGAGGTGCTGAAGTTCACCCAGGACAGGCTCG
>CAYTKL010000114.1:0-6152 GCA_964438305.1 uncultured Dehalococcoidales bacterium | reverse complement strand
TCGACGACAGGGCAATGGAAGCAGCTTTGCGCTGGCTTCAGACGCAGTCGGGGCAAGATTGACCCTACCACAGGTGGGTAATATAATTGAGTTCGAAGGAGGGCGTGTTGAAGGAGTGCTGTGCCCTTTTTGGGGTTTTCGCCCCGGGTGAGGATGTATCGAGGATCACCTATTTCGGCCTCTACTCGCTGCAGCACCGAGGTCAGGAAAGCTCCGGTATCGCCACCGCCGACGGCCGGCGTATCCAGCTATACACCAAGACCGGTCTCGTCTCACAGGTATACAACGAGGACATTCTGGGCCAGCTCTTGGGCAACATAGCCATAGGCCATAACCGATACTCCACCACCGGCTCCAGCAGCCCAGCCAACGCCCAGCCTATCCTGGTCGAAAGCCCGGCCGGCAAGCTGGCTCTGGCCCACAACGGCAACATAGTCAACGCCCAGTACCTGCGCACCGAGCTGGAGGACGGCCACCGCACATTCACCACTGGAACTGACTCCGAGGTCATCGCCCACCTGGTATTGTCTTCAACAAAGGGGAGCTGGGTCGACAGGATCAGATACGCTATGAACCGACTGGAGGGGGCCTACTCTCTGGTGATGCTGACCGGGGATACCCTTTTCGGGCTGCGCGACCCGATGGGAGTCCGACCTCTCTGCCTGGGCCAGCTTGACGGCGGCTGGTTGCTCGCCTCCGAAAGCTGCGCTCTGGACCACATCGGAGCCCAGTTCCACCGCGAGGTCGAGCCAGGAGAGATTGTCGCGGTTGATGCCGACGGCATCAGAAGCTACAAAGCCAAACGGCGGAAGAAGATGAGCCTGTGTATCTTCGAGTACATCTACTTTGCCCGACCCGACAGCATTATTCAGGGCGAACGCGTCTATTCGGCGCGAATGGCGATGGGGGCAAGGCTGGCTCGGGACTACCCTGTGGACGCCGATATCGTCATCGGCGTTCCGGACTCAGCTACGGCAGCCGGCATAGGCTACTCCACAGAGTCAGGGATACCGTTCACCGAGGGGCTTCTGAAGAATCGCTATGTGGGACGCACCTTCATTGAGCCGGCCCAACGAATCCGAGAGGTCGGCGTCCAGCTCAAGTTCAACCCCATGCCGGAGATCCTGGAGGGCAAGCGGGTCGTGCTCGTCGATGACAGCATCGTGCGCGGCACCACCACGCCCCGGGTGATCAGCTTGCTCAGGCATGCCGGTGCAAAGGAGGTACACCTGCGTATCTGCGCTCCGCCGATCCGCCATCCGTGCTTCTTCGGTGTGGACATGGCGACCCGACGGGAGCTCATCGCCGCCAACAAGGCAGTCCCTGAGATCGCCGAGTACATCGGCGCTGATTCACTCGGCTACATGACTATGGAAGGCCTCATCGATTCCGTGGCGCTGCCCAAGGACATCTTCTGCCTCTCATGTTTCACCGGTGACTATCCTATCCCAGTGCAGCTCGAAATGGACAAGCTGGCACTGGAGCCCGTTGCGGAGTGACTGTTGGACACCAATAGAGCGAAGGAAACCTACCGCGCCGCCGGTGTGGACATAGATGTCGCCGACCAGCTAGTGAAGACCATTCGACGCCACGCGCGGCCGACATTTGGACCCGAGGTTCTCGCCGACCTCGGGTTTTTTGGTGGTCTCTTCGAGCTGAAGGGCTATCGAGAGCCGGTCCTCGTATCCAGCGCCGACGGCGTTGGCACCAAGCTCAAGATCGCCTGCGCCCTTGGCCGACACGAGGGAATCGGCATGGACCTGGTCAACCACTGTGTAAACGACATCCTCACCTGTGGCGCCAGGCCCCTGTTCTTTCAGGACTACATAGCCATGGCCAGACTCATTCCCAGCATTGTGGAGGGCGTCATCCACGGTGCCGCCACCGCCTTGAGCGACGTGGGCTGCGCCCTTATCGGCGGGGAGACCGCCGAGATGCCCGGCCTCTACCCTGAGGGCGAGTATGATTTTGTCGGCTTCATTGTGGGCGCCGTGGAGAAGGGCCAGATCATCAACGGAGGCTCCATACAGGCAGGCGATGCCGTTGTCGGCCTGCCCTCCAGCGGCCTTCACACCAACGGCTATTCCCTGGTACGAAGGGTATTCAACACCGACGAGGACCGTTCCCGGTTGAATCGCGTCTATCCCCAACTGGACCGCGCCCTGGGGGAAGCGCTCCTCGAACCGCATCGCTGCTACTTCAAGACTCTCAGCCCTGTGCTCCACCTGGTCAAAGGTCTGGCGCACATTACCGGGGGAGGAATCCCAGGGAATCTGCCTCGTGTCCTGCCCGACGGGCTCGCCGCACGCATTGACAAGACGTCCTGGACGGTGCCCCCCATCTTCTCGCTGATTCAGGAAACGGGCAACATAGACGAGGCGGAGATGTACCGCGTTTTCAACATGGGAGTGGGGATGATGGTCATCTGCTCGCCGCACAATGTGGCCGAGCTCATGGCGGATATGCCCTATGCCGCGGTCGTGGGCGAAGTGGTGGAAGGGAAGGGAGAGGACCGGGCAGTTATTGTCTAGGAGGATACTGATGAATGCAATTCTGAGCGTCTCGGATAAGACCGGGCTGGTGGAGTTCGCCCGCGGCTTGCACGAGATGGGTGTGGACATCTACAGCACTGGCGGCACCAAGAAAGCCCTGCAGGATGCTGGCGTGCCCGTGCACAGCGTGAGTGACCTGACCAACTTCCCCGAGATCCTCGACGGCCGGGTCAAGACCCTTCACCCGGCGGTCCACGGGGGCATTTTGGCCAAGCGTGACCTGCCCGACCATCTCGCCCAGCTTGCCGACAAAGGAATAGCCGCCATCGACCTGGTCGCCGTCAACCTCTACCCCTTCGTCCAGACGGTATCGCGACAGGGGGTCACCCTTGGAGAGGCGCTGGAGAACATCGACATCGGCGGCCCGACGATGATTCGGGCCGCGGCGAAGAACTTCCCCCACGTTCTCGTGGTCGTCGACCCGGAAGACTACCCACTGGTACTGGAGAAGCTCTCCGCCGGTGAGGTCAGCCTGGACGAGCGCAAGAGGCTGGCCCAGAAGGCGTTCCAGCATGTCGCCATCTACGACACCGCCATAGCCACCTATCTCCGCCCCGAGGACGAGCGGTTCCCTCAGGAGATGACCATCGCCATGAGGAGACTGCAGGAGCTGAGCTACGGTGAGAACCCTCACCAGCAGGCTGCGTTCTACGCGGAGCAGGCGATAGCTGCGGAGAAGCCCGCCGTTGTGGGGGCAACCCAGCTTTCCGGCAAAGCGCTGTCCTTCAACAACATCCTCGACCTGGACGCTGCAATAGCCATTGTCACTGACTTCGCTGCCCCGACCGTCGCCGTTCTCAAACACAACAACCCCTGCGGCCTGGCATGCAACGACGACCTCGCCGAGGCCTATCGAGCAGCGCTCAGCGGGGACCCGGTGTCCGCCTTCGGCGGCATCGTCGCCTCGAACAGGGGAATAGACCTGAAGACCGCCCAAGAGATCGACAAGACCCACTTCGACGCCATTGTCGCCCCCGCCTACGACGAAGCTGCCCTTTCCCTGCTCCAGCGAAAGCGCGACCTGCGCATTCTCGCCACAGGGCCCCTTTCCCAAGACACGAGTGTTTCGTCCCTTGACTTCCGTCACGTGGGCGGAGGCTTCCTGATACAGACAGCGGACTCCGAGGCAGGGGATGTGGCCCTGCGCCCGGTTACCGAACGCAAGCCAACCGATAGCGAAATCGCAGACCTCCGCTTCGCCTGGCGTGCTGTCAAGCACGTCAAGTCCAACGCCATTGTCCTGGCCAAAGGCCTGACACTTCTTGGCATGGGCGCCGGGCAGCCAAGCAGGGTCGACAGTGTTGAGATAGCGCTGAAGAAGGCAGGCGAGCGCGCCCAGGGCAGTGTTCTCGCCTCAGACGCCTTCTTCCCCTTCCCTGACGGCGTCGAGCTGGCCGCCAAAGGCGGCGTCACCGCCATCATCCAGCCGGGCGGCTCGGTCAGGGACGACGACGTCATCAAGGCAGCGAACGAGTGTAAGGTCGCCATGGTCTTCACCGGAGTGCGCCATTTCAAACATTGATCCGCCCCTCCTTTGCCCTGGGCGGCAGGTGGGAGCTTGTTCCGCGACCCTGGGTTGACCGCGCCTGTCACCGTTGCGTCTGTCGCCTTTGTCCCCGTGGTCCAAATAGGCAAATCAGAGTACTCCAGCTTGACTTGGGCTCCAGAAGTAAAATAACATGACCGAAAAATGTGGGAGCGCATGAGCCTTGGCTAACGCGGTGCTTGTGGTGGATATGCTTCGAGGCTTCCTGGAGGAAGGCAACCCTCTCTATTGTGGTGAGGGGGCACGCCGCATCATCCCCAGCATCCAGAGACTGCTGGACAAGGAGATTGCGTCTGGTTCCACCGTCTTCTTTCTGTGCGACCACCACGACCCTGACGACGAGGAGTTCAAGATGTTCCCTCCTCACTGCATTGCCGGGACCTCAGAGGCAGAGGTCATCCCCCAGTTGGCGGGATACCCCGGGGTGATGATACCGAAGAGGCGCTTCAGCGGCTTCTTCGATAGCGACCTCGATGACAAGCTGAGGGCACTGGCTCCGGAGAAGCTGGTCGTCTGCGGTGTATGCACTGACATATGTGTGTGTCACACGGTGGCCGACGCCAGAAACCGAGACTATCCGGTGGAGGTGCCTGTCGACTGTGTAGCGTCTTTCGATTTGGCCGCGCACCACGCTGCCCTGCAGCATATGGAGAAGGTCCTGGGAGCCACCGTGACAAGAGTCCCCACCGCACAGATGGCTTCCCCCAGGTTCGAGACACCTGCTTCCGTGCTTTCTGGAGAGACGGCTGACATCTACTTCGTCCGCACAGTGGAAATCCTGAAGAAAGAGGGCCTCAATCCGGTTGCGACCATGGAGGTCTTCCCGTCCAGGACAGGCATTCTGTGCGGTATGAACGAGGTGCTCACCTTGCTGGAGAAGGTGCTTCCCGAAGGCAACAGAGAGGTCTGGTCTCTCTCTGAAGGCGAACCGGTTGAGAGGAAAGAGGTTGTGCTCCGGATAACCGCCCCCTATCAGAGCTACGGCGCCTATGAGACCGCCTATCTTGGCATGCTGGCCCAGTGCAGCGGCTGGGCAACGGCGGCAAGAGAGTGCGTCGAGGCAGCTCAAGGCATTCCGGTCATCAGCTTCGGTGCTCGCCATGTCCACCCCACGATAGCCGGGACGCTCGACTACGCCGCCATCGTCGGTGGTTGTGCCGGCTGTTCCAGCGTCATTGGGGCCAATCTCGCTGGCGTCGAGCCAAGCGGAACCATACCCCACGCTCTCATCATAGTGATGGGGGATACCGCATCCGCCACCCTTGCCTTTGACCGGCATATGCCGCCTGAGGCCCCCCGCATCGCGTTGGTTGACACCTTCAAGGACGAGCCAGAGGAAGCCGTCAATGTGGCCCAGGCAATGCAGGGAAGACTCCAGGCGGTGCGCCTGGATACACCTGGAGAACGAGGCGGAGTGACCCCACATCTGGTGAAGGAGACGAGAGCGTGGCTCGATCTCGCCGGCTTCCATGACGTGAGCATCTTCGTCAGCGGTGGTATCGACCCGGACCGCATCCGGTACTTCCAGGACAGTGGCGCTCCTGTCGCCGGCTTCGGCATCGGCAGTTACATCAGCGGTGCCAAGCCCATCGACTTCACCGCAGACCTCCACGAAGTAGAAGGGAAGCCCATTGCCAAACGCGGTCGTATCCCCGGCATCACTCCAAACCCCAGGCTGAGACGCGTGCTGTGAAAGGAGATCAATGAAGAAGTTGTCGCTAGGCCTGGCAGCGTTTCTTATTCCTCTGCTTTGCCTGGCCCTGCTCGGTTGCGGCGCGAACGTTCCCGTCATCACCATCGCCCAGATTCCGTGGCCCGATAGTGAGTCAACGAGCTATGTCATACAGGATTCGCAGGGTACCGCGATCGGCAACCTGACTACCGCCATCATGAAAGAGGACGCTACGTACCTGATGGCCAGCCTGGTGGTCATGGGAAACGCCACCGACGAGGTGGTGATGAGCTTGAACGCCGAGGACCTCAAGCCCATTTCCGAGATTCGGACCATCAATGTGCCGGCGGGAGGTGCCATTCCGAGCGGTGTGTACCAGATC
>CAYTKL010000113.1:0-6167 GCA_964438305.1 uncultured Dehalococcoidales bacterium | reverse complement strand
CATGCCGTGGTCAGAGACGGTATACGTGCTCTTCTCAGCCTGCAGAAGGACATGCAGGTGGTGGGGGAGGCGGTGGATGGGAGAGAGGCGGCTGAGAAGACGCGCGAACTCCTGCCCGACGTGGTGCTGATGGACATCGTGATGCCCGTCATGAACGGGCTGGAAGCCGCCAAGACCATCTGCAAGGAATGCGAGCAGGTCAAGGTATTGATGCTGAGCCAGTACGACGACGAAGAGAACGTCCTGGCCAGCGAGCAGGCCGGAGCCTTCGGCTTCATTCCCAAGAAGAGTGCCAGCTCTCAGCTTCTGGCGGCCATCAGGTCGGCGGACCGCGGAGAGCAACCCACGCAGCCTGTCGCTGCCTAGTAGATACCGAGCAGGGAACCGCCCTGAACCGCAACAAGTAGCGCAGTATGGCAGGTTGGAGTCGAGGCCCCAACCTGCCTCCCTGCGCTCACATAGGGACAACGACAGAGGAAGGACGGTGATGTGCAGCCGATAACGATAACCCTCAACGGACGGGAAGTAAGCGGCTATCCGGGCATGACCATCCTGGAGCTGGCACGTGAATCAGGCATAGACATCCCCACGCTTTGTCACGATCCCCACCTGACTTCAAGTGGCGCCTGTCGCGTGTGCCTCGTGGAAGACGAGGCCTCGGGACGGCTGATGGCTTCCTGTGTTACCCCCATCGCCCCCGGCATGGTCATCGATACTCACTCCCCCCGTGTCACCCAGCACCGCAAGAACATCGTGAAGCTGGTGCTTGCCAGCCATCCCGACTCCTGCTTGGTCTGTGACAAGGGCAACCGCTGCCAGTTGCGCCAGCTCGCCACCGACCTGGGCATCGGGCTGGTCGATTTTCAGAGGATCCCCCAGACGGCGGTCATCGAGGAGGTCAATCCCTTCATCGAAAGAGATACCTCCAAGTGCATCATGTGCGCCAAGTGCATCCGCGCCTGCCAGGAACTGGTCCTCGAAGGGGCCATCGATTACTTCCACCGCGGATTCTCGGTCAAGCCGGCAACGCTGGGCGACCTGCCTCTGGAAATCTCCGAGTGCACCTTCTGCGGGACCTGCGTCGCCATGTGCCCCACCGGTGCGCTGACGGAGAGGGAGAAGCCGTACCGCGGCACCACCAGGACCACGGTCGAGACGACCTGTCCTTTCTGCGGCTCCGGCTGCGCCGTCAGCCTGGAGGTCAAAGACGGGCTGGTTGTGCGCGTCACCCCCGGTGAGGACGATGCGGTGAACCGCGGCGCCCTTTGCGTCAGGGGAAGCTACGGCTACGACTTCATCCACAGCCCGGACAGGCTGACCAGCCCTCTGCTGAAGACCGACGACGGCTTCGAGGAGGTGTCGTGGGAAGAGGCCCTGGATGCAGTGGCCGCCCGCTTCAGCCGGATAAAGGAAGAGCACGGCGCCGACAGCCTGGCGGTTCTCGGTTCGCCCAAGTGCACCAATGAAGAGAACTACCTGCTGCAGCGGTTCGCCAGGTGCGTCCTGGGGACCAACAACATCGACAACAGCAGCCGCCTGTACAACGCCGCCACGCAGGCGGGGCTCGGCCCTTCGACCGGCTTCCCCGGCTCCACCAACACTCTTCGTGCTCTGGAGCAGGCGGCGGTGATTCTCGTTGTCGGAGCCGACCCTACCTCATCAAGCCCCGCCGTCGGCTACGCCATCAAGCGTGCCGTCAAGAACAAAGGGGCCAGGCTGATACTCGTAGACCCGCGGCGGACCAAGCTCTCCGCCTTCGCCTCGCTGTGGCTGCGCCCCGGAGCCGGCACCGACGTAGCCCTGTTGAACGGCCTGGCAAACGTGATTGTCGACGAGGGCCTCACCGATGAGGAGTTCGTTGCCCGAAAGACGAACGGCTTCGAGGCCGTGGCTGCGGCGCTGGCAGACTACTCTCCCGAGCGTGTCGAGGAGATCACCGCTGTACCGGCCGAGGTGATTCGCGATGCCGCCAGGCTCTACGCCTGGGCGGGTCAGGCAGCCATCGTCTACGGTATCGGCATCACCCAGCACGAGAACGGAGCCAACGCCGTCCAGGCTATAGCGAATCTGGCGCTGCTCACCGGCAATGTCGGACGCAGGGGAAGCGGCATCTTCGCCCTGCAGCGCGAGAACAACGGCCAGGGCGCTTGCGACATGGGAGCGCTGCCCGACTTCCTCCCCGGATACCAGAGCGTGGCGGACGACGACACAAGAGCCAGGTTCGGCCAAGCCTGTGGCGCGGACCTGCCGGCCAACCCCGGCCTGAGCACCATCGAAATCCTCCAGGCGGCCAGGAAGGGGGGAATCAAGGGACTCTACGTCGTAGGGGAGAACCCGCTGGTGAGCTTCCCCGAGGGAAGCCTGGCCGCGGAGGCTCTGGCGGAGGTTGACTTCCTCGTGGTGCAGGATATGTTCCTCACCGAGACGGCCATGCTGGCGGATGTGGTGCTCCCGGCGGCCAGCTTCGCCGAGAAGGACGGGACTCTCACCAACTTCGAGGGAAGGGTGAGCCGCGTGCGCAAGGCCATCGAGCCCGTCGGTGAGAGCCTGCCGGACTGGGAAGCGATCCTTCGACTTGCCGAGAAGATGGACTGTCCCATGCCGTACACCTCGCCTGAGCAGGTGATGGATGAGGTGGAGAGGTTGGTGCCGCTCTACGAGGGGATCAACTACTCCGACCTGGACACGACCAGCCTGCACCATGCCGAGATGGGCGGCAACCACGTGGACGCCCGCCGCGTCTCCGGAGGGCAGTTCCTCACCGGCTTCTCCCGCTTCACGCCCGTCGAATACGCACCACCGTCCGAGCGGCGGAACGGCGACTATCCCTTCGCCCTGCTCACCGGAAGCATACTCCAGCACGTCGGTGGCGGCGCCCGGACCTCGCGGGCATGGCGCTTGAAGAAGCACCGTCCCCAGGCCCATCTGGATATCAGCCGGGCCGATGCCGAGAAGCTCGGCCTCTCCAGCGGCGACCAGGTCAAGGTCATTTCACCTGTGGCCGAAGTCACCGCCGCCGTCACTGTCACCGGCACAACCCCCGAGGGGACGGTATTCCTGCCGCTGTCCTTCCCCGAAAGCCCCGCCATTACACTGTTCTCCCTCGCCCCGGACGCGCAATCAAGAACGCCGTCACTCAAGCCATGCAACGTGAGGATAGAAAGGGTATGACATGCCAGACAAATCCAACCCTGCCGTTGAAGTCGATTTCGAGCGAATAGGGGAGATTGTACGCGAGTACAGCCAGCAGAGATGGGCGCTGATACCCATGGTGCAGCGCATCCAGAATGAGGTTGGATTCATACCCCCGCAGTCCATACCCATGATAGCTGAGGAGCTGGGGCTCTTCCCCAGCCAGGTGCAGGGGGTCATCTCGTTCTACGAGCAGCTCTACACCCAGCCCCGCGGCAGGCGCGTGGTCAGGGTGTGCCGCGGCACGGCGTGCCACGTGCGGGGAGGCAAGACCATACTCAAGCTGGTCAAGGAACAGATTGGCCTGGAGGAGGGTGAGACCTCACCCGACCTGGAGTACACCCTGGAGACCGTCGCCTGCATCGGGGTGTGCGCCCTGGCGCCCAACCTGGTCATCAACGAGCGGGTCTACGGCAACATGAATCCCAAGAAGGTAGAGCAGGTGTTCAAGGACAAGGGGGTCTAGTATGCAGAACCATCGCACCGTCTTCGTCTGTCAGGAGACTCCGTGTCTCTCCATGGGGTCCGGCGAGGTCTACCAGGCCCTGCAGGAGGAGTTGGCGCGGCAGGGACTGAAGAACGCCACCGTGGAGATAAGCGGCTGCCACGGTCACGGCCTGTGCGACCAGGGCCCCAGCGTGGTCGTCGAGCCCGACGGCATCTTCTACCTTCGCGTGCAGGCGGAGGACGCGGCGGACATTGTCAGCTCGCATCTGCGTGACGGCCAGCCCCTGGAGCGGCTTCTGTACCATCACTCCATCACCGGCGTGGCTACGCCACGCTACGCCGACATAGACTTCCACCAGAAGCAGCAGCGGGTCATCCTGCGCAACTGCGGCCACATCAACCCCGAGAAGATCGACCACTACATCGAGCAGGGCGGCTACCGCGCGCTGCGCAAGGCCCTCCTCGAGATGGCCCCGGAAGAGGTCATCGAAGAGGTCAAGAAGGCCGGCCTCCGCGGGCGCGGCGGCGCCGGCTTCCCCACCGGCCGCAAGTGGGAGCTGTGCCGCGTTGAGCGCAGCGACACCAAGTATGCCATCTGCAACGCCGACGAAGGCGACCCCGGCGCCTTCATGGACCGCTCCATCCTCGAAGCCGACCCGCACGCCCTCATCGAAGGCCTCATAATCGCCGCATACGCCATGGGTGCCACGCAAGGCTACATCTACGTCCGTGCCGAGTACCCCCTGGCGGTGAAGCGAGTCCGCCTCGCTCTGCAGCAGGCCAGAGAGAAGGGCTTCCTCGGCGAGAACATCCTCGGCTCGGGATTCGATTTCACTATCAACATCAAGGAAGGCGCCGGCTCCTTCGTCTGCGGCGAGGAGACGGCGCTCATGGCCTCCATCGAGAGCCGTCGCGGCATGCCGCGGCCCCGCCCACCGTTCCCCGCCCAGTCGGGCATCGACGGCAAGCCAAGCAACATCAACAACGTGAAGACCCTGGCGTCGGTGCCCGTCATCATCGACCGCGGGGCCGACTGGTTCGCCGGCATCGGCACGGAGAAGAGCACCGGCACCGCCCTCTTCGCCCTCACCGGCAAGATAGTCAACAGCGGCCTGGTGGAGGTGCCCATGGGCACACCGCTGTCCACCATCGTCTTCGACATCGGCGGCGGAATCCCCCGAGGCAAGCGGCTCAAGGCGGTGCAGACCGGCGGGCCGTCAGGCGGGTGCATCCCCGCCCGCTTCATCGACGTCCCGGTGGAGTACGACACCCTGGCCCGACTGGGCTCGATCATGGGCTCCGGCGGCATGGTTGTCATGGACGAGGCCACCTGCATGGTCGACGTGGCCCGCTACTTCCTCAGCTTCACCGAGACCGAGTCCTGCGGCAAGTGCGCCCCCTGCCGCCTCGGCACCAGGCAGATGCTGGAGATCCTCACCCGCATCACCCGCGGCGAGGGGCAGGAGAGCGACATCGATACCCTGCTGTCCATTGCCCAGACGGTGAAGGAATGCTCCCTGTGCGGGCTGGGGCAGACCTGCCCCAACCCGGTGCTCACCACCATCAACTACTTCAGGGACGAGTACGAGGCGCATATCAAGGAGAAGAAGTGTCCCGCGGCGGTGTGCGATGCGCTCATGGTATCGCCGTGCCAGCATACGTGCCCCGTCGGCATCAATATCCCCAAGTACGTGGCCCACATCGCCGCCGGCGAGTACCTCGAGTCGGTGGAGACCATCAGGGAGCGCAATCCCTTCCCCGCCATCTGCGGCCGCATCTGCCACCACCCCTGTGAGAGCCGCTGCCGCCGCGGCGAGCTGGACGAGTCGGTGGCCATCCGCGCCCTGAAGCGCTTCGCCGCCGACTGGTACTTCGACCACGTCGACGAGTTGCCCGAGCCCGAGCCCTTCCCCCGCACCAGGAGCCAGAAGGTGGCCGTCGTCGGGGCCGGGCCCTGCGGGCTGGCCTGCGCCTACTTCCTGGCGCAGATGGGCTACGGCGTTACCGTGTTCGAGGCCCTCCCCGTGGGTGGCGGCATGCTGTCGGTGGCCATACCCGACTTCCGCCTGCCGCCCCAGGTCATCCAGAACGAGATAGACTACATCGCCAGGCGCGGCGTGGAGATTCGGTACAACAGCCCCATCAACGTCAATTTCACCGTCGAGGACCTCAGAAAGGACGGCTACGGCGCTATCTTCATCGCCGCCGGGGCGCAGCGGAGCCAGCAGATAGGCATACCCGGTGAGCTTGAGGATGTCGAGGGTTTCTACTACGGCCTGCGGTTCCTCCGCGACATCAAGATCGGCCGTCCCCTCAGAATCGGCAGCCGTGTGGCCGTCATAGGCGGCGGCAATGTCGCCCTCGACGCGTCGCGCAGCGCCGTCCGCCTCGGCGCCGCATCGGGTGACGATGTGGAAGTCGTTTCCGGGTTGGGCGCCGGCGAGCGCGTCGTCGTCAAGGGGCCCGACAACCTAACCGACGGCGATCGCGTAAGACACTAGACCCGGCGGTCAGAGACCGGGGGTCAG
>CAYTKL010000112.1:0-6172 GCA_964438305.1 uncultured Dehalococcoidales bacterium | reverse complement strand
GTACACCGCAGCAATCGGGGCAACAGTTGCAGCACCCCATAAACTGAGGCTCACCAGTCCAGAAGATGTAGCCATAGAAGCCCATGTGGACCAGGCCCATCTCCTCCAACTCGGTGAACAGCTTCAACGCCTGCTCGCGGTCAAGGACGGATTCCGATAATGGCGTCTGTGGGGGAAGGCCAACGAAGGCACAGCGCCGGACTGGTGTAGGACAGGTACTCCCCACGAAGTTCTTCTGAACGCGGCAGATACAGTTCATCACCGTAAAGCGCTCGTGGCGCTGGAAATGGGCATCGATATCCTCGTGGGGGTCTAGCAGCTCGGGCTTGACCGAGCCCCGCACCGGGATGATGTCCATTATGCCGGGTTGCGGCTCGAGTATGTCCTTGGCCGCTCCTTCGCTGAAGAACTGCTCAACGAGCGCGGCGAACTCCTTGTCCATGCTTTCGACCGTGCCCTCGTAGATGCCGAGGACGAAAGGTCCTATGCGGTACTTCTCCTGCCCGTCGACTATTCGCTTGCGGGCAACACCCAGCATCTGCAACGCGACGGTGTCGAGCTGTTCCTTCACCTGCTCGGGGGTAAGCCCCGCCTTCGCCGCCAGCTCCTCCACCGTCTGGGGCTCGCGGGAGAGGTAGCCGAAGACGTGGGCCTGCTCCGGCGTGTAAATCCACTTGAGGATCTTGATCTCCACCCCCGACTTCATTCTGGGGAAGCGATTGGGCAGGGCATCCAGAGCGTTGGCCAGGCGATCGTATGCTTCGTCAGCCATTGAGACCTCCTTTTGTCCTTTCTCAAGCCGAGAAGCGGCACGTGTGGCGTCGGCGCTGCCGCTTCAATGTGAGCGTATCAGAATCATTGTATATTGTATAACCGTATCCAGTATAGCATGCAATGCGCCATCGGTAAACCGAACCGCGTGTCTACGTGGCGCGCGGGACGCGGCTTCAGTGGTGTGACGCCAGCGGCGCCAGGGACTTCTCCTTCCTCCACTGGTGATAGCGGATGCAGGTGCTCATGGCCCTGGCCGCCTGCGCTACAGAGGGGAAACATGCCACGCCGGCGTCGGTGCAGGCCTGCTGCCTCTCGAGGAATACCGGGATAGCCTCGTGTGCGGCAACGTGGTCCAGGATAATGGCGGTGGGCTTGGTGGTTTCCCTGGCGAAGCTTATCATCATTCTGAGCGCCTGTGTGCCCGGGTCCCGATAGAAGGGCGTCAGATTGTGGGGTATGCGCAGGAAGAGCATGTCGACCTCGCTCCAGTCGGCGACCGTCCTCATGATGTCGGTGAGCTTGCCCGGGGCGAACTGCGGGTCTATGGGATTGACCAGGATATTGCCCGCCGGGTTCAGGATGAACTCGCCGATTCTCTCTATGATCTCCTGGGGCAGATGGGGTACATTGAGGCCGGCCCGGATGCAGTGGTCGGCGGATATGACGCTCGCTCCTCCACCGAGCCCGATGATGCACACATTCGGCCCCTGGGGAGGCGGCATGCGTACGAGGGCGAGAGCCACATCCACCATCTCGTCCACGCTGTAGACCTGGATCACCCCCGCCTGCCTCATGAGGGCATTCCAGCGCTTTGTGGAGATGGGAAGGGCGCCGGTATGGGCGGTAGCGGTTGCCATTCCCTGAGCGCTGTGGCCCCCCTTGAGCATTATCACCGGCTTGGCCCTGGTCACTTCCCGCAGCAGCTTGTAGAACCTCCTTGGGGCCTTTAGGCCCTCGATGTAGGCGGTTATTATACCGGTCTCCGGGTCGTTGGCCAGATACTCCAGCAGGTCGCATTCGTTGAGGTCACAGGCATTGCCGTAGCTTATGGCTTTGCTGAAGTAGGCGCCTCTCAACCCGGCGAGTCGGACGGCATAGGCGGAGTTGCCCCCGCTCTGACAGAAGTAGCCGATCGGGCCGCTTTGCTGGGGAAGGCCATGGGCGAAGGTGAGGCCGGTCGACGGGCAGTAGATGCCCATGCAGTTGGGGCCGAGGATGCGCATCCCGCCACGGCGGGCGATACTCACGATGTCGGCCTCGAGCCTTGCTCCTTCTTCGTCCTTCTCGCTGAAGCCGGCGGTGAAGAAGCTGACGACCTTCACCCCTTTGGCTGCGCAGTCCCGCATGAACTGGGGCGTGGCCCGTGCCGGGATGGTTGCCCACACATAGTCCACCTGGCCGGGGATTTCCTTGATATCGGTGTAGCACTGCAGCCCCTGTGCCTCGGTGAGAGTCCTGCTTATGGGGTAGAGGTCGCCCTCGAAGCCGGAGACGAGGTGGCTCTCCAGCAGGGCCTGTCCGGTGCGGGAGACACCGGCGAAGGCAATCGACTTGGGGTGGAATATATACTCCAGGTCGCTGTTCTGTGGCCGTTTCACTTGTTGCTGTCCCCCTGCTTGTGGTGAAAACGAGTCGCCGGCACCGATGCAGCCGACGTGTACGCAGGCAGGGCGTCGAGTGGGGAGGCGCTGGCGAGCCCCGACAAATAACCTAGAGAGGATACACTTGTTGAAGCGATAAATAAAGGGGTGGCCTCAGCAAGGCCCGGAAGCGGCGTATGAACCCCCGTGGGTCGGGCGGAGGATCCGCTCCGCCGGGCCTGGAGCGGATGCTCCAGGCTAACCGTGGCGTGGGCCGATGTCGGTGTAGCAATTCTCGAAGCGACAAACAGAGAGTCCGCCTCGACAACGTGTGAAGGCCAGGCATATAATCCTTGGCGTGAAGACCTCCGACTTCGACTATGACCTGCCTGCCGAGTTCATCGCGCAGACGCCGGTGGAGCCGCGCGACCAGTCCCGCCTCATGGTGCTGTCGCGGGGCGATGGGTCGATAGCCCATCGCCGTTTCTATGATGTGGCCGACCTGCTCCATGAAGGCGACGTGCTGGTATTCAACGACAGCCGTGTGATACCGGCGCGGCTGCGGGGTCGCAAGGCGGCGACCGGGGGAAAGGTGGAACTGCTGCTGCTGCGGCGGCTTGAAGCCGGCCTGTGGGAGACGCTGGTGCGGCCGGGGCGGAGGGTTGGCGTCGGGACGGGGATCGACATCACTGCGGACGACGGGTCGTCCGGGGGCGTACATGGCGAGATTGTGGAAAGAAGGGAGAGGGGGGTGAGAGCCGTCCGCTTCTCCGACGAAGCGGCGCTGGAGAGGCTGGGGCAGGTGCCACTGCCGCCGTATATTCACTCTCCCATCGACGACCCGGAGCGGTACCAGACGGTCTACTCGCGGGTCAAGGGGAGCGTTGCCGCCCCGACTGCCGGGCTTCACTTCACCCCGGAGCTTCTTCGCAGGATTGCCGAGAAGGGGGTCCAGTTCGCCTTCGTGACCCTGCACGTGGGGCTGGACACCTTTCTGCCGGTGCACATGGAGGACCCACGGGAGCACCCGATGCACAAGGAGTACTGCGAGGTGCGTGAAGAGGTTGCCCGGGGGGTGTCCCGGGCGAAGGCTGAAGGCAGACGAATCATCGCCGTCGGCACCACCGTGGTGCGGGTCCTGGAGCAGGCGGCCGTCAGGGGTGAGGGGGTGGAGGCCTTCCGCGGCTGGACCGACATCCTCATCCTGCCGGGGCATCACTTCCGCTGTGTCGATGCGCTCATCACCAACTTCCATCTGCCGCGCTCCACGCTGCTGATGCTGGTGTCGGCCTTCGCCGGGAGCGAGCCTATCCAGCGAGCTTATCGAGAGGCAATGCGCCGAGGCTACCGCTTCTACAGCTTCGGCGACGCGATGGCAATCGTGTGATACTGAGGCGTTGTGCCTGGCCACGTAATCTCGCCACCGGGAGTCCAGGAACCTCTGCAGCTCGTCTGTCTGCTCATCGGTGATGCGGCGGAACCTGCCCTGGCGCTCGATGCAACCTCGCACTGGCTGGACACTCTCCAGCTCTGCTACTGCCCCCGACCCCCTCATTTTTCGAGCCTCTAATTGAGGCATTTCGAAGCCCGAAATCAGGGATTTCCTGGTTATGCGGTGAGCCATCGCCATATATACTCGGTCGAGTGTCGTTTCCCCCAGCGGGTTTGCAGGCGCACAGACTGAGAAGGAGGTCTTGATGAACGACAGGCCGCAGAGAAAGCCGTGGCAAAAGCCTTTGTTGCAGGTCCTGGCCCGCACCAGGCCCGACGAGGCGGTGCTGGTGAACTGCAAGGACGGAGTAGGCTTCGTGTCGGGAGAAGACTACTGGCTCTGGGGCAGCTGCTACAAGTACATCGCAGCATGCGATCAAGGGGTGTGCTCCGCGATCGTCTCCAGCTAGGCCATGCCCCCACGCTTCTCGGCCCTTAAAGAGGAACGTGGGGGACGCGAGGTCTGCGGATTCTAGCGTGGCACGGATTCCGTCATGCGAGGGACGAGCGAGGGCTGCCGTTGGCTTCACCATTGAGAGACTCTAGCTGGAGCAAGGAACCTTATGAAACAACACACTCCTCGTTTGCCCCTCGCCGGGAGCATGGACCTCACCTACCGCTGCAATAACGATTGCCGCCACTGCTGGTTGCGAATCCCGGCGGGGTCCCCGGAAAGACAGCGGGAACTCACCTTCGATGAGATAACGGGGATAGTCGACGAAGCACGGAGCATGGGGTGCCGCACGTGGTCCATCTCCGGAGGTGAGCCCATGCTGAGGCCCGATTTCGCCGAGATATTCGACTACATCACCCGGAAATCGGCTTCATACTCTCTCAATACCAACGGCACGCTGATCACCCCTGAAACGGCCCGCCTACTGAAAAGGAAAGGCACCAAGATGGTTGCGCTCTACGGCGCAACGGCGGAGGTGCATGACCACATCACCCGGACACCTGGCTCGTTTGAGGCCGCCATTCGGGGGTTTGCCTATCTGAGGGAGGCCGGCGCTGGCTTCATGGTCCAGGTCGTTCCCATGAGAGACAACTACCACCAGTTCGATGATATGGTCGAACTGGCGGAATCCCTGAGCCCTCACTGGCGGCTCGGGGCGGTGTGGCTCTATCTCTCGGCCAGCGGGGATCCTGAGAAGAACCGCGAGATAAGGCGCCAACGGCTGGCCCCGCAACAGGTAGTCGAGCTTTCCACGCCAGACCCTTCTCACAACGGGCGGCACGGAAGCGAGGAAACGGAAACGGACATGCGCTGCCCGGGAAACGTGGACGACCGTCTGTTTGGCGCATGTATAGGCATAAGGCGCGACTTCCACGTAGACCCCTACGGCCGGATGACCTTTTGCGGCTTCGTCAAGGACCCTGACATGCTGTACGACCTGAGGAAAGGGACATTTCGGGAATGCTGGGACGAGTTCATACCCTCCCTGGCTGGCAGGGTCAGGGGAGGACAGGAATACGGGGAGAACTGCGGGTCATGCCAGTATCGGAGCGACTGCCCGTGGTGTCCGGTGTATGGGTATCTGGAGCACCGGCGTTTCTCAGCCCCTGTAGGGTACCTGTGTGATGTGGCCAAGGAGAAAAGGAAGCTGAAGGAGGACTGGGAAACGAACCACCGTCGCTACTTTCAATGTGCGGGAATCACCATCCAGGTGGACTCCGATCACCCCATAACCGATGACACATTCCATCCCAAGTTCAGGCTGTTCCAGGTGGATGGGCCGGGAGAGGACACCATCAGCATCAGGCATCACCTTTCCCTTCCCGACCTGAACGGCAAGGACCTGGGAAAAGAGGTGTACCGAAGGCCGCCGTGGGCTATCTACAGGAAGAACGGAAGCTGGGTTTACGTGGGCATTTCACCCGACGATGGGGACAGGCGCATCAACCAGATGGCCGCCTTCAATCACGACCACACAAGAGGCAGGATATACAACGACGCCAGAGCAGAAGAGAGGTTTCACCAGGGCGACGTGCAATCGCTGACCCTTTTCCCATCGGACCAGCTTCTGCTTGCACGGGTCCTGGCCGACAGGCAGGGGTGCTATTTCCATTCCGCCGGGGTGAAGCTCGACGGGAAGGGGCTGCTCTTCGTGGGCCATTCGGAAGCGGGCAAGTCTACCATCAGCCTGATGTTGAAAGAACATGGGGCGGAGGTCCTCTGTGACGACCGTGTTGCGGTAAGGAGGTATCCGGAGGGGCCCAGGATCTTCGGCACCTGGAGCCACGGCGATGTACCGGATGTGTCGCCGGATTCGGCTCCCCTGCAAGCCATCCTGTTCCTGGAGAAGTCCGGGGAGAACCGCCTCATTCCT
>CAYTKL010000111.1:0-6317 GCA_964438305.1 uncultured Dehalococcoidales bacterium | reverse complement strand
TCCCGTTGCCGTGCCCCGGCAACGGGATGCTACGTCTGAGTGGAGAACACACCGGGTTGCGCCACGACTGCATCCGCGGTTCAGATGGCGTCTGCGCCCCCGCCAACGCACCGGCTGAGGCCCTGTCTCCACAACGTGTCGCCAAGCGTGACACGAACGCCGGGAGAACACGGCCCCGGCGAAACGCGGCGTAGATGTGCACGCCTTCCCACCCACGTATTGACAAACCGCCCGATGCCTAGTATGTTTAGTGCTCACACGTTCAGTTACGAACGAGAGTAACGTTCTCAGTCTCCGGGAGGGCGACCCGGTGGATCAAGACCGGGAGGCGCGCCACGACGGCTGAGTTCGACAGGTGGCAGCCGCTCTGCGGCGGTCGTCCCACTGATTAGAGCCAAGAAAGGAGAAAGACAATGGCCACCGAAGATACCGAAGCAAGGAGGCCAGCGGAGCCTTCCAAGATAATGACAAAACCGCTCCCCCAGATTCTGGAAGAGCTGGAAGCCAACATCGCCATCGTTGCTGAGGCTGCGAGGAGGGCTGAGGA
This sequence comes from uncultured Dehalococcoidales bacterium, assembly GCA_964438305.1. Taxonomy (GTDB): domain Bacteria; phylum Chloroflexota; class Dehalococcoidia; order E44-bin15; family E44-bin15; genus CAYTKL01. Next base: position 5,770 of record CAYTKL010000111.1, on the reverse strand, counting down.
GGCGGCAAAGGCAGCGAGGGATGCTGCCGCCGCGGCCACCAAGGCGTCTGACGATGCAGCAGCCAGAGCTGAGGACGCACGCAAGGCCGGTGAGAAGGCGGCGGACGACGCTGCCAAGGCCGCAGCAGATGCTGCGGCCAAGGCCGAGCAAGCAGCCAAGGACGCCGCAGACAAGGCTGCAGAGGCCGCGGCCGCCGCGATAGCCGCTGCCGAAGCCAGGATGAAGGAGATCGGGGATCAGGCGGCCGCCAAGGCGGACGAGGCAATCAAAGCGGCTGAGAAAGCCAGTGCCGACGCGAAGCGGGCTGCCGAGGAGGCGACCAAGGCGGCTGAGGACGCCGCTCGAAGAGCCGAGGAAGCGGCGGCAAGGGCCGAGGAAACGGCGAGGGCGGCACAGCAAGCCGCTGAAGAGGCCACGAGAATGGCCGCCGACGCCCTGGCCAAAGCTGAAGAGGTAGCCGCCAGGTGTGAGGGCTCGGCCGTCGCCGCCAAGGGGGCGGTGGAGCACGCCGTGGAGGTGGCGAATGCAGCCTCCGAGCGGGCTATCGACAGCGCGAAAGCGGCCGAGGCAGCGGCGGCTGAGGTGGCAAGCAACCCCAGCACGGAGACAGCCACAAAGGCCGATGAGGCTGGCATGGAGGCAAGGAGGGCCGCGGCTGCCGCCTTCCGTGCCGCCCAGGAGGCGGGCATTAAGGCTGACGTAGCGGTGATGGCCGGAGATGAAGCCATCGAGGCCGCAGCCAATACCACGGGGCCCGTGGCCGAGAAGGCCGACGCCGCCGGCACAGCGGCCAAGGAAGCAGCGGCAGCAGCATTCGACGCAGCCGACCGAGCTGCCCAGACGGGGGAGCAGGCCGATGAAGCCGGTGACAAGGCTGTTTGCGCCGCAATTGCCGTGCTGCACTCCCTGGTATACGACGCCTTCTGCAAAGCCGACGAGGTGGATGCCAGACTTACCGCAGCGATAGCCGCTGCAACCGCAGCCGCAGCCGCCGCGACTCAGACTGCTGAGGATGCGGCAGCCAAGGCCGACAGAGCCCTCAAGGCAGTGGAAGAGGCGACCGCCGAGGCAGTGAGAAGGGCCGAGGAGGCAGCTCGCGAAGCCGCCGAGAGAGCGGTCATGCAAATGGCGGGAAAGGCCGATGAAGCCCTGCAGAAGGCGGAACAAGCGCTGGCGGACGCAAGGAGTGTTAAGTCCTTCCTTGGCTCCTGGTCCATGGTTGCCGTTATCGGCGGCATCATCATCGCTGCCGTGGCCATCAGCGTGGGCCTGGCGTCGAGCGGGATATTCTTCTTTGCACCGTAGTAGCAGGGCCGGTTACCCGGGCCGATAGTATGGCAGTTGCATCGGGTGACGCAGTATTCCATGACAACTGTCGATAGGTTCACGATCGAAGCGAAGGAGTCTACGCAGGCCCTTCGCTTCGTCTATTGTGGCACACTGTCTCGCCGACAGGCGCCGGCAGGTACGGCATCGCGGGGCAACGTGCAACTCGTTGAAGCCGGCGAGTCCTTGATGTTGACCCAACAAAGTGCGCCCGCTAAGATAGTGGTGCCTGAGGGATTGCCATGTTCGAGCTGCTAACAGAGAAGTTCAGCAACATCTTCGGAAGGCTGGGAAACAAGGGAAGGCTCACCGAGAAGGATGTTGATGAGGCGCTGCGGGAAGTGAGGTTGGCCCTTCTCGAAGCGGACGTCAATTTCAAAGTGGTGCGGGAGTTCATCAGCAAGGTCCGCGAGCGCTCCCTGGACACTGAGGTGCTGGGGAGTCTGACCCCAGCGCAGCAGGTGCTGAAGGTGGTCAACGAGGAACTCATCGAGGTCCTCGGCGGCAGCGCCGCCCATCTGGCTGTCGCCAGCCAGCCCCCGACGATAGTAATGCTCGTGGGACTCCAGGGGTCGGGGAAGACCACCACCGCCGCCAAGCTGGCCAACCACTTCAAAGGCGCAGGGCAGCGTCCGCTGCTCGTTGCCGCCGACCACCGCCGCCCCGCCGCCATTGAGCAGCTCGTTGTCCTCGGCGAGCAGCTCGACATTCCGGTGTACAGCGAGACCACCACAGAGAAGCCGGCTTCGGTCTGCTCCCACGCGCTGAAGCGTGCCCGGCAGCTGGCGGCTACCTGGCTCATCGCCGACACCGGGGGCCGCCTGCACATCGACGAGGCGATGATGAAAGAGGCTGCCGACATCAAACAGGCGCTCAAGCCACACGAAGTGCTGCTGGTGGTTGACGCGATGACGGGCCAGGATGCCGTCCGTGCCGCGCAGGAGTTCCATGAAACGGTGGGGCTCACCGGGCTCATCCTGAGCAAGATGGACGGTGACGCCCGTGGAGGCGCCGCTCTGTCCATCAAGTCGGTCAGCGGCGTGCCCATCAAGTTCGTCGGCATCGGCGAGAAGACCGATGCCCTCGAGACCTTTCACCCCGACCGGCTGGCGTCACGCATCCTCGGCATGGGAGACATGCTCACCTTCATCGAGAAAGCAGAGAAGACCATCGAGATGGAGGAGGCCATAAGGCTGGAGAAGAAGGTGCGGCATGCCAACCTCGACCTTGAGGATTTCCTGGAGCAGCTAAAGCAGATGCAGAAGATGGGCCCGCTGAATCAACTGGTGGAGATGCTCCCCGGCCTCTCGTCTCTGGCCCGCCGCACTTCAGTGGAGCTGGACGACAAGAAGCTGACGAAGGTAGAGGCCATCATCCTCTCCATGACCCCGCAGGAGCGCCGCAACCCGGACACCATCGATGGCAGCAGACGGCGCCGGATTGCCCGAGGAAGTGGAACGACGCCACAGGATGTCAATCAACTGTTGAACCAGTTTCGCCAGGCGCAGAAGCTGATGAAGCAAATGGCTCGCGGCAAGAACCTGCCATCTATGCTTCGCTAGAGGATTCCTTCACTTCGCCGCTGATGATTATCCACGCCTCTCCCACCACAATCTTGGTCAGCTCAATGGGCAGGCTTTCCAGTCGCGTACCCGCCTGGCCCATAAGCGCGGCTATTACGTTATCGGTCAACGTCTTGGGTATGGGAAGCCGCCCGAGGTGAAGGCTTTCGATTGAGATTACCGGCCTTCCGTCCCGGATCGCTATTCTCGCTTCGGTGGCCACCTGTACGTCGATCAGCAGCTTGACTGTGGCCGAGCCCTTCACCAGACCGTCATCGAAGTAGATGCAGATGTCCTTCATCTCCAGCGGAAGCCGCTCGTTGGAAGCAAGCTCGTTCAGCTTCGAGTTGACCTCGTCTTCAAGGAGTGTCAGAGTCACACAATCCCCCGCGGAGCCTTCCGCTATCTCTTGCTCGAACCCCTCGACCTTGTCGTCCAGAGCCCTCGCTTCGTACCAACTCCAGACCTCCGGCGTTGTGGACCACGACACTGGCGCGGGACCGGTCAGAAGATAACCGACCACGCCGACAACTATGAGCAGCAGGGACAACATGGAGCCCAGAGCGAGGAAAGCGTTTCTTACTATATTCAATTGCCATCCTATTCGAGGTAGTCTTTGAGCCTCTTGGAGCGGCTGGGATGGCGCAGCTTTCGCAACGCCTTGGCCTCGATCTGGCGGATGCGCTCTCTGGTGACCCCGAACTCCCTGCCCACCTCCTCCAACGTGCGGCTTCGCCCGTCCTCCAGGCCGAACCTCAACTGGAGCACTCGCTGCTCACGTGGATTGAGCGTGGAAAGCACCTCTTCGATCTGCTCCTTGAGTAGCTGGTGCAGCGCGACATCGGGGGGCGGCAGCGCGGTGCGGTCTTCTATGAAGTCGCTGAGATGACTGTCTTCCTCCTCACCTACCGGCGTCTCCAGAGAGACCGGCTCCTGGGACACCTTGATTATCTCCCTGACCTTCTCCGGGGTGACCTCCATACCCTGGCTGATCTCTTCGCTTGTCGGCTCTCTGCCGTATTCCTGCACCAGACGGCGGCTGGTGCGATGCAATCTGTTGATGGTCTCCACCATGTGAACCGGAATCCGTATCGTACGCGCCTGGTCAGCTATGGACCTGGTGATCGCCTGCCTGATCCACCAGGTCGCGTACGTGCTGAACTTGTACCCCTTGCGATGGTCGAATTTCTCCACCGCCTTGATCAGCCCGATATTGCCCTCCTCAATAAGGTCGAGAAGGGGCATACCCTGCCCGATGTACTTCTTGGCCACGCTCACCACCAGACGGAGATTGGCCTCGACAAGGTGCCTCTCCGACTTTGCCCCCTCCTCCTCGACCTTGTCCAGGTACACCTTGAAGTCCTTCTCGCGGTCCTTGAGCAAGGCGTGCAAATCGGGCTCAGAAAGGAGGGTGCTTACCCAGATGAGTGATTTGCCATTGAGCGCTTCTCGAAGCGGCGGCGCCAGCAGGCCACTGTTCAACGACAGGATGACCAGAGCCTTCTCCACATCGGGTATTCGCCCTCCGGTTCGCTCGGAGATAGCCGTCACCAGTCTCTGGTCAAGCGGTCCGTCAACCGCCGCGCGAAACCCGTCCTCGGTGACCCTCTCCACCAAACCCTGGACTGGAAGCAAGGAGCCCTCCTCGGCAACGAGCGAAATCAGGTGAGCGGATTGGCATAGCTGCTCCAACATAGCAAGCACAATGTCAGCCGCGGCGGGGCGGACCCCTGACTTCTCGAAAAGTCCGCGTTCAATCTTCTTGACATGTCTGGCCCGCTCCATCTTGCTGGCCAGCATCTTCTCTTCACTGGCGTTCAACAGAGAGATCCGGCCAATCTCACGAAGATACATGCGTACCGGATCATCGATGATATCCTGCCCCTCAAGCTCCCGTACATCCTCCAACTCCGCCTCATGTTCAACCTCGACCTTTGGCACCGCGCTTTCCTCGAACTCCTCGACCTCATGCCCCAGGGCGGCAAGCGCCACGCGCTTCATCTCCTCAACCACCGTATCGTTATCGAGAAAGCCAGCGTCGACAGCCTTCAGCGGCGTGTGCTCGTGCTCCACTTCCAGGCTGGGGACATCCTCCTCCAGGTCTTCGTCTCCGTAGGTGTGTGTGTCGTTGTCTCTCCCTTTGTCGCTTCCTCCCAACGTCATTGCCACACTCCTTTTCTCGCTCGTTTGCCCTGCAAATGAAGCTCTCTCAACTCGGTATTCGGTTCAAGTCCCTTCTGCAACAGCGCTTTGACTTCCTCCTTGTCGCCATGAGAGTCAGCCTCTGAAATGAGCACTTCCTCAAGAGCCTTCAACCTCTTCAAGCGCTGTTCTTTCAGGCGGCGAGCGCAAGCGGTGAAATCGGTCCCCGTTTCTTTGCTGTTTGCCGGAGGCAATGCCCTCCCCAGCAGGAGGTCGACATGCTCCCACAGACTGGCGTCCAGCCTCACGCGAAGCGATTCAATGTCAGGCGAATCACACCAGGCACAGAAGACCTCCCGGTTCTCCGTCCGTTCGAAGCAATCCGGCGAAAGGTGCGTCCCCGTGTCGGCGAACTCTGGGTGCTGAAGCAGGAGCGACAGGTAGTACTCCTCCAGCCGGTAGCGGCTGCCCTGTGCCGGAGGCAAGGCCACCGTTCTCGTCGACCTTTCTCTGGCCGTCGGCCGGAGCTGGGCCGCTCTCCTGGCCAGCGTCTTCTCGTCCACGCCTATGCGGCGGGCGAGCTTGTTCAAGTACAGCTCCCGTTCCACGCTGTCAGCTACCTCTGAGATCAGAGGCAGGAGCCGTTCCGCTGCAGCCGCCTTCCCCTCCTCTCCACCAAGGTCGAGCCGGGACGTGACCGCGTCCACGAAGTAGTCCATCAACGATACCGCGCCGTCAA
>CAYTKL010000110.1:0-6342 GCA_964438305.1 uncultured Dehalococcoidales bacterium | reverse complement strand
CTCATCAACACCGTAGTCCCCACCGTACTGTCCTGCGCCTTGACCACCCTTGTTCGTCCATACGTCCACCAGGAATGGAACAGGCTGCAGCTGCACGCCCGCCTGGCTTTCGACGGGACATCCGGCATCCATCGCCCGAATGGCAGTGGATGATTGCGTCTGAATCATCACCCCACCAAGCACTAGCAGCGCAACGAGGGACAGCCTTCTCAACAATGTGCGCCTCACTTCTATCGAACCGCTCATGCCTGGCCTCCGAACACCATGGTTGGCGCCACAACGCTCATGGTGGACAGGTCAACACTGCCTGCCGCCACGCTCGCCGCCATCTCGGCGAGAGTGGCGCCATTGTGAGCCGTCACGTTCTCAAGGTAGAGTGGGACCTGTCCACCGGATGACGCCTGTATTGGTTGCAGCGCAACGGTTGCCAAAGTCGGACTTGTCCCAAGCCCGGAAGGCGCCACCAGACCCACAGTCACTCTGCCTGGCTGGACCGCATACTCATACAGTGCATCCGCCGGTAGCTGGCCCCACTGGAGACTGGCCACTTCGAGAAGAGTAGCGTCATACACAAGTTCGACGTGGAGGCTCCCTACGGCGGTCCCTCCTTGCACGTTGAGTAGAACCTGCGCAGTGTCGACCGCTGCAGGAGCCAAGGCCCCTCCGCCACTCGTTGACGGAGTCTGCTCATCAAGGCCACTTGGGCCGGTTGAACCGATTTCCGAAACCCCGTCATCACTGCCGGGGATCAGGGACGACAAAGACGGCAGACCGAGGCCGCCCGCGGCACTCAGTCCTACCCGTGCCAATAGCGCGACGATTACGACGGCACCAACGACGACCAAACCGAGGCTGACCATGCGCAATCTGGTTCCCTCTGCCAGCCACGCGGCGATGCCGCCTTTCGATTCAGAGCGTGTTGGACTACCAGCGCTGGCGGGCACCGAGCGCTGACGAACCGCGGATGGCCTTGCTCCTTCGCTCTTGGGAGGAGCCTTGCCTTTCGAGGCTACTGCCGCTGATGCCGCAGCGCTGGTCTCTGCGGCAAGAAGAGTCTTGAGGCTGGATGCCTCCATCTCCAGATTTCGTCGCTGTCCGGCGAGGTCTGCCGCGGCCTGCTTATACCGCACCTCATCGTACTCGCCAACCTTGTAGCGCACGTCAAGCGTAGCTTCCTGCTTGCTCAGGTTCTCCAGTTTCGATGTGAACTCGTCGATACTGGTTCTTACGGCATGCCTGGCGTCTTGAACCGCCTTCTCAGCGCGAGCTACCCGGTTCTGGTAATCGCGGCGTGCTGCATCACGATGCTCCTCCGTGATGGCTCCACCGATCTCGAGCTGCTCGACTGAGGCGAGCAATCGACGAGCTTCATCGCGCTCGGTCAGGGCTTGTACGAGGCCCTCTCCGCTCTCTGTCACGTTGACATCTCCGGCACGCGAAATCAGTCGCTCCGTTGAGCGTAGCCCAACAAGTGAGAAGATACTAGCCTCTCACAGCCATTGCAACAGCGCAAATCGTCTGCGAGCGGGGGTGGAGAGCCTTGACAGAATGATACTCATTCCGCCTATCATGAGTTGACTGCCAACGCCATTCTGGCTGTGGATAGCCTTGGGGGTATCGGTGTGGACCTGCTGACGCCACTGCTGCGACTCGTTGCACTACTCGCCATCCCACTGATAATCGTGTCCGTTGCCCTGATGGTTAGAAGCGTTGGACGGGCGCGACGCATCACCCAGCGCAGTCTCCTCATACAGATTTGCACCAGTCCAGCCATCTTGCTGGTCTATGTGGTCTTCCTGGGCGTATCCATCGCCATCCAGTGGGCTATTCCTATTGCGCTGCTGGGCATGGGAGTTGGGGGCCTCTGGGCGCAGAGCACCGTGTTGTCAATGCGCGGCTCAAGCGTGTTCGGTACCCGCTCCGTCTGGTACATCTTGCTCTGGGGCGGCAGCTTCATCATCACCCAGACGCTTGCCGTCTTCGCTTCCAGCGGCCTGATTGCAGGCGGCCTGGCCACGATGTGTTTCACAACGGGAGTCGCGGTTGGGACCAACGCAAGCCTGCTTCTCAGAAGACATCAACTGCTAGCCCAGGCCGAGGAAGGTTTGGCATGACCGCTGAAAGACTGCGCCCTCAGAGTCGGCGATCGCGCCAACACAGGAAGCTTTCCTTCCTCCGGATTCTCGCGCTCGCGGGATTTCTGGTCCTGCTCGTAATGGCGACCGGCTGCGACGAGCTCATTGCCGATTTCATTGCAGGTGACGACTGCGGCCACCATGGAGTGTGTGAGCACCACTCCGCTGCCGCTGGCGCCGCCGCCGCCGGTGCCGCCGCCGCCGGCGGCCTCCTTCAACGTCGCGAAGACGACCCCAAAGGCCCCTGGCCCTGGGAGAAGGACCAGGCTGAACTCGATGAGGAGCTTGAAGACATGCTCGGCGACGAGGCCGACATAGCCCGCGGAGACCATCTGCAACAGGGTCCTGGAACCCGTTCTACCGACATTGATCTCGAGACTGATGAGAGCATCGAAGATATCCTGGGGCCCGAACCGGGCGCGGAAGACACCCCACCTTCAGGCGAAGAGGGCGCAGAGATTCCGGAAGATGGCACCGCTCCATGGGACAAAGATGGGAGCGAGGCACCAACAGACCAGGAGAGTGGGTCCAACGCAGGCGAACAGGACTACGAAGAGGAGAAGCCTGAAGGGGGAGAGGAAGGCGCCTCCGCGCAGGAAACCGAGGACGCTTCAGCCCCGAGTGACAAGGACAAGCCCGTATCTCCTGCAGAAGCCTACGCGCCTGTGACCACCATCGGCGAAGTGACCATCCTGAGAAACCCCGACACCGGCCGTATCGCCGTGCAGGGCGGCACCTACATCGGAGGCAAAGACCAGGACGGCTACTGGGTTACGGAAGACAACAAGGTTGTCCGCTATGACCCCGAGACGGGCAAGTACTCGGTGACCGATGGTCGATTCACGGCCACGCATGAAGGCTCGACATACACCGTCACAGAGGACAACAAGGTTCTTATTTACGACCACGTCAACGAGGGCCTGGCCGTAAGTGATGGACACTTCACCGTCGCTCGGGATGGCACTCTCTACGGAGTGATGAAGGACAACAAGATAATCGCCTTTGACAAGTCCAGCGGAGAGTTCGAGATATCGGATGGGCACTTCACGGCGTCACACGAGGGCACAACGTACGCCGTGACGGAGGACAACAAGGTTGTCTCGTACGACGAGGCCACCGGAAACGTCAGAGTCTCCGACGGACACTTCACCGCCACACGCGAGGGAACGACCTACACTGTGACTGAGGACAACAAGGTTGTCAGCTACGATCAGTCCACTGGAAACATCAGGGTATCGGACGGCCACTTCACAGCCACGCGAGAAGGCACTACATACACGGTCACCGACGACAACAAAATCATCACGTATGACGAGGCGAGCGGCAACACAACCATCTCCGATGGCCATTTCACCGCCACGCGAGAAGGCACCGTCTACTCGGTAACCAAGGACAACAAGGTCCTCATCTATGACGAGCGGAGCGGCGACTTCCAGGTGTCTGACGGGCACTATGTGCTCGAACGAGAAGGCTCCACAACGGTATTTACCAAGGACAACGTCAGGATTGAATACGACAAAGACTCCCACGGAGTGATGGTCACGACTACTAGCGGACGCAGTACGGTGTCAGCTGGAGTCGGAAGTGGCGGTCAGTTCGGTCTGGATGCCACGGTCAAGGGCTCGATCGACGGCACGCCCACCACCTTCGGCGTTACCGCCACGCGATACAACCTCCCCGAGACCGGCGGCGAGGGCTTCGCTGCCGGCGTGAGCCTGGAGCAGGAAGACTTCGGCATCAGCGCCCAGTTCATCAGGGAAGAGACTGAGAGAACTGTTAGCGTGAATGTACGCAAAGACGATTGGACCGTCGGATTCCTCAAACAGGAGCAGATGGGACTGCAAGGGTTCGAAGACATCAAGAAATACAACGTTGGTTGGAGAAACGTGAACCTGGGTTTCGAGGAGGGGCGCGGGGGCACCCTTGCAACCGGAGCGTTCACGGCTCACTTCTAGGCACAGTCTCATGGGCACAAGCGAGGCAAATCCGATAGGCGACACGCAGGCATTGCTTGGCATAGCTGAGTCACTTCTTGGCGACAGCGATGCTGACGGGGCGCTCCAGGTTTACAACGAGGTTCTGGCAACCTCCCCCCGCAACATCGATGCTCTGGCTGGCAAAGGCCACGCGTTGATGGCGCTTGGTCGATATGAGCAGTCGATCAGGTTCCTTGAACGCGCAGCGGCAGCCGATCCAGAAAGGGCCAACGTCTGGGATATGCTCGGTTCCGCTGCACTCGCCACAGGGGATGGAGAGGTAGCGTTGAAGGCGTATACGCACCTGCAGAGACTGGGTGCGGAGCCATCCCTCAATTACCTCAACCTCGCGAGGGCTGCTTATTTCGCACTCGATCTGGAAAGGGCACGAGGCTATGTTGACCTCTCTCTCGCCGAGAACCCGAACATGGAAATGGCCAAGGAGTGGGACTCGGCGCTGGGCGCTATTGAAGACAATGCAGCGTTCTTGATTGACGTCGGCAGGGCTCATGCCCGTCGCGGTCGCTTCGAGAACGGATTGTCGCTCTTTGTTGAATCGCTGAAGGAGCGCGAATCGCTTGAAGGGCATATGTATGCCGGGCGGGCGCTGCTTGCACTTGGCAAAGCACCCGATGCAGTAGAACACCTCTCGCGCGCTCGAGAGATGGACTCTAATCGCTCCGATATGTTGTCCCATTTGGCAGCGGCGCTCGCCATCTCCGGAGACATGGTAAGCGCTGGCAGCATCTACGACGACATCCTGACAAGGCAGGACGACGATCTGGAGGCACTCGTCGGAAAGGCGCAGCTTCTGGTTGAAGCAGGAGACATGTCCGCCGCACGTCCGGTCGTCGACAGGCTGATTGCTCTATCACCCGGGCAACCGGAGACTTGGTTTCTCCAGGCCAGAATCCTCGCCAATGAAGGCCGAAGGGTCAGTGCACGCCTGTCTGTCGAAAGGGCAATCGTCCGTGACCCTCGTTCACCGCTCATCTGGCTTGAAGCCGCACAAGTCATGGACTCCCTCGATCAGCGTGCCCTCGCGCAGCTATGTCGAGCCCGTGCGGAATTCGCAGAAACGGGCAAGACCACTGACGAAGCGTGGACTCTGTCTGACGGCCTGGCCGACTCAACACAAGAGATCAAAGACCTCCTCGCGGTGGAACTGCCGAATGAGCAAATGGCCGAAGCATTGAGGAATCGTGCGACCGTCTTCGCCAATCTGGGCCAACCCCAACGTGCGCTGGATTGCCTGGACCTTCTGGTTGAACGATTTCCTGACTTCCGGACCGAGGAACTGCACCGACATAGAGGTAGCCTGCTGCTCAAGCTCGGCGATCCAGGTGCGGCTCGCGTGGCGTTCCAGAAAGCGCTCGAACTGGACCCTGAAAGTGTTAGGGCCAGGCAAGCCATCGAGAGGCTTGACGCCTTCGGCGTGTAGCAACAGCCTCCCAACGAGTACCCCGGGTCGCTCTGTCCCGGCGGCTCCAAGATGCGTATAATCGTCCACAGCTCCCGGCAGGGACGGCTGCTCAACTATGGCTACCGTCAAGTTCGTTCATTGTGCGGACCTTCACCTCGACACTCCGTTTCGGGGTCTCGCGAACGTCGCGCCGCAAGTGGCCGCTGAACTGAACGAAGCCACATTCAAGTCGTATGACAACATCATCGACCTGGCAATCAGGGAACAGGTTCACTTAGTCGTCATCGCGGGCGACATCTTCAATAGCAAGGACCGTAGCCTGAAGGCACAATTCCGGTTCCGCGATGGACTCAAGCGCCTCTCGGATAACGGCATCGAGTCCTTCGTCGCCTTCGGCAACCACGATCCACTGAACGGCTGGAGCCATACTATCGAATGGCCTGAACTCACGCACAGGTTTGGCGGCAAAGGCGTTGACATATGTCAAGTCGCTCATGACGACAACATCATCGCGACAGTGCATGGCATCAGTTTCCCTCAGGAGGCGGTGAGGGAAGACCTCTCCGCGCGGTTTGAAGAACCCGATCCCACGGTGCCCTCAATAGGCGTGCTGCACACCAACGTCGGCGGCGACAACCGGCACGAGCCCTATTCACCGACAACAGTGGATGCCCTGTCCTCGAAAGGATTCACCTACTGGGCACTCGGCCATGTACACGAACACCGCGTCCTCAGGGCTGAGGCACCATCCATCGTCTATCCGGGCTGTTCGCAGAGTAGACATCCAAACGAGATCGGCTCGAAAGGG
>CAYTKL010000109.1:0-6359 GCA_964438305.1 uncultured Dehalococcoidales bacterium | reverse complement strand
TCAACTGTCCAGGCGTAACTAGGGCAGTACCGCTCAATCGCGCTCACGCCGCAGGACCTTGTGTAGCTCCACCACAACGATGACCGTGACCGCCACCAGAACAACTTTGAGCCATGTGTCGGGGCCCAGAGGCTCGATTCGAAGTAGATACTGCGTGGCGCCCCAGTAGAGCGCTGCCACGTGGACCCCTGCCGAGACTACGGTGCCCACCAGCAGGAACCTATTGGACAGCGGGTTCTTGCGGAATACCGAACGGTATACCGACCGGCTGTTGAACACGTGGAACATCTGAAATATCACTAGGGTAGTAAGGGCAGCGGTTCTAGCGTAGCCCAGGCCAGCCCCCGTGTTTCGCTCCCAGACGAAGATGCCCAGCGTGCCGGCGGCCATGAGCAGCCCCACAAGCACCGACCTCTCGATAAGGAGTCTGGATAGGATGCCCTCCCTTGGGTCTCTCGGCGGCCTGCGGTACTGTTCCTGCTCGCCGGGCTCGAAGGCAAGCGTCACGTCCACGATGCCGTTGGTCACCACGTTGAGCCACAGAATCTGAGCGGGGAGCAGAGGGAGAGGTAGTCGCAGAGCCAGGCTCCCCAGGATGACGAATACCTCGCCAATGCCTGAGGATATGAGGAAGAAGGTAGCCTTACGTATGTTGGAGAAGGAGGTGCGGCCCTCTTCGACTGCCTCGTAGATGGTAGCGAAGTTGTCATCAGTGAGCACCATTTCGCTGGCCTCGCGTGCAACGTCGGTCCCAGACTGGCCCATGGCTGCGCCTATATGTGCCGACTTGAGGGCAGGGGCGTCGTTGACTCCGTCGCCAGTCACAGCGACTATCTGCCCCTGCTTGCGAAGGGTGTTGACCAGCCGCAGCTTCTGGGATGGACTCACCCTTGCATAGACGGAGACCCGCTCCGCCGTCTCAGCCAGTTCCTCGGGCGACATCTTCTCCAGTTGCATACCGGTGCGCACTTCAGCGTCCTTCTCGGCAATGCCCACCTGCTTGGCGATGGCCCTTGCGGTGACCGGATTATCCCCCGTTACCATAGCCACTCGTATCCCTGCACGGTGACACGCCGCTACCGCCTCGACAGCTTCCTGACGGGGTGGGTCCATCATGCCCTGCAACCCAAGCAACACCAGCCCGCGGGGATCGGCGCCTTCCCGCACTTCTTCAGTCAGGTCCTTGCCCTCACCCATCGCCATGGCCAGCACGCGAAGCCCCTGTCCCGCCATGTCCTCGGCTTCGGTCAGGATTGCCTGGCGGTCAAGCTCTTGGCCGCCCTCTGCCGTCAGCCACGAGTCGCACATTTCCACGATGCGCTCGGGGGCCCCCTTCACCATGACCACCGGTTCGCCGTTACGGCGATGCACCGTGGCCGAGAACCGCCGCCGTGGGTCGAAGGGCACCTCGTCAACTAAGGGGTACTGCTGCAGCAGGCTTTCCCTTTTCAGACCAGCCTTCATTCCACTGACCAGCAGGGCTACCTCCGTGGGATCGCCGCTTGCCTGGAGTTCTCCATCCTCTCGCGAAACAAACGCCGCATTCGCCAGCACACCCCCAAGGAGCGTCAAGTATAGGGGTGTATCCTCCTGCACTTCGACCGTTTCCCCGTTCGACGTGATGGCGCCTGCCGCATCCCCAGCCGCGCCCTCCACTTGGAAACGGGAACCCGCAGTCCACACTGACTGGACGGTCATTTCGTTGCGGGTGAGCGTGCCCGTCTTGTCTGAGAGGATGATGGTGCAGCTCCCTAAGGTTTCCACCGCCGGCAGGCGGCGCACGATAGCCCGTCTCTTCGCCATCCTCTGCAGGGTCACCGCAAGCGCGATGGACATGACCACAGGCAGGCCCTCGGGGACCGCTGACACTGCCAGGCTGACTGCGGTGAGAAACATGTCGCGCAGGGGCTCACCGAAGGCTACACCTACTGCGAAGGCGACGGCGCTAACGCCTACTACTGCGACAGCGATCAACCGCGCGAAACGCTTCATCCGCGTCTGGAGCGGAGATTCGGCACGGCTGGTTGTCTGTATTTCCTCAGCTATCGAGCCGACCTCGGTAAGGCGACCGGTGGCTACCACCAGACCGATACCCCGACCCGAGGTGACCGCTGTGCTCATGTATGCCATGTTTTCCCGGTCTGCCAACTCGATATCCTGCTCCAGAGGTTCGGACCACTTGGCGGATGGGACCGACTCTCCGGTGAGAACGGACTCCTCGACCTGCAGCCGAGCCGATTCCAGCACCCTCAGATCGGCGGGCACTACTCGCCCCTCTTCAATCTGGACGACATCGCCGGGGACGAGGTCGGCGCTGTCAATCTCCTGCTCTCCCCCCCCACGAAGAACGGTGGCTTTGGGCGTAACAAGGTTGAGCAGGGCCTGCATGGCATTCTCTGCGCGGTACTCCTGGAAGAAGCCGATGACCGTGTTAAGCACGACGACAACAGCGATGACGATGGAGTCGGCCCAGTTGCCTATTGCCAGGGTGACTGCCAGCGCCGCCAGCAGAATGTAGATAAGGGGACTGGCCACCTGATGCAGGAGGATGGCCCAAGGATTGACCTCCCGACCGCGCTGGATCTTGTTGCGGCCGTACTGCTGAAGGCGCCGCTGCGCTTCCTCCTCTGAAAGACCATCACGGGTGGAGCCAAGCTTCGCAAGCGCCTCCTCCGGCTTCAGCGTATGCCAGGGCGCCTCGGGATGATTGCCTGACCGCTTCTCTGACATTGACTTAGCACAACGATACCTGATGAGCATCAACTGGCGGGCTCGCCACGACGATGATAAGCTGGCAAAGGCGTTATTACTATACGTAAATGTACGTAGGTAGGAGGGTGCGGGCCACGCGGTCTTCCTGCACTGGTCGCGCCGTGGAGTACGGCTTAAAACACCGCTACAGAGTCGCGTTGCACCACGCGCTGCGCGTCGCCAGAAGTACGTCCAGCTACGTATTGCGACGGGGTGCAAGATGGGTGTAGCCTTCAGTGTGACAGCCGCGCCATAATGGATTTGCGTCCACCGTCACATCTTACGCTTCGGAGGGCATGCTATGGCTTACTTCGGCACCATGCGATATGGGAAAAGCAGTATGAAGCCAACCACGGACTTCATCCACCTCCCGACCAACCCCACTCGCTGAAATGGCGCCGAACTGAACACTACGACGGTTCCGTGCTTGGAGCCAAACAGAGTGGCGGCCCAAGGTGCAGCAAATGCATGCCATTGCGCACTTGACGCACGTGCGGCTCAGAAAGAGAATGCTTCTTGTTCAGTGCACGTGATTTGCTTCAGGCCAATCGCAGATGATCGACGTGTTGTGGTAGCTTCACCACAAGAGTCCACGACTCTCAGGCAAGGGGGGCCCTGACCAACAGTCAGGTAACCCTGCAGGCTTCACTGCTCCCGCCGAGGTTGCCTGCCTCTCCGCTTCGCGCCAGTGGAATGGGACTTGAGGTCGAGGCTGTCCGCCGGCGAGCACCTCTCGTGGATCTCGGCCATGTCGACGCCACTCATGTTGACGTATCGCTTGGTGCTGGCCGCCGACGCGTGCCCCAGCAGACCCTGCAGCGTCTGTGATGGTCCACCTGACTTGAGATACATGACCGACATCGTGTGCCTGAAGGTGTGGGGGCTGAGCCGGATCCCGGAAATGCCGGCCTTCTGCCCTCGCTTCCGGACAATCCGCAGCAACCCATCCTTTGAAAAGGGGCACCCCGCTTCAGTCAAGAAAACGTGGTCATACCGCGGCAGGGCCGGCTCCGGCCGGTTGAAGTTGATGTACCTCCACAGCGCATCCTGCGCCCGGTGTGCGAAGGGCACCATTCTCTGAACTCGGCCCTTGCCGGTCACCGTGAGGAAGCGCTGCTCCAGGTCGACGTCGCCCAGCCTCAGATCCCTGAGCTCCCCCGACCTGATGCCCGTATCGATGAGGAGCAGCAACATAGCGTGGTCGCGCTGGCCGGTCGCGGTGGAGGTCTCAATGGCGTCGAGCATCTGCTCCAACTGCTCCTTGCTGAAGACCTGGATCACCTTCTGCTCGCCCCTGGGAATGGGCACTTCATCGAAGGGATTGACTTCGATGATGCGGCTCGTCGCCAACCACGTGAAGAACGCGCTCACTCCTCTGACGTAGCCGTTGACCGCATTGGCCGAAAGATTCCGGTCCTGCGCCGGCGTCAGCGGGTGGCCCGCGTAGCGGTGCCGCTCCTGGAGATCAAGGATGAAGGCGATGATCTCGCCCTTGCCGATGTGCCACACATCGGTGGACAGCCCCTGCCCGGCAAGGAAATCGCGCAGAAAGCCGACCGAGCGCACCACGATGTCGATGGTGTTGGGGCTGAGGTTGCGCGCCCTCGCCGCCAGCTTGTAGCCGTCCACCAGGCGGGACAGGTCATAGGCCGACGCAACCGCTGCGGCCCCGCCGCCCTGCTCCTCCCCGGCGGTGACCCGGGGCCTTTCCAGCACGGTGACCTCGCCCCCGGCCTGCGCCTCGTGGTACCACTCCGCCACGAACCGCGGCACCCTCATACGCGGTCTGGCCGCGTCCCCACCACCATCCCATCCTCCCCCCGGTCCGCCCGAACCGGCCCCTCTCTCCCTGTCCCGCCTCTCCATAACAAAGCCCTCCTTCGGAAGCAGGGCAGGCAGGCGCCAATGGAAGTGGGGGGACCACTCGGGTGAGGCTCTGCCAGCGGGCGGTTCCATGCAGCCGACCGCCCGCAGGCGGGTCCGGCTTCACGTCGCCGCTTGAGGGACATCCAGCCGTCCCGGCGCCGAGGCCATGCCTCACTGTGGCGAGTCATACCCCCATCACCCCACGACCGCACCCGTCCTCGCCCAGCTTCCCGGCCAGCCCCTGCGCTGTCTTCTCCTTCGCCTCGAGAAGGCCGGATCTCTATAGTACAGCTTGTCGAGGCGCGGCTTCTCACCGTGCCTGGACGCTGCCTGTGACCACCATAGCTCGATACGTGCAACTTGTCAACAGTCGCCCGCGTGGCCGGCGACGCGGAGGCCCTCCACCGGACCCCACAGCATGTCCACACCACACCCCGACAGCCCTGCCGCAGGCGGCACTACCCGCCGCGGCGCGGGCGCGGCAGGCCCAACCCCAGGTTGTCCACCGGAGAGGCGGTCATGTGGGCCCGCTTCACGTCCACGTCGGCCAGCTGGCAGTAGCGCCGCGTCATGTCGAGACTGCTGTGGCCCAGCATCCGCTGCAGGCTGAAGACGTCGCCGCCGTTGCGCAGGAAGGTCACCGCAGCGGTGTGGCGCAGCGTGTGCGGCGAGCTCCGCACCCCGGCGATCCCGGCCCGCCGCCCGTACTTTCGCATGAGGTTGTCCATCCTGTCCTTGCTGAGCGGCCGGCCGTCCCTGGTGAGGAACACGACATCGAGCCGCGGCAGCGCCGGCTCGGGGCGGTACAGGCTGACGTAGCGCCACAGGTGGCGCGCCACCTGCCGCCCCATGGGCACCACGCGCTCCTTGTTGCCCTTGCCCCACACCTTGAGCAGGCCCTCCTCGATGGACACGTTGCCCAGGCGCAGGCCAGTGAGCTCCGACACCCTCAGCCCGGTGTCGAGGAGCACCAGCATCATGGTGTAGTCGCGGTAGCCCTCGGGCGATGACGTGTCGATCACCTCGAGCAGGCGGCGGAACTGCTCCTCGCTGAAGGTGGGGATCACCTTTCGCGGCGCCAGCGGTATCCGCACCCGGCGGAAGGGGCTCTCCGCAATGATCTCCTCGGCCACCAGCCAGGAGAAGAAGGTCCGCAGCGTCCTCAGATAGGTGTTCACCGTGGCCCCGGAAAGGCTCCGCTCCTGGGGTTTGACGAGGGGATGGTCCTCGAAGCAGCGCCGCTCCCTGAGGTGGATGATGAAGGCCCTCAGGTGCGCCGCGGTGACCTCTCCAGCCTCGGTTTTCGCGCCGTGATCGGCAAGAAACCGAAGCAAGAGACCCACCGAGGCGGCCACGATGTCGATGGTGGCCGGGCTCTTCCCCTCCGCGGCGGCGCACACCGCGTAGTAGGCGATGAGGCGCTCCAGGTCGTCGGCCTTTCTGGGCGAAGCAAGCGCTCTATCTTTACAGGCGTGGCATTTTGAGGTAAAATAGGCACGATTCTGGGCGGTTAGCTCAGTGGTAAGAGCGCTTGCTTCACACGCAAGAGGTCACTGGTTCAAGTCCAGTACCGCCCACCACCGGCCGAAGTGGCGGAATGGCAGACGCGCTACGTTCAGGGCGTAGTGTCCTTCGGGGCGTGGGAGTTCAAATCTCCCCTTCGGCACCAAGCGCTTGTAGCTCAGTTTGGATAGAGCGCAGCCCTGCGGAGGCTGAGGTCGCGGGTTCGAGCCCCGCCAAGC
>CAYTKL010000108.1:0-6363 GCA_964438305.1 uncultured Dehalococcoidales bacterium | reverse complement strand
CTCGCAGCCTCCTGCCAGCTCTGGCCGCTCTTCAAGGACGCAAACGCTGAGTCCGCTCTTGGCAAGATAGGCTGCCGCCGTGATGCCATTTGGACCACCGCCTACGATGACTACGTCGTACTTCTCTTCCTGGGCCATGTGTGAGCCCCCTCTCCAATCACCTTCCTTTCGTTTATGGCGTTCCGCTCCACCTCATGACTAACGAGGCATTGCGGATATCTTTCCCTCCTCCGGTATGTACCAAGGTGACGGGTACCACCAGTCACCGGGCTCGGCTATCCCATCCTCGATGAGAATATGCATCAGGTTATAGGGAATGGCCATCAGGAACAGCCCGCCGGGGTGGGCGGATGACTGGTGGCACAGGTACAGGCCGTCAATCTGCGGCACCCGGTAGCGGGACAGTTCAGGCAGCGGGCGATTGGTCCACCACTGGTCGTCGCAGTGACGGGTGGTATACCAGCCGCCACCGAGGAGGCCCCAGTTGCGGTGCTCCGACTCCCACGGCGGGTTGGACCACTGCATGACGAGGTCATCTTCGAGGTTCTCCACCACCGTGCCCAGAGCCTGGCGCATATAGGTGTCCCACTTGTCCTTCTCCTTATGCATGGACTCCGGCCCCTCGACCAGGTACTCCGGCGGCGGGACGATAACGTAGAACGGAGAGAGCAGGTAGGAGTCGGGGCGCCTCACCCTTGAGTCGTCCTCCTCGTGCGGCACCATGATCCACGGCACCAGTTGCGGTGGCATTGAGGGGAAGGACTTGCGGCCGTTGATATCCATTATGTGCTCGAAGTAGTTCTCCCGCGAGTCGCACGGGCCACAGCCGCCGAAGAACAGCATCCTGTCGCCCTGCTCGGGGTGCTTGAACTTAGGTCGGACGCGAGGCGGCTTGCTCGTCAGGAAGTGCGACACGTAGATGCTGGAGCCCTTGAGGCTGATATCGTCAATGCGCTGCAGGAAGCTGGTGTCCAGATGTCGCTTCCCCACCAGGTCATTGAAGAGGTGCTTGATCTCGACGTTGGCGATCACCGCCTTGTCGGCGTAGATTGTCTTCTCACCACAGGCGGCGTCATCCCTCAGACGCACGCCGACCGCGCGGCCCTCGCGGATGATAACCTCCTCCACCGGGCAGGAGGTGCGCATCACTGCTCCGTGGTCCAGGCCGACGCGTATCACGGCGTGGCCGTAGGTGTGCATGCCGCCACGGGACACGCTCAGACCGGTGGGGATGGAGAACAGTGCTGCCGCCGTCGCCGCCGGGATTCCAACTCCCTGGAACTCGGGGCTGGCCCCCGAGTACCAGGCGATAATGCCCTGGGCGACCTTGTAGGACTCCGTCTCCATGTACTCGTCCATGAGGTCAAACTGGCTCATGTCGAGGATCTCTTCGGTGTACATCTCGGGAGCGTGCTGCTTGATGACCTGCATGTAGGGGACGTTGTCCGCCGTGATCTCGACATTGAGTGGGTGGGGTGGGCACCAGTACACGGCGCGCATCAGTTCTTTCCAGTACGGGTTGTCAGGGTGTGCCCCCTGCAGCTTCATCTGGCCGTCGAGGTCTTTGAGGGTGGTTTCCGACGGTCCATCGCTGTTCCATATGAGAGCTGCTGGCGTGCCATCCGGTTGTACCTGGTGCCACGCCATGCGGAAGCCGTACTTGTGCAGCTCCAGCTGCTCAAAGCCGGGGGCAGCGCCAGCGTACATGAAGGTCATGTGGGGGTCGATACGCACCCCGGGGATGACCTCCACGTTTTCGCAACCCCCGAGCAGCTCCGGCCGCTCTTCAAGGACGCAGACGCTGAGCCCGCATTTGGCAAGGTAGGCTGCCGCGGTGCAACCGTTGGGGCCGCCGCCTACGATGACTATGTCATACCGTTCTTCCCGTGCCATTCATATCTCCTTTCCCAGGCTCGCCTGAACCCAAATAGAATCGACGCAATATTTGTACACGACGATTGAATAAAATACACAAAGGCGGGAAAAAAGTCAAGCGGATATGCGCAATTGACGGGCTCGCTCGACAGGTATGTCGAGCCGGACAGGCGGCTAGCAAGGATGACCTACCCGCGTGATGTCGTCTGAGGGAGAAGAAGCTGGCTCCTCGTGGTACGGCGTTTCGATTCTCCTCTGCAATGTCCTGACGAGCTCTACGAGCCAAACACTACCGCTCCATCCCTCCCTACTTGAGCTCGCCTCTCTCTTTCATCTTGTTGATCTCTTCCTCTCGCAGCTCCCTCTTGAAGAGCTTCTCGGTCACGGTCATCGGCAGGTTGTCTCTGAATTCAACGAACTTGGGGCGGGCATAGGGCTCAATCTTGTCTCGGCACCAGTCGATAATCTCCTCTTCGGTCACCTTGCCCACATACTCCTGGTTGAGCTTTATGAAGGCCTTGATCCTCTCACTGCCAGGACGTTGCGGGTCGGGTATGCCAATGGCAACGGCCATGGCGACGGCGGGATGCTGAAACAGCACCTCGTCGATCACCCGCGTATAGACCTTGTAACCTGAGACATTGGCCATGTCTTTGACGCGGTCCACGATGTAGAAGAACCCGTCTTCGTCCATTCTGGCGATATCACCGGTGGGAAGCCAGCCATCTATCAGGCCGCTTCCCGGCGTCGGCCAGTAGCCCTTCATGACCTGCGGGCCGCGTATCCACAGCTCGCCGGTCTCGCCAACGGGGACGTCCTCCCCCGTTGCCGGGTCCACTATCTTGCATTCGGTGTCGGCGATGGGGACGCCAATGCCCTCCTTCGCCTCGCGCATGAAGCCGGTACGCGACAGGCCGATGGAGAGGTTCATGTGAGTGGCAGGCCCCGCCTCCGTCAGGCCGTATCCCTCACCAACCGGCATCTTTGTGTCCGCCTTTATTCTCTCAGCGGTCTCTTTGGGCAAGGGGGCTGCCGCCGAGGTGATGCCTATTGGCATTCTGCCGATCTTGCTCTCGGCAATGCGCATGAGCTGCGTAGGAACAAGGCACGTATGCGCCGGGCGGAACTCCTGTATCAGTTTCACGATGCCGTCGGTGTCTCTGGGGTCGGCGATGAGCAGGACCGTCTGGGCCCAGTAGACAGCCGCCTCCATCACGTACTCGCCATACTGATGGAAAAGGGGAACGCCGACGAGCACTGAGGTCTTGCCGATGATGCCCGGAGCCATCTGCGAACTCGTCCAGGGCATCCCCTGCATTATATTGGCCACCCTGTTGTAGTGGGTTATCATCACGCCTTTGGGTATTCCCGTAGCGCCCCCGGTGAAGGCGAGAATGGCCAGGTCCTCCACTGGGTCTATCGCGACCTTGGGAGGGTTCGGCTGGTACTTGGCCATCACGTCCTTGAACTGAAGGGTGCCGGGGAACTCCTTTCGCTCCGGTTCCTCCGGTGCATAGTCCATGGCTGAGGTCACAATGACGTTCTTGAGCTTGGTATTGTCCCGGACCGAGTTGACCACATCGATAACGTCGTAGGAGCAAATGATGGTCTCGGCGCCGGATTCGACCAACTCGTGCTCCAGGGTCTCAGCCCTGAGCATGATGCTGCACGGGACATGCACGCCTCCAGCCTTGAGTATGCCGAACTCGCTCATGGCATACTGGGGGCAGTTGGGCAGCATGACCGCTACCTTGTCGTCCTTCTTCACCCCCATGTCGGCAAGGGCGGTGGCCAGCCTGTCGGCATAGCCCTTGAGTTCCTGGTAGGTGATGACCCTCCCCAGGAAGTTGATGGCGCTGGTGTTGGGGAACTTGGCTGCCGAATCGTCAAGGAGCTGGAACAGCGGCATTTTGGGGTATGGCTCCAGCGACTCCTTGAGTTTGGTCGCCCCCAGCTTGTATATCTTGGTCCACGGCCTGTCGGCGTAGGTCACTTTCTCTGCCATAGTCTCCTCCGGATATGGGATAGCCTGCCTCTATGCCGGGTCGCTAACCCCAAAGGTCGGCGATAAGCTCCTGCAGGTCCAATTCCTCGAGCTTGTCCCGCGTCGGCTTGCCCGTTTCCTTGTCCCATCCTCGAAACTCGTAGTAGGCGTCCAGAAGCGCCCCGGGATTGCTCACGTGGCCAGCCGCCGGGCCCTCGGGCAGGGGGTCCTCCAACAATCGCTTCGGCAGGCTATCGTCGGTGGGGGTCAGGCCTTCTCTGATGTTGAACGCCCTTGCCAGATTGACGACCCTCTCGCCGGTCTTTCTGAACTCATTCACACCGAAATCCCACCCGGTGGCCATGGCGATCAGGTCGACCCACTCCTCCGCCGCCAGAGCAAGCCCCATGAACTTGCATGCCCCGGCGCAATCGAAGATGGTCAGAGCGTCCTCCAGGTCTTTCACCACCTTGGCCTCAGCCGGGTTCTCCACGAACAGGTCTTCGACGGTGCTCTCATCGACCACGAGGAAGGGGGCGTTGAAGAATGCCGGGCCCTGTATGTAGCCGGTAATGTGGTCGCCACCGCGATTGGCCACCATGTATCCCAGCCCGGTTATCTTGGCGGCTCGCGGGTCATAGCATGGCATCTCCATGCCCTTTACATGCATGGCGAATCTCTCCGACCCCTGGCCAAGCTTCTCCGCCATTCTCTTCGTCCCCTCGGCCAGCAGGTTGCCGATGCCCTCTCTCTTGGCGATCTTGTGTATCAGTTCAATCATGACTTCCGCGTCGCCAAACTTTATCTCCAGCCCGCCTGTGTCCTCCTTGGTCAGTATCCCTTTCTCGTAGCATTCCATGGTGAACCCTATGGTGCTGCCGGCGGAGATGGTATCCAGGCCGTAGTCATCGCACAGGTAGTGCGCCATGGTAATCGCTCCCAGGTCGTCGATATCACACATCGCGCCGCAGGCGCCGATGGTCTCGTACTCCGGCCCCTCGCCGCTCTTGCCCGCGTACGGCCCCGTCTTGATTTCAGTGACCCTTCCACACTTGATGGGGCAGGCGAAGCAGTTCTTCCGGTCAACGAGGATAGTCTCGTTCACCGCCGTTCCGTTCACCTTCTCAATGCCGGGGAAAACGCCTGTCTGCCAGTTCCTGGTGGGAAGCCCGCCGCGAACGTTGACGATGTCGATAACCATGTTGGTGCCAAAGACCTCCATGCCTATCTTCAGCGGCGATTCCTCGAGGAGGGCATACTGTCTCTTGGCCACGTCGGTGAACTCACTCTGTTTCGCAATCGTGACCGGCTTCGTCCCTTTGACAGCGATGGCCTTCAGCCGCTTCGACCCCATCACCGCGCCCATGCCGCCCCTTCCGGCCGCCCGGTGCTCATCGTTCATTATGGCGGCGTATTTGACCAGGTTCTCGCCGCCAATGCCGATGCAGGCGATATTGAAGCCCTGACCATGCTTCTCCTTGAGCAGTCTCGTGGTCTCTGAAACGTTCTTGCCCCACAGGTCGCCCGCATCCTTGAGATCCGCCTTCCCATTCTCTATCAGCAGGTAGACCGGTTTCGGCGAGATGCCTTCGAAGATAATGCCGTCGTGGCCGGTTCTCTTGAATTCCTGTCCCCAGTACCCCGCCGAGTTCGCCTGTCCCCAGAAGTCGGTCAGCGGGGATTTGGCCACAACGCTGAACCTGCCGGAACTGGGACTGGTGGTGCCGGTAAGAGGCCCAGTCATGAATATGAGCTTGTTCTCCGGCCCCAGCGGGTCAACGCCTGCTTTGACCTCATCGTAGAGGTACTTGGTGGCCAACCCGGCACCACCCAGGAACTTCCTGGCTGTGCTCTCGGGAAGCTCTTCCTCGGAAACCTGTCCCTTTGCGAGATCGACCCTCAGGATGTTTCCCATGAATCCGAACATCTCAACCCCCTCAGTAATCTAAGTGCCGTTTGGCCTTCTATGTGATAGCACAGGCCCCCTTGTTTGTCAAGGAAGGATGCTCTAACGTATGACAATATCGGAATAAATCGGAGAAATACAGCTACGACTGGTTCGTGTACCCGGGCTGTCCTGCAGACGCGGAACAGGCCGCTCTCGCCATCGCCCCAGCATGGGGTCATCGTCCTCAAGCCGGACGAGCGACCAGCTCTGTGGTCGGGAGCGTCCATTCTTGACAAAAGAGAACGGGCTGTAGTAGCTTTCGAGAGTAACCTGGGAAGAAGGAGGTACTGGCCCATGACACGCCGTAGTCCCATAGTGGTGTTGATACTCGCGGTGATTACGTTAGGCATATACGGTCTGGTGTGGTACGTCATGACCAAGCGGGAAATGAACCGCCTGGGCGCTGGAGTGCCTACAGCGTGGTTGATCATCATCCCTCTCATCAACTTCTACTGGATGTGGAAGTTCTCCGAGGGCGTGGAGCACGTGACCAAGGGGCGGATGGGCGCTGCAGTAGCTTTCCTGGTGCTCTTCCTCTTAAGTGTCATCGGTATGG
>CAYTKL010000107.1:0-6423 GCA_964438305.1 uncultured Dehalococcoidales bacterium | reverse complement strand
CTTTCAGACGAGAGCCAATCATCGAATAAAAATGACGCCTTATATGATATGTTTGGCTAACATTAGGAATTCACATACAAAAAGTTACAGGTAAAATAATTTTCAGGAGGAATTAAAATCTCTAATCAAAAGATACATACAGAAGTCTTGGTTATTGGTGGCGGCCCGGCGGGAATTACCTTTTCCCGCAGCCTAAAAAAACTTAGAACCCAAACAGAGATTACTATGTTACGTCCCGAGAAACATTCAATGATCTATT
Source organism: uncultured Dehalococcoidales bacterium (assembly GCA_964438305.1). Lineage (GTDB taxonomy): Bacteria > Chloroflexota > Dehalococcoidia > E44-bin15 > E44-bin15 > CAYTKL01. The sequence continues at coordinate 6,164 of CAYTKL010000107.1, read as the reverse complement.
GCGCCATTCCTTACGCCATTGAGGGGCTTTTCGCCCCGGGCAAGACTTTAAAACGGGATGAACTGGTAACAGACGCTGAAGTGAATCTAATCCTTCGAGCCGCAAAGGAAGTCGACTTGCAGGCGAGAAGCGTGGTCGATGAGACGGGTGACATTTACACGGCGGATATTGTCTTTATCGGCACAGGAGCTACACCTTTGCTGCCTTCCTTGCCGGGAATCGATGCAACCAATGTCTATACGGTGAAAACCCAGAATGACATGGAGCTTCTCCTTGAAAACGTCGATAATGGCGCAGGACATGCGGTTGTGGTTGGTGCCGGCGCTATCGGTATTGAGCAGGCCCAAGCTTACCGCTCACGCGGGTTAGACGTCCATTTGATTGACATGGCGTCTCACGTGCTGCCCAGCATGATGGATGAAGACATGGTCGAGATTCTCCATGAGAGAATGAGGGAAAAGGGTATCGAGTTGATACTGTCAACTCGTGTGGAGAGTATTGAGAAGTCAGGTGACCGGGCAAAGCGAATTGTCTTGTCTAATGGCGAAGCTGTTGAACTGAACCCGGAGCGTGATTTCATCTGCTTCGCTGTGGGTATGAAGCCGAACGTTGGACTGTTCCAGGGTCAGGGACTCGAAATGGGGCAAGACGGCATCATTGTTGACAACCGAATGCGGACCAATATCCCCGGTGTCTATGCGGCTGGTGATTGCTGCCAGTTTCTTTCGGCAATCGATGGAAAGCCTCTCAATGGCAAGCTGGCTACAAATGCCGTGCCCATGGCTAAAACAGCGGCGCGCGTAGTGGCAGGTTTGGATGAAGAATACGACGGCTTCTTCAATGGGGCGGCAACCTGTTTCTATGACCTGCGAATTGCCTCCACGGGTTTTACCAGCGCAACCGCCGAACAGCGGGGCATAGAATTCATCGCGGGATGGGGTGAAACCACGACGCTGTTTCCGATGATGCCCGGAGCGGGCAAGGTGAGGGTGAAGGTTATTGCCGATGCGCATGATTTGCGAATTATCGGCGGGCAGGTAGTTAACTCGCTATCTGCTACAGACAAGATAGACATTATCACTCTGGCCATCCAGCGGCGGCTTACCCTGAAGGGCCTGTCCAAGCTCAGTTACAGCGCGCAGCCATGGCAGAGCTTCATGCCAGCGAGCAGTGCGATCGTCGACGCGTGTGAGAACGCTCTCGATCGCTTCGCTGCAAAAGGAGAACCATTCCAGCACTCCGAAGTGCCGGGAAGTGTATGACAGCTGGAATCAAATTGATGCTGGACAAGCTCTCTCAGCCGCTCATAACGTCGATGCACTGCGTAACGACCCTGGCAAGATTGATGGGACTGTTCTGAGCTATGGTCACCACGACCACACCGGAGGTTTGGGACGACTCGTGCCGTAGATGAGGAAAGAAGTCGAATTTATTGGCCATGCTGACATCTGGCAGGCCAAATACGCTCCGCGTGCTTTGCGTGCTCTGCGATGAATGCCTGGAGACAGCACAACCAAGATGAAGATAGACCTGCATATTCACAGCAAGACCTGCTCCGACGGCAATCTCTCCATTGAGGAGATCTTCAAGGAGGCCAGCAAGAGAGGCCTTGACCTGCTCTCCATCACCGACCACGACTCCATCGGCTGCCAGGAGAAGGCAATCGCACTGGCGCGGGAGCATGGCATATCCTACATAACGGGGGTTGAACTGAATGTGACCTTCCACTATCTCGACAAGGCCTTCCCCCTCGATTTTCTCGGATACGGCTACGACATACACGACCGAGAACTGAGAGGCAAACTGAGGCTGATGAGGGAGCACCGGGAGTGGCGGGCACTCGAGATCCTGGAGAGATTGAACGCGGAGTTCGATAGAGAGAGTATCGAGAGGTTCACCGAAACCGATCTGCACAATATACAGGCCAAGGTTGATGGCGCATTGGGTCGGCCGCACATAGCCGGCTACCTGGTGGAGAAAGGCATTGTCAGCGACATTCAGGAAGCATTCGACAGGTACCTCGTCCAATGCGACGTGCCCAAGTACCCGCTTTCGCTGGCGGAAGCCTCGCAACTGGTGAGGAGCGCCGGCGGCGTTCTCGCGCTGGCACACCCCAATGACCCCCATGGCACATCGCTGGTCAACATAACCGCCGATTTGGAGCAGCAGACGAACATAATCGAGGAATATGTGCTAGAATACATCGACGGCGTCGAGTGCTGGCACTCACGAAACGACGAGAGGACTACGGGACACTACATCGAGTTCGCCACGAAGCACGGCCTGCTTATGACCGGCGGCAGCGATTGTCATCAGAAACCGATACTCCTCGGCACACTGGACATACCCGACCGGGTTGCAGAACAGTTCAGGCGACGAAGAGAGGAGTAGGGTCCTGGGGACACCTGGAAACAACAGAGAAAGGAGTTGCGCTTGAGCAAGGGGACAACGAGCAAGAGCGACATCAAAGACCCATCCCTCGCCCCACAGGGGCTGTTGCGCATTGAGTGGGCATCCCGGGAGATGCCGGTGCTCAAGTTGATAAGGGAGCGCTTCGCCCGCGAGAAGCCGTTGAAGGGAGTGCGTTTGTCCGGCTGCCTGCACGTGACCACCGAGACAGCGAACCTGGCGCTGGTGTTCAAGGAAGGGGGAGCTGAGCTGGCGCTGTGTGCGTCAAACCCTCTGTCGACACAGGACGATGTCACCGCCGCGCTGGTCACAGAGTACGGCATACCCGTCTACGCCATAAAGGGAGAGGACACCGATACGTATTACAGGCATATCCACGCCACCCTCGACCACAAGCCTCAAGTCACTCTGGATGATGGCGCTGACCTGGTGTCCACCATCCACAAGGAGCGCACCGAACTCATCGACGCCATAATCGGCGGCACGGAAGAAACCACCACAGGGGTAATCAGGCTCAAGAGTATGTCCAACGCGGGAAAGCTGAAGTACCCCATCATCGCGGTTAACGATGCGGACACCAAGCACTTCTTCGACAACCGTTATGGCACAGGCCAGAGCACCATCGACGGCATCACCAGAGCCACCAACATTCTGTGGGCCGGCAAGAAGGTAGTCATCTGCGGCTACGGGTGGTGCGGAAGGGGAGTGGCGCTGCGGGCAAGGGGGCTCGGCGCCCACGTGGTGGTCACTGAGGTTGAGCCCATCCGCGCCCTGGAGGCGGTCATGGAGGGTTACACCGTGATGCCGCTGCTGGAGGCAGCGAAGGTGGGCGACATCTTCATCACCGTGACGGGAGACGCCAGCGTCATCGACAAGGCCCATTTCCAGGTGATGAAGGACGGGGCCATCGTGGCCAACAGCGGGCATTTCAACGTGGAGATCAATATCCCCGTCCTGGAAGAACTGGCGGAGAAGAAGCGGCCGGTTCGCCCCTCCGTCGATGAGTATACCCTGACCGACGGCCGGCATATCTTCCTCCTCGGCGAGGGGCGCCTGATCAACCTCGCCGCCGCTGAGGGACACCCGGCCAGCGTCATGGACATGAGCTTCGCCAACCAGGCCCTGTGCGTAGAGCACCTGACCAAGAGTGACAGGGTCGAGCCCAAGGTCTATTCCGTGCCCAGGGAGATCGATAGAGAGATTGGCAGGTTGAAGCTGGCCTCCATGGGCATCACCATAGATACACTCACCGATGAGCAGAAACGATACCTGGAGAGCTGGGAAGAAGGGACGTAGACAGCAAAGGAGAGGAGTTGGCAATGACCACAACGTTCATGAGTGCACCGTCGATATTTCTCACTTCGGAGTCGGTTACCGAGGGGCATCCGGATAAGCTCTGTGACCAGATCTCCGACGCCATCCTGGACGCTATACTGGGCTGCGACCCCAAGGCGAGGGTGGCATGCGAGACCGCTGCGACCACCGGGCTGGTAGTGGTCCTGGGTGAGATTACCACCAACTGCTACATCGAGATCCAGGACGTAGTGCGCAAGGTGTTGCGAGACGTTGGCTATACCCGGGCGAAATACGGGTTCGACTGTGACACTTGCGGCGTGATGGTCTCCCTCAAGGAGCAGTCAAAGGACATCTCCATGGGCGTTGACAAATCGCTCGAAGTCAGGGGCGGTGACGCTCACAACGAACTGGAGACGCTTGGCGCCGGCGACCAGGGGATGATGGTGGGGTTTGCCTGCAATGAGACCCCCGAACTCATGCCCCTCACTATCTCTCTGGCCCACAAGCTGTGCAAGCGGCTCGCCGATGTGAGGAAGGACGGCACTCTGCGCTATCTCCGCCCCGACGGCAAGTCTCAGGTAACGGTGGAGTACAGTCGTGGAGTCCCCAAGCGCGTCGATTCGGTAGTGATTGGCGCCCAGCACGACCCCGCTATCACACACGACGTTATTGAACGGGACGTCATCGAGCACGTGATCAAACCGGTGATTCCCGCCTCGCTGCTGGACGACAACACCAAGTACTATGTCAACGCCACGGGGCGTTTCGTTGTGGGGGGGCCAATGGGAGACGCCGGCCTTACCGGGCGCAAGATACTGGTGGACACCTATGGGGGTATCGCACGGCACGGCGGCGGCGCTTTCTCCGGCAAGGACCCGACCAAAGTGGACCGCTCCGCAGCCTACGCGGCCAGGTATGTCGCCAAGAATGTTGTAGCTGCCGGCCTCGCCGACCGGCTCGAGTTGCAGGTATCCTACGCCATCGGGGTCGCTCACCCCCTCTCCATCTGCATAGAGTCCTTCGGCACGGGCAAGGTTGACGACCAGGTTATCATCGACCTTATCAACAAGCACTTCGACCTCAGGCCGGGGGCAATCATCGAGTCCATGAACCTGCGCCGCCCCATCTACAGACAGACCGCTTCCTATGGTCATTTCGGTCGAACCGATATAGACCTGCCCTGGGAGAAGACCGACAAGGCAGAGGTGCTGAGGGCCGAGGCCGGGCTCAAGTGAGGCGTGCAGTTGACGGGAGTGGTGCGACAGGCTAAAGTAGCCCTTGTCCAGCGCCCGGAGAAGGTGTGTGCGTCTAGGGCAGTGAGATTCGGAATATCATAAGATGAAAGCGGTGATCCTCGTTGGCGGAGAGGGCACAAGACTGCGCCCCCTCACCATCAATAGGCCGAAGCCCATGGTGCCAATTCTAAACCGGCCCTTCCTGGAGCACATGATTGCCTATCTCAGGAAGCATGACATCAATGACGTTATTCTGGCTTCGTGTTACCTTCCCGGCTCCATTCGAGACCACTTTGGCGATGGCAGTGACTTCGGCGTACAGTTGACATACGTAACAGAGGATTCACCCCTGGGCACCGCCGGGGCGGTCAAGAACGTTGAGCAGCACCTCGAAGAGACGTTCTTCGTGTTCAACGGCGACATCTTCACTGACCTTGACCTTACCCAGATGATGGAACTCCATCGCGAGAGAAGGGCAACGGTGACCATCGCCCTCACGCCGGTGGAGAATCCCACCATCTACGGTGTGGTGGAGACCGACACCAACGGCAGGGTAAGGCGCTTCGTAGAGAAGCCAAGCCCGGACGCGGTCACCACCAACATGATCAACGCGGGCACGTACATCATTGAGCCCGAAGCTCTGGCCTTCATCCCCAACGGCTGCTTCTGCATGTTTGAAAGGGAGCTCTTCCCCAAGCTGGTGGAGACGGGTGAGCCGGTCTACAGCCACCGCTCCGACGCCTACTGGATCGATATCGGCACCCCGGACAAGTATCTGCGGCTTCACCACGACTTGCTGCACAAGCAGGCGGCCGGCGCTTCGCCTGGAGAACAGACGTGTGTGGAGGGGGACTGCGATATCCATCCTGCGGCGGAGCTTGAAGGCCCGGTGCTTATCGGAAGGGAATGTGTGATTGGGCCCGGAGTGACGGTGCGGGGGCCATCGGTTGTCGGCCCCGGCTGCCGGGTGGGGGCAGACAGCGTCATTGACAGGGTCATCGTGTGGAAGAACACCCGTTTTGGCCGGGGGGTTTGGGCACAAGAATGTGTTATTGCCGAGAACGTACTTCTCGGCGACGGTAGCCAGATCATGGAACGCTCCATACTGGGAGACAATGTTGTGGTGGGCGCAGGTGAAACAGTGGAGCAGGACGCCAAGCTTGCGGCGAATGGCGCTTCACCCTAGTCCCCTGTTGCCCTCTAGTGGAGACGAAGATGCGCGTA
>CAYTKL010000106.1:0-6442 GCA_964438305.1 uncultured Dehalococcoidales bacterium | reverse complement strand
GTCCTAGTCCGTGAACACCACCTCGACGCTCTTGACGTCCCACAGCGGCTCTATCTTCTCCATGATCTCCTCTTTGACCACGGGCGCGAACTGGTGGTCCGAAGGCAGGTCTATGATGACACGGACGTTCCCGTCCTTCACCTCGATGGCTGTGACCAGGTTGGTGCGCACCACGCTCAGGCCGCTCAGCGGGTTCATCACCTTCCCCAGCCGGCGGCGCACCACGTCCACCGTCGTCGGCTTCCGCTCCTTGACCAGGCCGTGGCGCTCCTCGTAGTTCTGTATGGCCGAGCGCAGGCCCTCTATCGCCAGCACCGAGCAGTGCGCCTTCAGCTTGGGCAGCCCTCCCAGGGCGTCGGCCGCCTGCTTCCAGGTGATCTTCTTGGCCTCGTCCAGGGTCTTCCCCTTGGCCAGCTCGGTGATGATGGAGCCGGTGGCGATGTTGGAGGCGCAGCCGTAGGACTCGAACTTGATGTCCGATATCGTGTTGGTCTCCTTGTCGACGTTTATGTAAACCGATACCATGTCGCCGCAGGCGGGGCTGCCCTCGATGGCCTTGCCGTCGGGCTCCTCGATCTGGCCCACGTTGCGCGGATGGCGGAAGTGTTCCAGCACTGTTTCACTATATGGGAACTTCATTTCGAACCCTCCTGTCCTTCCTTGTCTCTGCCCAGCGGGCTTATCTTGCGCAGCTCCTCCACCACCTCGGCGATGGAGGCAACGATGCCGTCCACGTCTTCCATGGTGTTGTAGCGGCCGAAGGTGAAGCGTATCGAGCCGTGCGCCCGCTCGTGGTCACCACCTATCCCGAAGATGACGTGACTGCCCTCGAGGGAGCGGCTGAAGCAGGCTGAGCCGGTGCTCACGGCGAAGCCGCGCATGTCGAGGTGCAGGGTGATGGACTCACCCTCGACGAAGTGAAATGTGATGTTGGCGTTCTGGGGAACCCTCTTCGAGCGGTGGCCGTTGAGAGTAGTATCCGGCACCTCGGCGAGCACGCGGTCGATGAGGCGGTCGCGCATCGCCCGCAGCTTCTCCGTCTCCTCGGGAGTGACCAGGTCCACCGCTTTGGCGAACCCCACCGCCCCGGGGATGTTTTCCAGCCCGGCGCGCAGGTTGAACTCCTGAAAGCCGCCGTCCATCCACTTGCCCAGGGGCGTTCCGCTGCGTACGTACAGGCCGCCAACGCCCTTCGGGCCGTGAATGGTGTGGGCCGACACCGTGACCAGGTCGACGGGTATCTTCCCGACATCGAGGGGAACACGGGTGAAGGTATGGGTGGCATCGGTATGGAACAGCGCGCCCTTCTCGCGGCAGATGCCGCCGATGCGCTCGAGGTCCTGGATGGTGCCTATTTCCTGATTGGCGTGCTGAATGGATACCAGGGCGGTCCTGTCGGTCATGGCGTCCCTGAGCTTGTCGAGGTCGACCAAGCCCTCGCCGTCCACGTCGAGGTACGTCACATCGAAGCCCTGTTTCTCCAATGCCCTGGCGCTGTTGAGGACAGGGAAGTCCTCGATCTTGGAGACCACTATGTGTCTCCCCTTCTTCTCGCCGAGGGCCTGCGCCACGCCCTTGACCGCGATGTTGGACGACTCGGTGTCGCCGGAGGTGAAGATGAACTCCTCGGAGTCCGCCCCGAGAGAGGTGGCAATAGCGCTTCGGGCCTCTCCAAGGGCCTCCTGCGCCTCTATCCCCAGCGAGTAGCCGAACTCCGAGGTGGCAACGGCGTAGGTCTCGAAGAAGTATGGCTTCATCGCGTCGAGGACTCGCTCGTCGAGCCGCGTGGCTGCCGCATTGTCCAGGTACACTACTCTCTCCAGCATGGCATCCCCCATCATATGAACAGTGTTATGGTAGACTCTCTGGCCTCGTTCACGTACGTGCCCACCGCGCAGTAGTCGGCTATCAGGTCGTCGCGGAGGTCTTCCTTCTTGATTCCCATTATCTCCATTGTCATGTCACAGGCGAGGACCTTGCCTCCCAGTTCATTGAAGTCCTGCAGGAGCTTCTCCAGGGAAGCCACGCCGACCTTCTTCATCTTGCGCTGCACCATCCACTTGCCCAGCCCCAGCATGTGCATCTTGGAGAGGGGGCCCTTCTCCAGCGCACCCTTCTTGAGACGCTGCAGCCCCCAGAAGGTGAAATACAGCGATACGTCCATGCCCATTGCCAGCGCCCCGTTCCCGATGATAAGCGCGCTGTATAGCTTGTCCATGTCGCCGCTGTGAACGATAATGGTCGCCTTCTCAGCCATGGCCCTTCCCTCCTTTACCGCCGTATCCTGATTCTCCACTTCCCACCTTCCTCCGTGACGTCCACAAGGTTGAGGCCCAGGGCCTTGACCGCCATGGGTATCTCCTTCTTGGAGGCGGGGTGGGTCCCGACGACTTCAACGATGTCGCCCGGCTGGGCTTTGCGCAGCGCTTTGCGCGTCTCAACCAGCGGTACCGGACACGTCTCACCGGTGCAATCGACCTTTATCTCAGCCATTTCGCTTCACCTCCGTGCAGGTCTCACGTGACTGGTCGTGGCGCACTCTCACCAGCAGATTATACGCCGTCGCTGCGGCTCTGCATGTGACTTATGTCTCACCGCAGCGGTCGGCGCATTGGATTACCCGGTCCCGCCGGTGCGCGACTGTTCCCGTGGAAAGGTGTGCCAAGTGTATGCCTTCGTGACAGCTTTGGCAATAGAGGGCCGCCGTGGGGCCGGTGGAGGCTCATTCTCATTGACAACAGATGGCGGTTCGTATATCATGACCCGCCAGTTCCATTGTGGGAGTAACGTCGTGGCCGACTGGTGGCAGTCCTTCGTCCTGTGCTTTGTCCCCCTGTTCATAGTCATCGATGCCTTTGGCAACCTGCCCGTGGTCATCACGTTTGGCGAGGACATGCAGCCGCAACAGCGACGCAACATGGTGCATGTCGCCATGCTGACCGCCCTGGTTGTTGGCCTTGCCTTCCTCTTCTTCGGGCGGTTCATCCTCGGGGTCATGGGGGTATCGGTAGGCGCTTTTGCCATTGCCGGCGGCCTTATTCTGCTGGCGCTGTCCGTCAGGTACGTGATGACAGGCCGGATGGTGGACGCGGTGAAGGAGGAGATGGTGGCGGTCGTCCCAATCGGCACGCCGTTGACGGTCGGACCGGCCACCATAACCACCCTGTTGCTCCTTGCCACCGAGTTCCGGTTGCCCGTGGTGCTGGTCGCTTTCGCGCTCAACGTAGTCCTGTCGTGGGCCATCTTCCTCTTGGGGAACTGGGTTGGCCGCCTGTTCGGACGAGGGGGGCTGAAAGCGGTCTCGAAGGTGTTCAGCCTGCTGCTGGCGGCAATTGCGGTGACCATGATTCTGCACGGCCTTGATTTGCTGGGCGTGGTAAACATTGAACTGTGATGCGCGTGGCGATTTGGTGAAGCGACGGTGAGACAGTATTTGAGGAGGAATGTGATTGACTGAAAAGGCGCAACTGGGGGACGACCTCTTTCCCCACATGACCATTGGAGTGATGGGGTCCTCGGGGGGACACATACCACCGGAGGTCTCCGGCAGAGTATACGAACTGGGTACGGAGATCGCCCGCCGCGGCTACGTGCTCATCACGGGAGCGTGCCCCGGCCTTCCGCATGAGGCGGTGAAGGGAGTGAAAAGCATTGGCGGCGTGGTGGTCGGCGTCTCGCCCGCCCTCAACTTTGAGGAGCACGTGGTGAAGTTCCACTCGCCGGTGCACGGCTATGATGCCCTCATCTACACCGGCAGCGGGCTGATGGGCCGCGAGATAGAGAACATCCGGTCGTGCGACGTGGTGGTCTTCGCTGGCGGCAGGTCGGGCACCCTGGGCGAGTTCGCCATTGCCTATGACGAGGGCAAGGTCATCGGAATCCTGGAGGGCACCGATGGAATCACCGAGCACTTGCAGACAATCGTATCGTTTGTGAAAAAGGAGACCGGGGCGGTGGTGGTGTGCAGCTACGACCCGGGAGAGCTTCTGGACCAGTTGGAGCACGTGTACCACGAACATATACTCCCCAGGTATCAGAAGCTTGTGGCGGACCGGGACCCTGACGGGGTGCTGGAGACCTGAGGCGCCGTGACGGGCGAAAGGGCTGAATGCAGTATGCCCGCGGGCAGCGGGGTGGCGAAGGAAAGGGGAAGCGCATGTCGTCTGAGCATACGGGGAAAAGGAGAACGAAGGCTGCAATCACAATAAGAGAGATGGAGATAGACGATGTTCCCCCCGTCTATCACCTGGGGGAGGAGCTTTTCACCAGCGAGGACTTGCCCATCCTCTATCGCACATGGGACCCCTACGAAGTGACCGACTACTTCACCTCGGACCCCGAGTACTGCTTCGTTGCCGAGGTGGAGGGGAGGGTCGCCGGTTTCATCCTGGCCTCTATCATAGAGAAAGAAGGCACGGCCTGGAAGAAGTATGGATACTTGGGGTGGATGGGGGTGGACGAGGCGTTCCAGAGGACTGCCCTGGGCAGCCGCCTCTATCGCATGCTGGAGCAGCGGCTGAAGGAAGAAGGAGTGAGGATGGTCATCGCCGACACCCAGGGAGACAACAAGAATGCCATCGCCTTCTTCAACGCCATCGGTTTCTCGGTGAGAAGTGAGCACCTGTGGCTGGCCAAGACCCTGCGTCGACCGGCGAAGAAGGCGGGCAAAGCACGGGGGGCGGCGAAGGCCCGGTCGGCAGCGGCGGAGCCCGGGGGCACCATCGCGGTGGTCAAGGCGCAGAGTGACGTGGATGTCGAGAAGCCGGTAAGGGGCAAGTCATCACGAGCGTAGTGTATCGCCTGCGTCACCAGGCATGTTCGCCTGTGGGCGGGCACGTGGGACCGGGTAACAAGCGGGACTCGTGGGGACAGGGGCCGCTATGACCACCGACGTGCGACCGGAGAGACTGCGGAACCTTCTCAACGAGCTGGTGGACATATACAGTCCGTCGGGCAAGGAAGAGGAGGTCCTCGACTACATAGAGGCATACTTGAGAGGCTGCGGTCTGAATGTCGTCCGGCAAGAGGTCGATGAGAACCGCTCCAACCTGCTGGTGTTGCCCGAGGACGCGAAGCCGCCCATGCTGGCGCTTGTGGGACATGTGGATACGGTTGCCGCCCACGACCTGGACGATTACGGCTTCCGTGCTGAGGGAGACACTATCTTCGGCCTGGGTACCACCGATATGAAGGGCGGCTGCGCCGCCATGATCGAGGCATTCACGGTTCTGGCTTCGGCAGGAGGGACCTTCCCGCCGGTGGCACTGGCGTTGTTGGTGGGCGAGGAGGAGGACAATGATGGCTCCAAGACGCTTGTGAGGGACTACAGCTTCCCGTGGGCGGTGGTCGGCGAGCCCACCAACATGACACCATGCCTGGGACACTACGGATATGTGGAGGCAGTGCTTCGCACTCGCGGGAAGAGGGCCCATTCCTCCATGCCTGAGCTGGGGCAGAACGCCATTGAGGCGATGTTGAGACTGCTGCTGTCCCTTACTGACTATGCCTCATCCGCCCCGTACGGGCTGGTCTACAACATTCGGGAGCTGTCCGGCTTCCCTGGCGGCTTTGTGGTCCCGGATACGTGCGAGGCCTGGCTCGACCTTCACCTTCCACCGCAGTCGGGGGTGGACGTTTTCAAGAGCGAGCTGGCACAGGTCGTGGAGGCGGCACGTCACGACATCCCCTATCTCGACGTCGACCTCGAGTTCGAAGACACGTACAACGGCTATCGACTCCCGGCAGAGGGTGCCTTTGTGACGAAGCTACGGGCTGCATCTGAGGCCCTGTCTCTCCCGTGGGCGCCTCAGGACTTCAGGAGCCATTCCGACGCGAATGTGCTGTGGGCGGCTGGGACCGCGCCCATTGTCGTCGGCCCGGGCCGCCTGGAGGCGGCCCATACCCCTGAGGAATCGGTGTCCTATGACCAGGTCGTGCAGGCGGCACGCCTCTATCTGAGACTGGCGCTCTCTCTGTAAACCGGCCCTTGAAGGTGCTGTGGGCCCCCCCTGCTTCTCCGTGGAGTACGCCATCCACAAGGCTCACCCGCCCCACTGCGGACGACGTCCCTACTTCTTCAACTTGACAAGCTGCTGCCACGTCGGCCTCTCCAGGAAGCTTCCGGGAACGTTTGCCTCCATCTCGTTGAACATGGCGAAAGGGACGGCGAAGCTCATCACGTCCTCTTTAAGCTGGCGTTTGATGGCCAGTCTGGCTGAGAGGTCGACCAGCCCGACCACCGCCCGCGGTGTTTCCGAGCGGGCCTCGCTGAAGGGGTAGATGCCTATCGACTGACAGCCCGCGGCCTGGGGGATGATGGCGCCCTCATTGCTCTCTCTGCCGTAGCTGGCCAGGACCACCAGGGCTCCCAACTGGTCCATGTCGGCGAGGAAGACGACCACCTCGGGCATCTCTTTCTCAGGGTCCACGTCCTTCAGCGGCT
>CAYTKL010000105.1:0-6485 GCA_964438305.1 uncultured Dehalococcoidales bacterium | reverse complement strand
AGGGTATTCACCTTGATTTCTCCGCCGATGGACTTCGCACCCTGTCCCCACTTGAGTTCGATGGTGTCAAGGCCGTGCTTCTTGCTGACGTACTCGGCAACGCCCAGTCTGGTGTCCTCCACGTTCATCTGGACCAGGATCTCACCGAACCCACGGTGGTAGCGGCGGTAGACCTCCATTCGACGGTCCATGTCCGGTGCCGCAGTCACTTTGCCGTTGGAATCAAGCTCAAGCCGTGGGTCGATGCCGCACACGTTCTCACCACATACCAGTGTGATGCCGCTGAGGGCGGCACCCACGGCGAAATGATCCCAGTTCTTGCGGGCTATCTCCGTGGAGCCCAGAGCGCCGGTGAAAACGGGAACCTGCATCTTGACTTTGAGGTCCCAGCCATACTCTGTCTCCGTGTTGACCAGGGGGAAGAGCGCGGTGTCGGGCCCACCGACGATGCCAGGAGGCAGCCCCTCGGCTCCCAGGGCATATCCCTGAATGTTCAGGTGTGAGTAGTCAACCGGGTAGTCCTTGTCGCCCCCGGCGGTGATCTCACCGAAGGGCCCGGGGTAGATCAGTTCCCGGCTGCGGAATGAGGCCTTGAAGACCTCGCAGTTCCCGGTGCAGCCGTCTATACAGCGGGTGCAGATGCCGCTCATCGGCACCACGCTTCTGGAACGATTGGCCGTCCTGGTTGCCTCGTTTGAGTTTGGTCGACGCAGATTCATTTTCTAGCACTCCTTGTTTGGTTTTGTATTGCTGACCCCTTCTTGAGAGGTGCTGTCCGCACAGGCACGTATGGTGTGACGGTAGAACCCATTGGCCCAGAACTCATAGGACTGGCAAGTACCTCTTGAGTTCGTAGTCAGTTACCTGGGCGCGGTACAATTCCCACTCGATCTTCTTGTTCTTGATGAAGGCGTCGAAGACATGATCGCCGAGGGCTTTTCGTACCATGTCACTGCTCTCAGTGAGTTGGATGGCCTCCCAAAGGCTGCCCGGCAGCATGCCTATTCCCCGCCTCTCTCGCTCCGCTTCGCTCATCTCGTAGACGTTCTCTTCCACCGGTTGCGGAGTCTCATACTCGTTCTCAACACCTTCCAGCCCCGCAGCCAGCATCACGCCGAAGGCAAGGTACGGGTTGCAGGCAGGGTCTGGCGACCTCAACTCTACCCGCGTTGCCGTTTCTCTGCCGGGCTGGTACTCCGGGACTCTCACCAGGTCTGACCTGTTGCGGCGCGCCCACGAAAGGTACACCGGTGCCTCGTAGCCGGGGACCAGCCGCTTGTATGAATTCACCCACTGATTGGTGATAGAGGTGATTTCAGGAGCGTGCCTCAGCAGGCCGGCTATATAACACTTGGCTGTCTTCGACAGGTGATAAGGGTCCTTTGCATCGAAGAAAGCGTTCTGGGCCTCCCTGAACAACGACTGGTGGACGTGCATGCCGCTGCCGTTGATGCCGTATACCGGTTTCGGCATGAAGGTGGCATACACCTGGTGCTCCAGGGCTATTTGCTTGACCACCAGGCGGTATGTCATCACATTGTCGGCCATGGTCAGGGCGTCGGTGTACCTCATGTCTATCTCGTGCTGGCTGGCGGCGACCTCGTGGTGAGAGTACTCGACGCCGATTCCCATCTCCTCCAGGGTGAGAACGGTCTCTCTCCTGAGGTCCATCGCCGCGTCCAGAGGGGTCATATCGAAGTAGCCTCCCTCGTCCAGCGTCTCTGTCCCCTTAGAATCGCGGAAGTAGAAGTACTCGAGTTCCGGCCCTACATAGAAGGTATAGCCCATGTCCGCCGCTCGCTTCAGGTTCCGCTTCAGTACGTTTCTTGGGTCCCCGTCGAAGGGCTGGCCGCCGGGTTTCAGAACGTCACAGAACATCCGGGCCACGGCGTTGTGCTCTTTCGGCCGCCACGGAATCAACTGGAAGGTGGTCGGGTCGGGCAAGGCCACCATATCGCTCTCGTCGATCCTGGCAAACCCTTCGATGGACGAGCCATCGAAACCCATCCCCTGCTCCATGGCGCCTTCCAGTTCCTCCACCGTGATGGCGAAGCTCTTCAGCATGCCCAGAATGTCGGTGAACCAGAGCCTGATGAACTTCACATCGTGCTCCTTGGCCATCTTCAGGACATCTTCCTTGCGTTCGGTCTTCATGTCAGCCCTTTCTTTCACTTGCCTGTCCGAATGGGTGGCGCTTTCACCGTCCGTGGGGCTGCCGTATGCGCCCCCCCACTCAACGCCCCCCGACTGCGCCGCCGAGAGGCATGAACTCGGTATTGTACTCTGGCCTGAAGCCTCTCTGCAATCGGTGGGGCTTCCGCCTGTGGCCTACACGACTACCGGGACTCCTCTCTCCTTGAGATAGGCCTTCGCCTGTTGAATGGATATCTCCCCGAAGTGGAAGACCGAAGCGGCAAGAACGGCGGAGGCCTTCGCGATGGCCACCGCCTCGTAGAGATGCTCCATCTTCCCGGCTCCACCGGAGGCGACAACGGGGATGCCGACCGCCTCGGCCACTGCCTTGGTCATCTCCAGGTCATAGCCTTCTTTGGTGCCGTCGGCATCCTTGCTGGTGAGCAGTATCTCTCCGGCACCCAACTCTTCGGCTCTCTTCGCCCACTCCACTATGTCCATCCCGGTGGACTCATTGCCGCTCTTCACCACGACCTCCAGTCTGGGAAGTCCGCTGTCAGGCGGGTTCTTCCTCCCGTCTATGGCGACAACCAGCCTGTCCTTCCCGAACTGCTTGACCGCTTCGGAAATGAGACCGGGGTTCTCCACCGCAGCGGTGTTTATCGAGGCTTTTCCCACTCCGAGGTCGAACAGGTCTTTCATGTCCTGTGTGCTGCGGATGCCGCCTCCGACCGCGAACGGGATGGTGACCACGTCACTCACCTTCTTGACCCACTCCAGCCTCGTCTTCCTGTTCTCCACCGTGGCGAAGATGTCCAGGAACACCAGTTCATCCGCTCCTTGTGCGCAATACGCTTCGGCTGCCTCCACTGGGTCCCGGGCGTCCCTCAGGTTGACGAACTTCACGCCTTTCACCACCCGGCCATCCTTGACATCCAGACAGGGGATAATCCTCACTTCATTCATTCACAGCTCCTCGAATCTCGTTAGATCTCGATACTCCACTACAGTGCTCATGGCATGGTTGTCCGACTCGATTCCGGCCTCCTGGGCTGCCGCCAGCGGATTCAAGCCACCGAGGAGGACCATGCCCACTCTATTGAGTTCAATGGGGATCTCGCACACCGCTTCGCTGGTGTTTCCCATCAGCACCAGCCCTCCCAGCCCAGCCTCCTTCAGCCTTTCCACCACCTGCTCCGCTGTTGGCCGACAAATAGACGGTATTTCACGGAAATTGGCCAGTATCTCCCCGTCCCCCGCTTCAGCGGCCTGCCTCACGGAGGTCATATTCGCCTTGATGAATATCTCGGAGGGGTCAAGAGACGAGCCGGTGTAGTCGATGAGCTCGACGAAGCGAAGCGGCTTGCGGTTTCGAATCTGGAGTATTCCGCCGAATCTGGAGTCCATGGGAACGCCGGCCTTGAGCATGGTGCCGTTGATTACGATACTGCAGACGGTGGCAATCCCCATCTTGCCTTGGGGAACGGTGGTATCTCCGAGTTGCTCCCCCTCGCTGGCTACCGCTATCAGATCGCTCACGCACAGCTTGCTTTCGAAGGCGGGCGCCATCGCTCGCAGCGCTTGCTTGAACTTCCCTTTGGGGAAGAAAGAGACGTTGACCGGGATGGCGCCGCAGCGTTTG
Organism: uncultured Dehalococcoidales bacterium; assembly: GCA_964438305.1. Lineage (GTDB taxonomy): Bacteria > Chloroflexota > Dehalococcoidia > E44-bin15 > E44-bin15 > CAYTKL01. The sequence continues at coordinate 2,710 of CAYTKL010000105.1, read as the reverse complement.
TCGAAGTCGAAGTCGGTGCGGAAGGCGAGGAGCTCGATCTTGGAGATGACGAAGCCGACCTTGTCCTTGACCAGGGCGCTTTTCACCTCCTTGACCCCTTCCTCAGTCAGTATGCGACCGTCTCGGCGCCCTACAAGTCGAGTAAGGCCGCGCTCGTCCATGAGTTTGAGGTGGTACCTGACGGCTCTGTCACCCAGCTCAACCCCATAGTCCTTCAGGTGCTGGGCGACAACACGCGCTCCAACGGGCCCGTCGGACTCGCTGAGCACCTTCATTATTGAAAGCACCTTTCTCTCGACGTCCGGCGTTTCGAATCCCATAGTTACGCGTCCATGACAGAGGCTTCGGTTGGTGGTAATAGGCAACCGTTTGCCCAAACCCTACCACACGCGAAATCCTCTGTCAATTCCCTACGACGTCGGTTTCGCGAACCTATGGCGGCCGATGCAAACCGAGTTCCAGTGTACGTGTGTGCCCTCGGCCCCCACGCCGGTATGCCGTCGGGGCGAGCCGTTTCTTCTGAGGGCAAGAGAGGCGGAACCTTGAAGTTGCCTCACATTGATTGTAGAATCGTGATGTCCGGGAGGGCGAAGCCAGGCGGCAAAGCCGCATTGACTCTCGAGGGGTTCTGGCCTCGTCCTGTCCCGCGGTGGTGCTGAAGGTGGGCCGTTAGCTCAGGGGTAGAGCACCTGACTTTTAATCAGGGTGTCCGGGGTTCGAATCCCCGACGGCTCACCACACGCTCAGGGGGACACCCTGATTACCACTCATTACGCCCCCGATTAACCCCCATCCATGTGCTAGGCTCTCAGTGTGAGGAGCCTAGCATGCCTTCCTTCTCCGATGCAGTGACGGCCTATCGCATCTGCGCCAACGCCGAGGGCAAATCGCCGGCGACGGTGACGTGGGTGTGCGACGCGGTGCGCTACTTCCGCGCCTTCCTCGGCGAGGGGGTGGACGTCGAGGCGGTGACCGCCGACGACCTGCGCCGCTTCATCGCCGCGCTGCGGGAGAAGCGATCCTTCTCCACCCACCGCCTCACCCCGACCCAGGACCGGACGCTGTCGACGGAGACGGTGGCCAACTACGTCAGGGGGGTGAAGACCTTCTACAGCGCTCTGGAGCGCGAGGAGTTCATCGACCATAACCCGGTGAAGAAGGTCAAGATACCCAAGACCCCACGGAAGACGATGCCGGCCTTCAAGGAGGAGGAGGTGGTGCGGCTGCTGCGCCAGCCGGACCGCCGCACCTACCGCGGCTACCGCGACTTCGTGGTGATGCTCACCCTCCTCGACACCTGCCTGCGGATATCGGAGCTGTGCGGCCTCAGGCTGGACGACGTCGACCTGACCAACGGCTACCTGCGGGTGATGGGGAAGGGGGCCAGGGAGCGCTACGTGCCGGTGGGGGCCAAGGTGTCGAAGGAACTGCTGAAGTACAGGGTGGCGTGGCGCCCCGCCGACGCGATGAGCGACAGCTTCTTCCTCACCACCGACGGGCGTCCCCTGTCGAAGAAGCGGGTGCAGGATGGGATACGTCGCTATGGTAGAGAGGCGGGGATCAGGACCAGGTGCAGCCCGCACACCTTCCGCAGCACGGGTGCGGTGCTCTACCTGCGCCACGGCGGCGATGTGTTCACCCTGCAGCGCAAACTGGGCCACACCACCCTGGCGATGACCCGCCGCTACGCCGAGGTGGCCGACAGCGACGTCCGCGCCGCCCACCTGAAGTTCTCGCCGGCGGACCGGCTCTCCATCTAGCGCGGGGCCACAGCGTCCTGGCAGGAGCGGCAGGTGCGGCTCAGCCAGGGTCGCATCGTTATGTAAACTAGTCCCCTACTGCGGCTCTATCGCAGGGGGCTGGTGGCCCATCATCGCCTGGAAAGCCTGGTCGTCGTCGGCGAAGGGCTTCGCTGGCTGGCACAGGTCGCAGTTCCCGGGCAGAGGGACGGTGGCGACGAAGCGGTCCAGCTCGGCGGCAATCTCAAGCTGGAGGCTCTGGAGACGGCGGGCCCCGTCTGCGATCTGGCGCGCCACGCGGGAACCGCCGAACTGGCCACGAAGCTGGCGGTGCTGGCTCTCGTACTCATCGAGCTCGCCTGTCGTCTCGGCGAAGGCGATGTCGATGTCGCACCAGCACAGGCCGAAGAGGCGGTCGGAGTGCTGATGGAACCAGTATTCCGCGCTGCGGCCCTCGCAGCGCCCCTCGACCACGGCAACGCACAGCGCCAGGGGGAAGCCGGCGGCGAACCCGGCCCGCGCCTCCGCGGTTTCGGGGACCTCCACCCCCTTCTCATTGAGGACGGCGCGCACCCTGTCCAGAAGTCGGTAGCAGTGGGCCAGGTACTCGGAGCAGGCGTCCTTCCACGCATCGACCTTCGATACCGCCTCGGCGAAACCGCCGCTCTCCAGATGGCGCAGCAGCGCCAGGCGGGTTGGATCGAGACCTCGGTCAAGCTCGAGGGGAAGCGAAACGCGGACCGACCCCGCTGCGGTCACCGTCCATGAGGGCATGCCCTCGAATGCGTATTCGTTGCGCCGGGGGAAGCTGAAGACGTCCTGTGCCCCCGGGACCCGCAGTTCCTGCTGCAGCCTGCCGGCCACGGCTCTCACACCTTCGCGGTGGCGGGCAAGCTCCTCGGTGGTCACGAGCTCGCTTGCCTGCGCCAGTTCCTGCCGTCTGAGCACCCTCTTGGCGGCTTCGAAGTGCT
>CAYTKL010000104.1:0-6509 GCA_964438305.1 uncultured Dehalococcoidales bacterium | reverse complement strand
GGCAAGGACAACATCCCCTTCCATACCATCATCTGGCCGGCGATGCTCATGGGGTACGGCGGCCTTAATCTACCCTACGACGTGCCGGCCAACGAGTTCCTCACGCTGGAGGGAAGGCAGCTCTCCACCAGCCGCAACTGGGCCATCTGGCTGCCGGAGTATCTGGATAGCTATGACCCCGACCCGCTGCGCTACTTCCTCTCGGTGAGCATGCCGGAGGGTAGCGACAGCGACTTCTCGTGGCGGGAGTTCGTGCGCCGCAACAACGACGAGCTGGTGGCCACGTACGGCAACCTGGTGCACCGCGTGCTCACCTTCACCTACCGCAATTTCGATGGCTCGGTGCCGCAGCCGGGCGCGTTCGACGAGCAGAGCAGCGCCCTGCTCACCAAGGCGGATGACGCGCTGAGTGCTGTGGACCGCTCGCTCTACCAGTGCCACTTCAGGGAGGCGATGCGGACGGCGATGGGTCTGGCCCAGGAAGTCAATCGCTACCTCGACGACAAGGCCCCGTGGAAGAGGATCAAGGAAGACCGGCAGGACGCCGCGACCAGCCTCTACGTCGCCCTGTCGGTGATCTCCTGCTTGAGGACAATCCTGTACCCCTTCCTGCCGTTCAGCTCGGAGAGGCTGCACCGCCTCCTCGGCTTCGAGGGCACGGTGCAGGACGGCGGCCTGTCGGCGGTGAGATTGCCCCCGGGACAGAAGCTGGCCACCCCTGAGCCGCTGTTCACCAAGCTCGATGACAGCGTGGTGGCCGAGGAGACCGCAAAGCTGGAGAAGGCCCGTGCTGGTTGATTCCCACGCTCATATCGGTGCCCGCGCCTTCAACAAAGACCGCGACCGGGTGATGGAGAGCGCCAGAAAGGCTGGGGTCATAGCTGTGGTTGATGTGGGCAGCGACATCGAGTCCAGCGAGACGGCGATAGCGCTGACGCGGCAGTACGACGAGGTCTACGCGGTCGTCGGCTTCCACCCACACAATGCCGCCAGGATGACGAACGGCGACATCGACAAGCTGGCTGAGCTTGCCGGACAGCCCAAGGTCGTCGCCATCGGTGAGGTCGGCCTGGACTTCTATCGCAACCTGTCGCCACGGCATGAGCAGTTCGAAGCCTTCCAAAGGCAGTTGGAGCTGGCCGAGGAGCTCGGCCTGCCCGTGGTTATCCACAGCCGCGACGCGCAGGAGGAGGTGCTGGATATCCTCACCGACTGGGCGCGGCGCTCCAGCCTGGACGGGCCGCTGGGAGTCCTCCATTGCTTCAGCGGCGACGCGGAGCTGGCGCAGAGATACATCGATATGGGTTTCCTCATCTCCATCGCCGGCCCGGTCACCTACCGCAACTCACACGCGCCCGAGATCGCCCGTACAGTACCGCTGGAGAAGCTGGTTATCGAGACCGATTGCCCCTACCTTACGCCTGTCCCCTATCGGGGCAAACGCAATGAACCGTCGTATGTATCTCTTGTTGCTGACAAGATCGGGCAAATAAGAGGGATGCCCAGCGACTCGGTGGGGGAGCAGACCGCGGAGAATGCTCTGCGGCTCTTCCGGCTTCCCCACGAGCTGAAAGGAGCCCTTTGACCATCACATCGATCTACGAGCCAATCCAGGACGACCTTGTCAAGGTTGAGGAGAGCATAAAGGCTTTCTGCCACGCCAACGATTATCCGTGGATGGCAGACTTCCTGGCCTACATCCTCGAGGACGGGGGGAAGCGTGTCCGCCCCGCGGTAGTCCTCCTCGCCGCCAAGTTCCACACCTACGACCTGGAGAAGCTCATCCCCCTGGCCACCGCCATCGAGGTGTTCCACAATGCCACCCTGGTTCACGACGATTCGGTGGACAAGGCGTCGGTGCGCCGCGGCAAGCCTTCGGCGGTCAGCGTCTGGGGGGACAGCGTTGCTTTGCTCCTGGGAGACTACCTCTTTGGCAGCTCGGCTGACCTGATGTGCCGCACCGGCAGCTTGGAAGTGATGCGACTGTTCGCCCGGACCATAATGACGATATGCAGCGGCCAGTTGAAGGAACTCATGGGCGCCTACAACTGGCGGCGGGGCCAGACGGAGTACTACGAAGAGATCGAGAGCAAGACCGCCGCTCTGTTCGCCACCGCTGCGCAGTCCGGGGCCATATTGAGCGAAGCGTCTCGAGACGAGGTGGAAGCCTTGAAGACCTACGGACACGCGGTGGGCATGGCCTTCCAGATAATCGACGACATACTCGACTTCATCGGCGACGAGAAGGACCTGGGCAAGCCAGTGGGCGGCGACCTGCTCCAGGGCACGGTCACCTTACCGGCGATCCTCTTCGCGGAGAAGTACCCTGAGGACAGTGCGCTGCGGGGGGCCCTCGAGAACCGGGACGACCGCGCGCAGGTGCAGCAGTTTGTCGACAGGCTCCGCGATTCGTCGGTCATACAGGAATGCTACGGTATCGCCGCCGGGTTCACCGCGCAGGCCCGTCGCGCCATTGAGATGCTGCCGGACATCCCTGCCCACCGCTCGCTGGTCGGTCTGACCGACTACATCATCGAGCGCCGCAAGTGATCAGCGCTCTCTCCTCAGGCTATCCAGCCACGCCACCGTCTTCATCTCCCGCTCCAGAAGGTATCTGATGTACTGCCGCATCAGAGACTGCAGCTCGCTGGATAGCTCAGCCTCCAGCTTCAAGCGGCTCGCCTTCTGGTAGTCGCTTTCTTGAAGAAAGCGCATCACCTTGAGGGCGTTGACCGGGACCGGCCGCGCCATGGAGTCCTTCACCCGGCATTGAGGGCACAGGACCCCACCCGACCTGGCGCTGAAGTAGTTGGTCGTCGGCTCAAGAGGCGCGCCACAGTCCGGGCAGTGGTGCAGCTCGGGTCGGTAGCCCAGATGAGTGAGGAGATTGAGCTCGAAGTAGCGAAGGGCAAGCTCTCCGTCCTGAGTCCGGCACAGCCAGTGCAGCGTATCGAGCAGCAGCCGGTAGATGGGGTAGTTCTCCAAATGCTCCGCGGTGAACTGGTGCACCAGCTCGACGGCGTAGAAGGCCAGCCCGGAGCGCCACAGGTCCTCTCGCAACGGCATGAAGCTGGTGATGGTCTCAGCCTGGCTGATGCTGTCCAGGTTCTGTCCCTTCGCCAGCATCAGCGAGGAGTGGGTGAAGAGCTCCAGATGGCCGCCCAGCTTGCTCTTGGGCCGCCGCACGCCGCGGGCAACGGCGCTCAGCTTGCCCAGGTTGGGAGTATACAGGGTGAGGATCTTGTCCGCCTCGCCCACGTTGACCCTCTTGAGGACGACGGCTTCCGTCTTGTAGACCCGGGGTGCGGTCACTTCTTCCTCTGCAGCCTCTTCTGCACCGAGTCGCTGGTCAGTTCGCGTATGGCGTCGGAGGCGATCCACCTGGCGCTCTTGTAGTCCAGCTTCCCGATCTCGCGAGCCGTCTCAATGGCCTTCCGGTTCAGGTTGGAGTTGCGCTTGCCGACCTGCCTCAGCGCCCAGTTGACGGCTCTCCTGACGTAGTTGCGGTCGTCCCATGCCTCCCTCACCATGATGGGAAAGAAGGCCTCGAACCGCTCGTCAGCCGCCTTCTTATCCTTGGGCACCAGGGAGGCCATGATGACGAATGCCGCCCGCTTCACGTACTCCTGGTCGCTGCCGCTCCATTCAACCGCCTTGTCGTAGGCGTACCTGGTCCTGGCGAAGAGCTGGCTGCAGCAGTGGTCGCACACCGCCCACGAGTCGAAATCCCCGGCCCAGCCATCCATCTGCTCCCCGGTGACGGCCTCGGGATCGGCGATCAGGGCAGCCACCAACCTGGCGTCGTGGATGCCCGAGGCCCACAGCGCCAGAGCCAGACTGTGGTCAACGCCTATCTCCCTGGCGATGGCCCACAGGTTGGGGGTGGACACACCAAAGCTCTTCCCCGGCTTGATGCCGACTCTGGCCATCTCTTCCACCGCCCCAGGGTTGGACAGCGCCTCCAACCTGGCAATGACGTCCTCTTCTCGCATTGGCGAACTCGCCTCCATTGTACCGCACCCGTCTGCAATCCGCGCCACCCAACCCAGCGCCATCGCGGCAGGCTATGCGGCCAACCGCACGGCGCGATGAACGGCAGGCGGCATCAACGCATACCTCACCGGCCCGGGTGTTGCCTCCCGCTACCGGCGCGACGCCCTTTCCCTAGCGGTCCGGCATCTCCCGCGTCACTTGACCATCGACTTCGCCTTGGGGCACGCCAGATAGGATACCGGGCAGTTCAGGCATCTCACGCCGCTGGGCCCCTTGACCTTGGTCTCCTTGTCTGCCTCATACTTGCGGATATCATCCCTCAGCTTGGCCATCGGCTGCCTCCTTTCTCAACATTCTCTGTGATGAAGCGCGTCTCAACCCGCCGCAGGGCGATCCCCGTCCTCCGCCCTGTTGAGCAACGCTATTGCCGACCCCGCGACACCGCTCAATCTCGCTCTCCGCGAGGCACCTGTCGACGCCCTCGCTGCCGCGGCGCCTTCCGCCCCTGGCCGGACTTCACCCGCCGAGGATGAACTTCACCGCGTAGACGATGCCGGGGATGGGGAGCGACACCGTCAAGCGGCGGATGGTACCCAGGTTGAACGGCCACGCCGGTACCTCCTGCACCCGCCTCTCGAAGGTTGCCCACGCCGAGAGTGCGGCGGAGAGCCCCTCGATGCCCTCCATCCGGTCCAGTGCCACCCGGTCCTTCAGTTCGCGGGAGGCCGCCGCCAGGTGCTTCCGTGCCACCTCAAGCTCGCTCCTCTTGACCCCAGCCATGGCGCTGTGGGTGCTCCACATGGAGAGAAAGAACACCAGCACCGCGGCAAGAACCAGAATGGCGTATATCATGATGCTTTGCCACATCAGCAGGCTCTCCAACGGTTGGAAGGCGGCGCTCACGGTGATGCCGCCGAGGAAGGCCAGCGATGTGCCCAGACTCCACTGGGCGACCGGCGACAGCACCCCGGTGTCAAAGATGTCCAGGTTCAGTTGCCGTCGGCTCAGCCGGGCCAACCCGACGTTCCCCGCCAGCGACACATAGATGAGCCAGCCCAACAGCCCGAACATCACCACGTCCATCACCGTCCCGTACACCTCCAGCGGCTGCTTAACCCAGGCCCAGGGCATGCTCACGCCGACCCACACGGCGGCCCCCGCCGCCATCGCCGCACACTCCCAACGCCGCTGCCGCTGGTGGATTCCCGCCGCGAGCTCATCGAAGTCCTCACCCTCGGGCAGCAGCGGCCGGAACGCCTCCACCGCCCGGGTAAACAGCGGCGACAGTACGGGGTAGACTACCAGTATGTAGATGATGATTACCGGCGGCAGCAGTCCAACCTGCCAGAACCGCCACCCGGCCCCGTGGGTAAAGACGCCCTCCAGGTACGCCACCAGGACCAGGAGCAGAAGGAGTACCACCGCAACCACCGCCGTCAGCCAGTACCACGGCAGCGGAGAGCGCTCCTTCAGAGCGTCGAACAGGTTGTCGGGGCGTGACTTCTGTGGCATCTCAGTTTTCCACGTCTCCGGGTCCTGCGCTCACCGCGGCATCACTGCCGCCAAGGCGCCAGGCTGTGCTCATACGCCCTTCAGCCCATCGCCATTGCCCGACGATTCCACTCCGGCTCTCAGGCGTCGGCTTGAAAATAGTCTCGAACGTCGGCCCTGACCAGATATATCAGGACGAGTATTCCGAGAACGGTGCCGATGGGGATGGAGAGGAGATTGAGGGCCGCGTGCACGATGCTCACGATTCGCCCCCATTCCCTACCCATCAGCAGGCCAATGCCGCCGGCCAGCGCTACACCGAGGAAAGCAAGGAGACACAGCACCCCTATGCTCAGGCCGGCCAGGGCGGTCGCCGTTCCTGGTCCGGAGTACCAGATGATTGACGGGAAGGCAAATGCGGCAATGGCGATAATGCCAATCAAGGCCAGAAACGCGTTTATGAACTGCCACACCGCCACCAGTATGAGCAGGTCAGGTTTCTTCACTATCTCCCACCTCCTTCAGCTTGCTTGTCCCGTGCTTCGTCCGAGCATCCGGCCTCTATTTCCCCTCTATGGTGGAGCCACCGGACGTGCTCACCGTGCCCAGCGTGCCACCGCCCCTGTAGTCGAGGTGTGAGGCCCCGCTCAGGTCGGCATCTATCGTGCCGCTGGCGTTGATGGTGCCCGTGCTTGCCCCGCTCAGCTCTATGTCGATATCCTTTGCGGGAAAGCCCTCCAGCTTCACACTGCTGGCCCCCGATGCCTCGACGGACAGATTGTTGGCCGAACCGGCCAGCTCAATGGTGCTCGCCCCTGATGCCTCGAAGTCGCCGTCAGCCATTCCGATGACGCCCGAGGCCTTGCTGGCACCCGACACATCCAACACCGTGTCGCCCGCTTCCATGCCGTCGATGTCCAGAGTGCTCGCTCCGGACACGCTGGCATTCAGGGGGCCGGTAGAGCTGAACCCGCTCACCTCGCCGTATGACGCTCCCGAGAGGGCCACACCGCGCAGAGCAGGCA
>CAYTKL010000103.1:0-6573 GCA_964438305.1 uncultured Dehalococcoidales bacterium | reverse complement strand
TGCCAGGAGCTTGTCGGGCTGGCGGTACATGTCGAGCATGGTCCCGCGCATTCCTCTGAGCATATCGGAAACAAGGTCAAAGGGTACCACCACGGCTGCGCCGGCGAACGATGGATAGCCCAACGCCGCCATCTCTGCGTCGAGGGCGGCCATCGCGCCGGACCATTTCGCGGCTTCAAGCCCGGCCTTCTGCAGGGACTCGAGGGCCCTGGCAATGTCCGGCATGGCGAGCAAGGCGGTCATCCCTACACCGGCGTATCCAAACAGCATGGCCTTCAGAGGAGGCAGCATGGTGAAAGGCTGTAAAGTGCCGTATATGCGGGGCATATAGGTTCTCACGGCGTAATCGGAAGGGTCATCGAGCAACGCATCGTATTCGTCCGCCATCATGTACTCCCCTTCGACGAACTGATGTGTGTGATCCGGCGATACGCCATGACCGGGCCACTTGATTTGCTTGAAGTCGACGGCTTCAAAGGCCTGCCCTGAAGAGAAGACAGCGAACCCCGGGCTGAAGAAGAGGTCCGGGTCCACATCCAGAATCATTCTCTTGTTCGCCTCAGACCATTTCTGACTGTCATAGAAGGCTTCTTCGAAAGTCATCCCAACATGCTTGGCGGCATAGAGGTGAGTGGCCGGGAAGAACGGGACCCTGTCGGGCACCTTCAACTGGATGGCGTCATTCACCCGTTTCAGACGTTCGTCATACAGTTGCTGTGGTGACTTCTCCGTCATTGCGCACCTCCGAGCCATTCTTTGGCTAGCGACACCCCAGCCATGGCATTCACCCCATACGCGTCGGCCCCGGTATGCCTCTGGACAGCCTCGTCTATCTGACCGCCGCCGATCATGACCTTCACCTTGTCCCTCAAACCTGCGGCCTTGATGGCGTCCACCGTGGTCTTCATCGAGTCGAAGGCCAGGGTGAGGAACCCGCTCAATCCGACAACGGTGCTGCCCGTCTCCCGTAACTTGTCGACAAACTCCTGGGCGGGGACATCGACGCCGAGGTCATAGACCTCGAAGCCGTTCACATCCAGCATGAACACCACTATGTCCTTGCCGATATCGTGTATGTCTCCCGCCACGGTGCCCATGACCACTTTGCCCAGACGCTTGACCTCGATGTCCTTGGTCATCTTCGGCTTCACCATCTCGGTTATGTCCTTGAGGATCTCACCGGAATAGACCAGGTCCGGGATGAAGTACTCGCTATTCTCGAAGCGCTTGCCGACGATTTCCATGCCACGTCTGGCGTCGTCGAGAATGCCCAGCGGATCTTCTCCGGCGTCGAGGCGCTTCCGGACCATCTCCAGGGCCTCTTTCTCCTTCAGATCGGCCAGCGTGTTCGCCAGATCATTGGCCATAGTCCCGCACCTCCTTCTTCGAAGAATGGTCTCGACTTGCGGTTCTCCGCAGCGAACCTCTCTGTCACCGGTACACGCCGTATTCCTTGACGAAGTCCGTCATCGCCCTCACGTTCTCCGGCTTGGCCTCGTCGGCTATACCTATATCTCCGTCGACGATGAGGCCGCCGCCCTTGCCGACAACGTCGATGAGCTTCTTGCAGTAGGCTTTCACCTCGTCGGGCGTCCCGGTGCACAGCAGGGCCGATGGCACGTTGCCCTTGATGCATACCCGGTCGCCGAGCACCTCCTTGGCCTTGAAGATGTCGCTGCGCTCGAACCAGTAGATGGCCTTACCCTTGGGTATGTCGGAGATGATCTCCAGCCGGTCGGTGTAGTCTGCCTCGATAAATGGCATGGGCACCAGCCCCTGGTCAATGAGCGCCAGCATGAGCTTGTGCAGGGTGGGCCAGTAGAACGTCTTGAACTGCTCCAGCGACATGAACCCCATTGGGCCTTTGTGCAACGGTATGAAGACGGTGGGGCTTGGCGATATGCTGGCTGAGATCAGGCCCATCTGTATGGCGTCGGGCAGAATGAGGTCCAGAGCCTTCTGAAGCTTGTCTGGCTGCCGGTACATGTCCAGCATGATTCCCTGAGTGCCCCTTAGAGAATCGCCGATCGTGTCGAAAGGGGCCTGGGTCATTCCCCCGAAGATGGCGGGGAAACCGAGGCTGGCCAGCTCCTGACCGAAGGCAGCGGTGCTGGCGGAGTGTTTCGCGAACGCGTCGATTGCCTTGACAACGGACTCCAGCGCGCCGGCGATCCCCATTGCACCGGCTACTCCAAACATGAACATCAGCCCCAGGTAGTACGGGAGCACCATTCTTAAAGGGGGAAGCATCTGGAGAGGGGCCAGCACTCCGCTTATACGTGGGAGGTAGGTCCTCATGAGGAAGTCGGAGGGGTCAGCGAAGAAGGCGTCGTACTCGTCCGCCTTCATGTACTCTCCCTCGATGAACTGGTACGTGCGATTGGAGGGGACGCCGTGGCCGGGCCACTTGAGTTGCTTGTAGTCAAAGGCTTCAAGCCATTGGCCCGGGAACGCGATCAGGTGGCTGAAGGCCGTGTCCCACTCGAAATCAAGCGCCGTCTGCTTGTAGGCGGCGTACGCCTTGTCAAGGTCGTACATCGCCTCTTCGGGGGTGAGGCCGACGTAGTTCGGCGCGAAGAAGGTGACCAACGGGGCGATGGGCACCCTGTCGGGCACCTTCAACTGGATAGCGTCAGCCAGTCTTCTTGTCCGTTTCTTGTAGGCCTCTTCGGCTGCGGCATCCTTGAACTGTATCCCTTGCGCTGAGCACCACTGTTCAAGCTTCTCTTCTGTCTTGTCCATCTCACCCGTCTCCTATCCACTTCTTGGCCAGGGATACTCCGGCCATGGCGTTGGCTCCGTAAGCATCGGCGCCGGTGTACTTCCTGATGTCCTCGTTCATCTGGCCCCCGCCGATCATGACTTTCACCTTGTCTCTCAGGCCCGCCGCTCCGATGGCTTCCACCGTCTCCTTCATCGAGTCGAAGGCAAGGGTAAGGAAGCCGCTCAATCCGACGACACTGCTGTCCGTCTCCTTTACCTTGTCGACAAACTGCTGCGGCGGGACATCAACACCGAGGTCATAGACCTCGAAGCCGTTCACGTCGAGCATGAAGGTGACGATGTTCTTGCCGATGTCGTGGATGTCGCCGGATACGGTTCCAATGATTACCTTGCCCAGTCGCTTGACCTCAACGTCCTTCGTCATCTTCGGCTTCACCAGGTCGGTTATCTCCTTGAGGATTTCGCCGGAATAGACCAGGTCCGGGATGAAGTACTCGCTGTTCTCGAAGCGCTTGCCGACGGTTTCCATAGCGCGTCTGGCGTCGTCGAGAATGGCCAGTGGGTCTTCTCCGGCATCGAGGCGTTTCTGGACGATTCCCAGGGCCTCTTTCTCCTTCAGATCGGCCAGCGTGGTTACCAGGTCATCGGCCATTATTGACTACTCCTTTCTGATGGAATGGATGGTGCTATCGACGGTCTGTCTGTGGGCTGGTCTCATCCATCACCCCCTCTCGGCTCAGTTGCCGTTAGCAACCCTCAACTCAGTGCACCACCGAAAGCGGCTGTCGCCGTTCTGCGCGATTTCGTCGGTCTACAACGGAGGCAGGCGACTGAGGGGTGGCAATGTAGCAAAGGCGCTGGCATTTGTCAATATCCTTCCCTCACTCTGAAGCACGCGGGCGCCAGGCGCTGTTGCGCGGTGCTTCGCGGAGGGGGGAGGGAAGGCTTCTTCTCCATAGGGGCTCACCTATACCGTAGCCTGTACAGGGTGACATTGCATCCGCCAAAGCCCGCATTCTGGATAGGCAGAGGCTTCCGGCCGCAGAGCCATAGACGCAGGTTTCCTACGCAATTCGTGCGGTATGGATTGAGTATGGATGTTGACCCGCCTGGTGGTGGGGCGCTCAAGACGTTGCGGTGAATCGTCTGGGCGACGGGCGCAATGGATGGGTTCGGATACCGAGCTTCCTGCGCGGCCACGCGATTGGTGGCCCGAATGGGATGTGTCAGATGCCTGCCAAAGCACAGGTCAGTAGGGGGTGGCTGGCTCGGTGGGTGACCGCCGGGGCGCTTCTAGGGGACGAGGGTGGGCAGCACGCTAGCGGCAGTCTCGGCGACTCTCAACAGCAGCCAGGGGTAGATGCTGAGCAGCAAAACACCGAGACAGGCGAGGGAAAGCGCCGTCTGGAGCGATCTTGGGGAAGACACTCGCTCCTCCGAAACGGGCTCGCCCAGGAAGATCACCTTGACGACACGCAGGTAGTAGACGGCGGATATCACCGAGTTGACCACTGCGACAATGACCAGCCACAGCAGACCGGAGTTGACGCCGGCGCTGAAGATGTAGATCTTGGCCATGAAACCCGCTGTCGGTGGGATGCCGGTCAGGGAGATGAGACAGAGCGCTAGGGCCAGGGCAAGCATCGGGGCCCTCCGTATCATCCCTGAGTAGTCGGCGATCTCGTCGCTGTCGATCTTGTCTGAAATAGCGATGATGGCGATGAACGCCCCCAGGTTGGTGAGGGCGTAGCACCCCAGGAAGAAGACTAGGGCACTGCTGCCGGTGCTGGTCACTGCCGCCAGCCCGACCATGAGATAGCCGGCCTGAGCGATGCTGGAATACCCCAGCATGCGCTTGATGTTATGCTGCGCGATGGCGACCACGTTACCCACGGTCATGGTGATGGCGGCGAGCACGGCGAAGACCGTGCTCCAGTCCACGCTTGCCGGCCCCAATGCCTCGTAGAAAATCCTCAGGACTACCGCGAAGCCGGCTGCCTTGCTGGCCACGGACAGGTAGGCGGTGACCGGTGTTGGCGCCCCCTCGTATACGTCGGGAACCCACATCTGGAACGGGACCGCCGCGATCTTGAAGCCAAAGCCAGCCACCAGCAAGACGATACCCATGAGGAGCGCCGGGCTCTCCAGGATCCCACCGGTGGAAATGGCTGTGGCTATCTCCCCCAGATGCGTTGTGCCGGTGAGCCCAAATACCAGCGCCATCCCATACAGCAACACCGCGCTGGCTACCGCGCCGAGCAGCAGATACTTCAGCCCCGCCTCGCTGGACTTGGAGTCCTTGAGAAAGCCAGCCAGGACGTAGAGAGAGATGCCGGTCAGCTCCAGAGCAACGTATATCGATATCAGCTCCCGCGTCGATGCCAGCAGCATCATACCGGTGGTGGCCAGAAGCACCAGAGCGTAGTACTCCCCGCGGAAGGCAGCGAACCTGCGGGAGTAGTCAGTGGAGGAGAGCAGCACCAGGGCTGATATGGCGAGGAAAAGAAGCTTGAAGAAGACAGAGAACTGGTCGATGACGAGGGCGCCGCCGAAAGTGGTCTGGTTTGAGCCCCACAGGAGTATGCTGAATACAGCGGGCACAATCAGCCCGGCAATGCTCACCGCGCCCACAATCCACTTTCGCCCGACGAAGAGGTCGAGAAGGATTACCGCCACGGCCAGGGCGCACAAGCTTATCTCGGGTGCCAGTAGATAGAGATTCAACACTCGCTCCTATAAACCACCATCGCTGTCCTGAAGACGCTCCTCCTCTTTCCTTACAAGCCCAGGGCAGCCAGCAACGGCGCAACCCCAGTCTTTATGATATCGGTGAGTACCGCCGGGTAGATTCCGATGAGCATTATCAACGCCACCAGGGCGAACGTGTATATCTTCTCCCGCCTGTCAGCATCAGGCACGCCATCATATTGCTCCTTCGGCGGGCCGTAGAACACGCGCTTCAGCATCCACAGGATGTAGCCCGCGCCAAGCACCACTCCCAGAATGGCCAGGATGGTGTAGACCTGTATGCCGGCAACCATAGTGCTGCTGAAGCTGCCGAGGAAGACCAGGAACTCGGCGGCGAAGCCGCTCGTGCTGGGCAGTCCCAGGGCGGCGAAACCGGCAACGCTGAAGACGACCACGATGACCGGCATCTGGCGCGCCAGCCCGCCGAGCTTGGGGATACTGCGTTCATGTGTCTTCTCGTAGACCAGGCCCACCATGGCGAAGAGGAGGCCGGTTATCAGGCCGTGACTGACCATCTGAAGAGTTGCACCGGTGACGCTTACCTGGGAGAGGGCGAAGATCCCCAGGAGTACAAAACCCATATGGCTTACGCTGCTATACGCGATCAGCCTCTTCAAATCGGTCTGCCTCAAGGTCGCCGCCGCTCCATACAGCACGCCAATCACCGCCAGGGCGACTATTATCGGGGCGTAGTCCCGCGCCGTCTCGGGGAATATGCCCAGAAGGACCCGGATCATACCGTAGCCGCCCATCTTGAGGAGCACTCCCGCCAGGATCACACTCACTGCGGTGGGAGCGTCGGTATGGGCATCGGGAAGCCACGTATGGAACGGGAAAACGGGCAGCTTCACCGCATAGCCGATGAAGATGAGGAAGAAGATGGCTGAAGCCATAATGGAAGTGAGGACGGAGTCAAGGCCCATCCCCGCCAGCACCACCATGTCGAAGGTGCCCGCCTGGAAGTAGAGCAGCAGAATGCCGGCGAGCATCATGGCGCTGCCGACAAGGGTGTAGAGGACGAACTTGAGCGCCGAGTACTCTTTTCTGCCCGAACCCCAGATGGAGATGAGCATGTACATCGGTATCAGCTCCACCTCCCAG
>CAYTKL010000102.1:0-6666 GCA_964438305.1 uncultured Dehalococcoidales bacterium | reverse complement strand
TCCACGACCTCCACCACAGGACCCTCAGCAGGCGTGCCTCGGCGGGGACCCTTGCGTTCAACCCGTCCGCGTCATTTGACCTCCGGGAAGCGATGTTGCCCTTGCTGATCGGGTATCGGCTTGTCACTATGCCTTTGTCCAGAAGGAACTCCAGCCTCTTCATATCGCCGTACGCCATTAGCCTCTTTCGCCTGTATCTCGGGTCGGTCCAAAAGCCTCCCCACGACGCCTCGTGCTGCAGGTAGTCTGTCTTGTGGGGCGGCTCCTTGAGGCTGTCCTGGGCTTCCTGGCTCAGGCAGACCCAGCCTATGTGGGCCAGGTCGCGTCCAACGAAAACGCAGAACGCTATCGCCCCCTTTTCGAGCCTTTCCCTGGCGCCGGCAATCTGCGAGCGGAACTCGAAGCCGTCAGCCTCAAGTGCATCGGCCTCTGGGTTCGTGGAGGCTATCTTGAGAGCGAAATCGGCGACCCTTGGCATGAAATCAGCCTTGTTCAACGCCCGGACGTTTTCCGTCGGAAGCTCGTAGAGATAGTAGGTCTCGTACTCCAGGAGGCAGCGCAGCACCACCGCGAATGCGCGCGTGACCAGGGGTGCCACGCCCTCGGCTCGGTAGACCTGCCACGCTCTCGTCAGCGGCATATGCACTCTGCGCACCAGCCTGCCTCCCAAAGGGTGAATGGGGCTCAGCGCCGCAATGTCCGGTGGTTGGGTGGGGGAGTGGAGAGGCCGTCGCTGGGCGTTCCCGTCTGTCTGTGTACCAGCGCCGGTTGGCGAAGCATGCCGGAGGGCTCTACGACAAAGCCTCGTCTTATGTCGGTGGTGGCAGCGGTAGGATTCGAACCTACGGCCAAGGGCTTATGAGTCCCCCGCTCTACCACTGAGCTACGCTGCCACCTGTCGGGGCCAATGTATAGCACACTCGCTTTCCAGGTGTCAACGACCTGGGGGAGCGCGCTGTTACGATTCGAGGATCACCCGGGCATCCACCGCCACCGCGCCATCCTTGTAGGCGAAGACGGGGTTTATGTCCAGCTCCTTTATCTCGGGACTCTTGTCGACAAGACTGGACACCTTGAGCAGGTAGTCCTCCAGAATGCCGACGTTGGCCGGCTGCTGACCGCGATATCCCTGCAGAACAGGGTACCCCTTGATCTCGCGGATCATCTCGCGGGCATCCCTCTCGACCAGCGGCACAATCCTGAAGGACACATCCTTGAGCACCTCCACCAGGATGCCGCCAAGGCCGAACATGAGCACCGGGCCGAACTGCGGGTCCTTGCTCATGCCGATGATGACTTCGACGCCGGGTCGCGCCATCGTCTGCACCGCTACGCCGTCAATCCTGGCCTTGGGCTCGTTCTTCTTCATCGCCGCCATGATATCGTCGAAGGCCTTGCCCACCGCTTTCTCGCTCTTCAGGTCCAGCTTGACGCCGCCGGCATCCGTCTTGTGCAACACATCGGGGGAGACCACCTTCAATACGACGGGGAAGCCCATCTCCCTGGCCGCCGCGAGGGCCTCATCCCTGGTCCTGGCCAGCCTTATCTCGGTGATGGCTATCCCCGCCTCCTTGAGTATTTCCTTCGATTCGACCTCGGTGAGAGACGTTCTCCCCTCTTTCTTCGCCGCAGCGACTATCTCCTTATAGCCCATACGCCACTCTCCTTCTATATGGCCGTGGCGGGCCCGATGGGATTTGAACCCACGATCTCCACCTTGACAGGGTGGCGTGTTAAGCCGCTACACTACGGGCCCGGAAGAAGTGTTCGCCTCGTCCGATTCTATCCGTAGCAGCTTGCCTTGTCAAGGTGAATCCCATTTGGTAAACTCGTCACATTAGAGGTGGTGAAAATGGGTAGTCGAGATGTCCGAAAGCGGGAGTCGAAGAAGCCGAAGAAGGGGGCCAAGAAGGCGGTGAGCATCTCCGTGCTGCAGCCGCAAACGCCGGTTGAGGTAATCAAGAAGGGGAAGAAAGAGAAGGAAGAGGAGTAGTGGCCTCCTACCAGGCGCTGTATCGGAGCGGGGAGCTTAAGCAGCGGGTGGAGCGCGCTCGCGCTATCCTCGAGAGCTGTGAGCTCTGCCCGCGGCAGTGCCGTGTCAACCGCCTGGAGGGCGAGAAGGGGGTATGCCGCACCGCCTCTGAGGCGGTGGTGTCGAGCTGCGGCCCCCACATGGGGGAGGAGGCGCCCCTTGTCGGCATGTATGGCTCAGGGACCATTTTCTTCACCCACTGCAATCTGAGGTGCATGTTCTGCCAGAACTACTCCATCAGCCAGCTCGGACAGGGCAGGGTGACCGGCAAGGGGGAACTGGCAGGGATGATGCTTTCCTTGCAGGAGCACGGCTGTCACAACATCAACTTCGTTACGCCCACGCATGTGGTGCCGCAGATTCTCGAAGCGATTCAGGTTGCCGCCGGCCTGGGGCTTCATGTGCCGCTGGTGTACAACTGCGGCGGCTACGAGTCGGTAGAGACGCTCAGGCTTCTCGACGGCATTGTCGATATCTACATGCCTGACATGAAGTACTCCGACGAGGCAAACGGGCGGAGGTACTCCGGGGTCAAGGACTATCCCGCGGTGAACCAGGCAGCGGTCAAGGAGATGCACCGGCAGGTTGGCGACCTCCAGACGGATGGGCGTGGTGTGGCCACGCGGGGGTTGCTGGTGCGGCACCTGGTCCTGCCGAACGGCATCGCCGGCACCGAGGGTGTGGTGCGCTTCCTCGCTGAACAGGTCTCGGCCAATACCTACCTCAACGTGATGGCGCAGTACCACCCGGCTCATCGCGCCTTCGCAATCCCCGCACTTTCCCGTTCCCTCTCCAGAGAGGAGTTCCTCGAGGCAGTCAGCCTGGCCAAGCAGCATGGCCTGGAGAGACTGGACGGAATCAGGTCTCGCAGCCTGGCGAAGCTGCTGTAGCTAACGCATCGCTTTGTGGAGGTGTGCAATGGCTTTCAAGGCGGCAGTTGTGGTTATGTCCCCCGATGGCGATCCGACGCAACACCGGACCTCTATCAAGACCTCGAAGATGGAACTGACTACAGTAGTGGTGCCCCTGTGGGACTTCGACCGTGCGGCCCAGGTGTGCCGGGAGCTTGTTCAGAAGGACGGCATCCAGAGCATCATCCTGTGCCCCGGTTTCACCAGCGCGGGGGTATCCATGGTCGCCGACGCCGTCGGCCAGGGTGTACCGATAAACGTGGCGCGGGGCGATGTGCCCAGCGTCCTGGCGACCAGCGGGCTGCTGCAACAAGAGGGCTGGTTCGGATAGCGCCCCATACCCGCGACGGGAAATGTCTGAGCAGGCACGTATTCAGGCAACAGTACACGGTCTGGTGCACGGAGTCAGCTTCCGCTACTTCGTGATGCGTCACGCCGCCGCGCTGGGGCTCACCGGGTACGTGCGCAACGTGCTCCTCGACGGCACGGTGGAGGTGGTGGCCGAGGGGGACAGGGAGAAGCTGGAGCAACTGCTCAGGCACCTGCACCAGGGGCCGCGAATGGCGCGGGTGGAGAGGGTGGACGCGACCTGGTCGGAGTTCGTCGGAGACTACTCGGGGTTCGACGTACGGTTCTAGACCGCGAGAGCGGTGGCCTCGCATTCAGAGCCGGCCCCGTTCCGCTCGCCCCAGGACCCACTGGGAAGCTCAGCGCGTCTCACGCGCTGTCTTGTGCCGATGAGCGTCGGCCCACGACCCTCTCTTCGATGAGGTCGGCAATCGGTGAGATATCCTCGGAGGAGAAGTGGGGTATGCTGGCGTCCACCGGCAGGTCGCCAACCACGGCGATAAGCTCCTCGAGTGGACACACGAGTCCGGTATCGGAGCCCTTGCGGTGGACCTCTATCTTCGGCGCGCTGGCCTTCTTGAACCCTTCGGCGAGCACAATATCGAAGTCCTCACCGACGAGGTCGAGAAGCTCCTCCAGGGGGGCGTCGTGGTCCTGTGACCTGAGCAGGGCCAGTTGCCGCGCCGAGCTGATGACGACGGCATCACTTCCGGCTTTGACGTGGCGCCAGCTATCCTTGTTTGCCTGGTCCAGCTCGAAGCCCTGAGGGCTGTGTTTGAGCGTGGCCACCCGGTAGCCCCGCCCCTTGAACTCCGAGACCAGCTTCGCCACCAGTGTAGTCTTGCCGACCTTGGACCTGCCCACGATACACACGACGGGAGGCATGCGCTATTCCTCACTCCAGTCCAGCATCAACACCCGGACCGCATCTCCGGCGTTCAAGCGCTCCACGTCCTCGGGAACGATAGCCAGGCCGTTGGCACGCGCGAGGGAGGTCAGGATACCCGAGCCCTGAGGCCCGGTGAGCCGGGCGAGATAGCGGTCGTCCTCTTTTCTCACGATCGCTCGGGCGAAGACACGACGGCCATCGGTATTCTCGGCGCTGTTCTCCAGAACCGCCCACACCGATGGCTTCGACAGGTTCGTCTTGCCCATCATCTTGAGGATGGCGGGACGGGCGAAAAGCTCGAAGGTGACCATTGAGCTTACCGGGTTCCCCGGCAGCCCCAGGTGGGGCACACCCTGTATCGCCCCGAAAGCGAGCGGCTTCCCCGGCTTCATGCGCACCGTCCAGAACGATATCTCCCCCTGCTCCGCCAGGACGTCCTTGACCAGGTCGTAGTCTCCCAGAGAGACCCCGCCAGAGGTGATGAGCATGTCCGCATCCAGGGCCTCTTTGACCTTGTCCACGATGCTCTCGATGCGGTCGGGGGTGATGCCGAGGCTCCTGGGGATGCCGCCGTATCGAAGCACCTGGGCGGCGATACTAAAGCTGTTGCTGTTGTATATCTTGCCCTCAGGCAGTGGCTGCTCCACCTCAACAAGCTCGTCGCCGGTGGCGAGGACGGCTACCACCGGACGCCGGATGACCCTCGCCTTCGCCTTGCCTATGGAGGCGAGCACTCCGACCTCCTGAGGACGGACAGTAGTCCCCCTGTTGAGGACCAACTGTCCCCGGGCGATGTCTTCCCCGGCGCGGCGCACGTCGTGTCCCGGCGGCACCTGGCAGAACACGCCTATCCGGGCCAGATGCTGACCCGACTGTATGTGCTCGTTGGTGTCCTCGAATCTGACGATGCTGTCGGCGCCCGGGGGGAGCGGTGCGCCGGTCATGATGCGATAGGCCGTGCCGGGCACGACCTCCCGCTCGGCTATGGCACCGGCGCGGACCTCGCCAATGACCTCCAGATAGACCGGGGACGATGCGGCGGCGCCGGCGGTGTCCTCCGCCCTTACCGCATAGCCATCCATGGCGGAGTTGTCCAGCGGCGGCACAACGATGGGGGAGTGGACGTCCTCGTCAAGCACCTGCCCCAGACAGTCCATGATGGGTTTCTCCTCGCTGTCCAGCGTATGGACATAGCTGAGGACCCTGTCCAGGGCCTCCTCCACGCTTATCATTGCGGCGTGCTCCTCACGCTCCGGTCCTCTGGCGGCGAATCTCGGCGTACTCCATCAACCCCCACATCGCCCTTGCCGATTCCTCGGGGGTGGTATACATGGGAATACGGGCATGCCGGTACAGGTCGTAGCCGACATCGCTTCTGCCGGCGCGCCGGGCTGCGGCGGTGCATACCACCGGCTTTCCGTACTTTTCCGGGATGGAGGTCACCATCTCCGATTCGGTGAGCAGCGAGGTAATGCGTTCCGGGGTTATGCCGAAGCCAATCATGGGGCCGTGGGTGATTATGCCGTCGATATAGTCGACCTGTGCCAGAAGGTCCACGATCAGGGGGCCGGTCATGGGCTCGCCGCCGGCGGCGGTATCCACCGGGTTGGTGGGGACCGGGGCGTGTGCGGGCAGCAGCTCCACGAGGCGGCGCTTGACGTCGTCGTCGAACTCGGGAAGCTCCAGCCCCAGCGAGGCGCAGGCATCGGCGGTGGCGACGCACTGGCCGCCGCTGCCGACTATGGTCACGCGCTTGCCCTTGGGCAGCGGCTGCTGGGCGAGGGCTTCGGCCAGGTCAAAGGGGTGGGTCACTTCGTTGCACCTTATTACTCCGGCCTGCCGGCACGCCGCATCGAAGATGTCGTCGGAGCCGGCCATCGAGGCGGTGTGGGACAGGGTGGCTCGAGAGCCGACGGCGGTGCGACCACCCTTGAAGGCTATGATCGGTTTCTTCTTGACAACACGGCTGGCTACGTCGACAAAGCGGTGCCCTTCCTGCACGCTCTCAATGTAGAGGACTATGGCGCTGGTGTCGGGGTCCTGTTCCAGGTACTCCAGGTAGTCGGATACATTGAGGCTGGCCTGGTTGCCGCTGCTGACGAACTTGCTGAACCCGTAGCCCTTGCTGTTGGCCCACTCGAACAGGTAGCCGCCGAGGGTGCCGCTCTGGGAGATGAAGGAGATGGAGCCCAGCCGGGGCGAGCGGTAGTAGAGGAGGTTGAGCCTTACGCGGGAGCTGTATATGCCATTGCTGTTGGGCCCCACCATGCGTATGCCGGCATCATGGGCGATCTTGACCACCTCGTCCTGATGTTTCCTTCCTTCCGCGCCCGTCTCGGCGAACCCGGCTGTCAGCATCACCACCCCCTTGACCCCCTTCTTGATGCATTCCTTCAAGGCGTTGGGCACCATCGGGGCAGGGATGGCAATGACCGCCAGTTCGATGTCATCGGGGATGTCGAGAACACTGGGGTAGGTCTTGACGC
>CAYTKL010000101.1:0-6676 GCA_964438305.1 uncultured Dehalococcoidales bacterium | reverse complement strand
TCCATCTGGTGAGCGATGTTGCTCGCCACCAGGTAGGCGTCGAGTTCCGGCTGCCTGATCTCCTGGATATTCAGCCTTATCCGTTTTCCGGTGATCTGCTCCAGGTGCAGCCTCATCTCGTCGACCCGCTGCCCCCCTCGGCCAATGACAATTCCGGGCCTGGCGGTATGCACCGTCACCGTCACCTGATTGGCTGCCCGTTCGATCTCGATCCGGGAGATATCGGCTTCGGGGTACTTCTTCTCGATGGCTCCCCTGATCTTGAGATCCTCCTGCAGGAGCTCAGTATAGTGCTTGTCAGCGTACCACTTGGCCTGCCAATCCTTGGTCACACCGAGTCTAAACCCTACTGGGTGAACCTTCTGCCCCACTCATGCCTCCTCTCTGACCACGACGGTGATATGGCTGGAGCGCTTCCGAAGCGGCTTCACCCTACCCCGAGGCCCCGCACGGAACCTTTTCATCCTGCGCGCCTCATCCACGTAGGCGCCAACAATCCTCAAGTCCCCTGGCGTCATTTCGAAGTTGTTCTCCGCATTCGCAGCGGCAGATTGCACCACCTTGGCCACAGTCCGAGCCGATGGAGAAGGCAGAAACGTCAGGATGGCCAAAGCTTCATCCACCTTCCTGCCCCGAACCGTGTCGACAATGCGGCGCAGCTTTCGCGGCGATGTTCTCACGTGTTTTGCCGTTGCTCTTACTTCCATTACGCCAGCTTCTACTTCTTCTTCCTTATCCGGGTAACCCTCTCCGACTTGGCCGAATGCCCTTTGAAGGTCCTGGTGAAGGCGAATTCACCCAGCTTGTGCCCGACCATGTTCTCGGTCACGAAGATAGGCACATGTCTCCTGCCATCGTGCACCCCGATGGTATGACCGATCATCTCCGGCACCACCGTTGATGAGCGCGACCAGGTCTTGACAACTGCCTTCTGACCGGACTGGTTGAGCACCTCCACCTTCTTCAACAGCGCTGAGTCGATAAAGGGACCCTTTCTCGAAGACCTCGACATCCCTACTTTCTCCTCTTCACGATCATACTGCTGGTGACCTTGTTTCGGCGGGTGCGATAGCCCAGGGCAGGTTTCCCCCACGGGGTCTTCGGGCCGGTCAGGCCGATGGGAGAGCGACCCTCACCCCCTCCGTGAGGGTGGTCTCTGGGGGTCATCGCCGAGCCGCGCACCGTGGGGCGCCGGCCCAGATGCCGACTTCGCCCCGCCTTGCCCAGCTTGATATGGCGATGATCGACATTGCCGATTTGCCCAATTGTGGCGAAGCACTCGATATGAATCCGTCTTATCTCACCGGAAGGCATCCTTACCAGGCCGTAACTGCCCTCCTTGGCCATGAGCTGGGCGGAAGCACCAGCGCTTCTGACCAACTGCCCACCCTTGCCACGATGAAGCTCGATATTGTGAACCGCTGTGCCGGTGGGGATCGCCCTGAGCGCCAGGGCATTGCCCACCTTGATCTCAGCGTCGCCCCCCGACATTATGCTGTCGCCCACCTTGAGGCCAATGGGGGCCAGAATGTAGCGCTTCTCTCCGTCCTCATAGCTGACAAGGGCAATCCTCGCAGAGCGATTGGGGTCATACTCGATGGCCGTCACCTCGCCACGGATGCCCAGTTTGTCTCGCTTGAAGTCGATGATGCGATACATCCTCTTGGCTCCGCCGCCCCGATGGCGCACCGTTATGCGTCCCTGGTTGCTTCTCCCCGCATTCCTCTTCAACGGCTTGAGCAGGGACTTCTCCGGCTTCTTCTTGGTAATCTCCTCAAAGGTGGAGCCGGTCATGCCCCTACGCCCCGGCGACGTTGGCTTATATACCTTCAGTGGCAAAAGGTTCCTCCTTACACCCCTTCAAAGAACTCGATTTTGTGCCCCGCCTTCAGGGTCACCACCGCCTTCTTCCGCGGTGATCTCCTGCCCCTCCTTCTGCCTGGGCCCCGCCATTTGGCAGGCAGATTCACTACATTCACCTTGTCCACCTCGACCTTGAACGCCTGTTCCACAGCCTGCTTGATCTGCTGTTTATTGGCGTCAAGCGCCACCTCGAAAACATACTTGCCCCGCTCTTGAAGAGCCGTGCTCTTCTCGGTGATCACGGGCCGTCGCAGTACCTCCAGAATCTCCATTTCTGTCCTCTACGCCGTTACCGGCGTTTCTCCCTTCCGCTCAGGCGTCCATAGCTCCTCAACCACCTTGACCGCAGCCACAGTGATCATCAATCTCCTGTGAGCTAGAACATCAACAACGCTGAGCATGTTGGCGGGCAGGGTCGTCACCCGCTGGATGTTGCGTGCCGATTTGTACAGGTTGGGCTCCGGCTGCGCCGTGACAATGAGAGCAGACGAATCGACCCCCAGGTCTTTCAGAATGCGGGCCATCTCCTTCGTCTTGGGCTCCTGCAGACTGAGCTGGTCCAGCACGATGATCTCTTCGCTGGCAACCTTCGCCGACAGCACACACCTCAGCGCCAGCCGCCGCATCTTCCTCGGCATGGCCTGTCGGTAGTTCCGCGGGTGAGGCCCAAACACCACGCCTCCACCGCGTAGAAGAGGCGCCCGCCTGCTTCCCCGCCTGGCAAAACCGGTCCCCTTCTGGCGGAACAGCTTCCTGCCTCCACCGGAAACCAGCCCCCTGGTCTTTGTGCTCGCCGTGCCCTGCCGAGCATCGGCCAACTGCCTTACCATGGCCTGATGCACCACCGCCTCATTCGGCGGCACGCCAAAGACCGCGTCATTCAACTCGAGCTGATCGACAACCTCGCCTGCTACGTTATGAACTGGAACCTGCACCATAGCTAGTTATAAGCCTCCAACGGAGCCTCTGATAGACGCCCATCCCTCAAATACAGCACCCTCTGCGCCCTCTGAGCGATACGATGGTCATGGGTAACGACAATGAAGGTCTTGCCCTGCCTTCTGTTCAATCCAAGCATAAGCCGGATGATCCCGGCACCTGTCCTGCTATCCAGATTACCGGTGGGCTCATCGGCCAGGATAACGCCAGGGTTCAGGATCAGGGCGCGGGCTATGGCTACCCTCTGCTGCTCGCCACCAGACAGCTCGGACGGCTTGTGATGCATGCGGCGTCCCAGACCCACCATCTTGAGAAGCCTTTCCGCCCTGGCCTGATACCTTTCGTTGCCAGAGATCGGCAGGACAGGCGTCAGTACGTTCTGCAAAGCGCTCAAGGTGGGCACCAGATAGTATGTCTGGAATATGAAACCCAGCTTGTTTCGCCTTATCTTGTAGAGCTGGCTCTCGGCAAACCCCGAAGTCTCCATCTTGTCTATGAACACCTGCCCGCTGCTGGGGCGGTCCAGTGCACCGAGCATGTTGAGCAGAGTGGTCTTGCCACTCCCCGAAGGTCCGAGCACGGCGACGAACTCGCCCTGTCTCACCCTCAGGTTCACATTCCTCAGCGCCGGCACCTGCGTCGCACCCCTTCCATAGACCTTGTTCAGTTTCCTGGCTGTAACAATGCTTCTCCGCGGGCGTCGCCTCGCCGGGCGACGCGCCCGCGTATCATCAACCTCACTCCGAAGCGCAGCGACCGTGTCGGAGTCCTCCTTGTGCTGGCGTGCCTCCGCTCGCTGCTGATCGGCCATCGTCTGTTCCTCCATCAGCATTCCTCTACAAAGCCCTCAGGCTCTCTATCGGGCTCACCCTGGCCGCCCTCACCGCCGGGTACAGCCCTCCAATCAAGCCCACGACTATGCCAAAAACGCCTATGATCACCACCAGCCTGACGGTGATGATGGCGATCTCCGCACCCAGATACTGGTCGACGCCTTGCCCCGCTCCATAGCCAACAGCCAGGCCAAGCAGAGCGCCGATAAGGCCGATGGTTATCGATTGCAGTACCACCGAGCCGATGATGTTCCCGTTGGACCAGCCCGATGCCTTGAGTATGCCGAACTCCTTGGTCCGCTCGATTACTGAGATGAGCATTACGATGAAGATGGAGATCCCACCGGCGATCGCCGCCACCAAGGAAACGATCCACAGGAAGCCTCGCATCGTGTTCAGGGATTCGCTGATGTTCTCTATGATGTCCTTGGCCAGAGTCACTCTGACCGGGACATCAACCTCACCATCGGCATACTTCTCCTCTATGGCTAGCGCCACCGCCTCCACTTCGTCAACATCGTCCGCGACGACGACCACACTGGCAATCTGGTCAGTGGATAGCCCCGCGAGTTCCTGAGCCGTCGCAAGAGTGGTGTATATGTCGTAGTCATAGGCCATATTGCCCGTTTCAAAGACGCCAACGAGGGTCATCTCGACGCCCTCAGGAGGGGTATTCACATTCTTGACCGTGAATGCTTCGCCGATCTTGGGCATCTCATCGGCACTCAGTTCATGCTGGGCATAGTCCCATATCGTCCGGCCCACAATCACCTCGTAGTCGTTCTCCAGGGTCCCGCTTTCGCCGTCGCCGACATCAAAGACATGGTCAGGGTGTGTCGGTCCCTCCATCTCCAGGTCTCTGTCCAGGTCCAGCCCGGTAAGTGGCACAGCCCCCTCAAAAATAGCATCCTTAAACAGAGTCCCGACGGTCGTAGCGGTAACTGAGGGCGCGGCAGACTCCACGTGCTCTATGTCCTGCTCTATCTCATCAACATAGGAGATGGGAAGCGGGGTACCCTCTCTCGCCCCTCCCATCATCCCTGGCGGTGCATCTGCTGAGTAGACCAGAATAGCCCCACCCAACTCCTTCATCGTATCGCTCATCGTCCGGTCCATACCGTCGGAGATGCCGAGCAGAACCGTCATCAGGGCACAGCCCAACGCCGTTCCCAGAATCGCGAAAAAGGCGATCCCTTTCCTTCTGAACGCGTTGCGGATGCTGAATCCAAACATTGCCTAAAGCTTCAACCCGCCGATTTCCTGATAGTGAGGAGACCCATCCTGGCCCCGGGCACCGCCCCTTTCACAAGGAGCAGGTTGCGCTCCGGGTCGGCCTCCACCACCTCGAGGCGACGCACCGTCACCTTCTCGCTTCCCATATGACCCGCCATCCTCAGCCCTTTGAAGACCCTCCCCGGCGTGGTGGTTGCGCCTATGGAACCGGGAGCGCGATGGCGGTCGGACTGGCCGTGGGTCTTTGGACCGCCGGCGAAGTGATGGCGCTTCACCGTCCCGGCGAAGCCCCTTCCCTTGGATATCCCGACCACATCGACAAGCTCGCCCGGCTCGAAGATGCCGGCATCCACCCGTTGGCCCACCTCGATGGACTCGATTTCCGACGCCTCGAACTCCCTCAGGTGCTTGAGTAGCCCCACGCTCTTGAGATGTCCCTTCTGCGGCTCATTGAGCCGCTTCGCCGTGCCGAAGCCAAGCTGTACGGCATCGTAGCCGTCCTTGTCAGCCCTCTTCACCTGAGTCACGAAACAGGGCCCGGCCTCAATGGCAGTGACCGCCACGACTCTGCCGTTCTCCCGAAACAACTGGGTCATCCCTATCTTTCTTCCAATAAGTCCCGTAAACATATCGCAGCGAGTCCTACAGTTTGATCTCTATGTCCACTCCGGCAGGCAAGTTCAGCCTGGTTAGAGCATCTATGGTCTTTGACGTCGGCTCAAGTATGTCTATCAGACGCTTGTGCGTGCGGATCTCGAACTGTTCCCGGGAGTCCTTGTCTATGTGGGGGGAACGTATGACACAGAACTTCCTGATATGAGTGGGCAACGGCACCGGTCCCGCTACCCTGGCTCCGGTCTGCTCCGCCGTTTCCACGATCTGCCCCGCCGATTCGTCCAGCACCCTGTGATCATAGGCCTTCAGTTTGATACGAATCCTACGCTCGGGCATCTATGCTCCTCCCACCTTGACAGTCTTATGCTCGACCATGCCCTGGGGTGCCTCCTCGTAGCGGTCGAACTCCATCGAGTAGTTTGCCCTCCCCTGGCTGATCGACCTGAGGTCGGTTGCGTACCCAAAGGTCTCAGCCAAGGGGACGAAACAGCGGACGATTTTAGTCGCGCCGTGGGATTCGACACTGCTTATCTGACCCCTCCTCGAATTGAGGTCCGCAATGACATCACCGAGGAACTCCTCGGGCGTGGCCACCTCCATGCTCACCACCGGCTCAAGCAGAATGGGCTTCGCCTTTCTCGCCCCTTCTCGCAGCGCCATGGAACCGGCGATCTTGAAGGCTATGTCCGAGGAATCGACCTCGTGGTAGCTCCCATCGCAGAGAGTGACCTTGAGGTCGACCATCGGGTAGCCGGCCAGAGAGCCACTGGCCATGGCTTCCTTGATTCCACTTTCCACATGCGGTATGTATGCTTTGGGGATGGCTCCGCCCTCAATCCGACTGTTGAACTCAAAGCCGCTGCCCCTCTCGCCAGGCTCGATCTCGATCCACACGTGACCGTATTGCCCCCTGCCGCCACTCTGGCGGATGAACCTGCCCTCCGCCCTCACCGGCACTGTTATGGTCTCCTTGTAGGCGACCTGAGGCTTGCCCACGTTCGCCCTGACGTTGAACTCCCGCGACATCCTCTCCACAATCACCTCGATGTGGAGTTCCCCCATTCCAGAGATCACGGTTTGACCCGTCTCGGCATCGTAGCGCTTGGCAAACGTTGGGTCCTCCTCGGCTAGCTTCGTCAGCGCATCATCCATCCTGTCCTGGTCCGCCTTGGTCCGGGGCTCAATAGCCACCG
>CAYTKL010000100.1:0-6729 GCA_964438305.1 uncultured Dehalococcoidales bacterium | reverse complement strand
TCCTGTGGAAGACAAGAAGGAGATAGTTGGAAGGCTTCTGGCTTGCCTGGTCAAGCCCTTCGTGACGGCGGACTGGTGGGAAAAAGAGCTCACGCTCGCCGAACAACTGTCTTGCGAGGCCCCCTGCTATGTGCTCAGATTCGACAAGAGTGGCGGGGTGGTTGATTTGCTGAGGAAGGCCGTACTCCATGGAAGATAACACCTACGTTGCCAGACTGGGCGGGACCAATCCCCCACTGTGGAAGAGCAACAGTCCATTGCTGGGCAAGCTCGATCTGGAGCTCACCGAGCGCTGCAACAACAACTGCATCCACTGCTCCATCAACCGGCCGGCGGATGACCGAGCCGCCAGAGAGAAGGAGCTCTCCACCGGGGAGATAGGGGACGTCCTCAAGGAGGCTGTGTCACTTGGATGCCTCACGGTACGGTTCACCGGAGGAGAGCCGCTGTTGCGGGACGACTTCGAGGAACTCTATCTCTTTGCGAGGAGGCGGGGCCTCAGAGTGCTGCTCTGCACCAACGCGACACTGATTACCCCGCACCTGGCAGAGCTTTTCGCCCGGATACCGCCCCTGGAAATGGTGGAGATAACGGTATACGGGATGAGAGAGGAATCGTATGAGGCGGTGACCAGGAGTCCCGGCTCCTTTGAGGCTGCCTGGCAGGGCATGAACCTGCTGCTGGAGAAGAAGGTACCCTTCGGGGTCAAGGGTGCTCTTCTGCCGGCAAACCGGGAGGAAATGGAGGAGTTCGAGGCGTGGGCATCCGCCATCCCGTGGATGGACAGGCCAGCGCCTTGGGCTATGTTCTTCAATCTTCGGGCCAGGCGAGATTCGGAGGAGAAGAACCGGCTTATCAGAAGGCTCAGGCTCTCAGCGGAAGAAGGCCTACGTATGCTTACCCGAGAGCCGCAGGAGTATCGCAAGGCGATGGTAGAGTTCTGCTCAGGGTTCATAGGGCCTCCCGGCGACCGATTGTTCACCTGTGGCTCTGGGATAGGCAGCGGGTGTGTGGACGCCTACGGGTTCTTCCAGCCCTGCCTGCTGCTTCGGCATCCGGATACGGTGTATGACTTGAGGAAGGGGTCGCTGAAGGACGGCCTGACTCGTTTCTTTCCGGAGGTACGGGAGAGAAGGGCCAAGGACCCCGATTACCTCAACCGCTGCGCCAGGTGTTTCCTCAAGGGCCTTTGCGAGCACTGCCCGGCCAAGTCGTGGACAGAGCATGGAGTCCTTGACAGGCCGGTCGACTACCTCTGTGAGATTGCCCACGCCCAGGCACGATACCTGGGGTTGTTGGGCGCAGACGAGAATGCTTGGGAGGTAAGGAACTGGAGAGAAAGGATCGAGTCGATGGATGAGCAGAGCGATTTGGTTGGCGTGCCACTGACCGAGTCTGTTTGAGCGACAATCGACGAAGGAGAGTAGCATGGAATCAACGACGAATCTTGATGCAGCCTACGTTCCGTCGGAGGACGTGGTGGCCAGGGAGATAGAGGAGGAACTCATCATTGTGCCCCTGGCAGCGGGGATGGGGGATACCGAGGACGAACTCTACAGCCTGAACGAGACGGGGAGGGCCATCTGGGACCGGCTGGATGGAAAGGCGAGCTTGAAGGACGTGGTGGATGAGCTGTGCGTTGAATTCGAGGCTCCTGCCGGGGAGATCGAGCGGGACGTGGCGGGACTGGTGGGAGAACTGCTCAAGAGAAGGATGCTGGTCAAGGCTGCAACGGGGTAGCGCACCCAAATGGAAGCTGCTCCACCGAATACGTCACGGAGTCACGACGCCGACTCTGTGGGATACATCAGGAAGGTAGAGGAGGCCTCTCTTTCTGTGGCGGCGCTGCTTGAGCTTATGCGGGTGGTGCTGGACAGGGGCGTGCCGTTCAGGTTCCGGGCGCCCGGTTTCAGCATGTTCCCCTTCGTGAGGGATGGTGACGTGATTACCGTATCCCGATTGCCAGGTGGGTCTCCCGGTCTTGGCAGGGTGGTGGCCTTCGTTCACCCCGGTACTGCGAAGCTCGTGGTGCACCGAGTGGTGGGCAAAGAGGCCGGTTCCTGTGTGACAAGGGGCGATAGCACCACGGAAGCCGACGGCTTTGCTGCGAGGGAGGCCATCCTGGGCTATGTAACGAGGGTTGAGAGGGATGGGCGCAGCGTATCAATCGGTCTTGGTGTGGAGCGGCTGGCGATAGCTTTGCTGAGCCGCAGGGGACTGCTTGCGCCGCTGGTTTGGCTGCTGGGGCGCCTTGCTGGCGCCTTTGCGGGGAGGGCGGCAACATGAATGACTCCCTTGTATCGTCAACTCCGATACAGCGGTTTTCCCTGTGGGATAGAATCAGGGCTGAGCGCAAGCCTTTGTCCTTTGACCTGGAGGTGACGGCACGCTGCAACAACAACTGCCGGCACTGTTACATCAACCTTCCCGCCGGGGACAACGCAGCGCGGCAAGAAGAACTCACGGCAAAGGAGATAGGCGCGATAGCCGACGAGGCTGTCTCTCTGGGCGCCGTGTGGTGTCTCATTACCGGTGGTGAGCCCCTCCTGAGGGGCGACTTCTCAGATATCTATCTCGACCTCAGGAGGAAAGGACTCCTGGTCTCGGTGTTCACCAACGCCACCCTGATAACGGAGCAGCATGCCAGGCTGTTCAAGGAGTACCCTCCCCGGGATATCGAGGTCTCGGTGTACGGGGTGACTGAGGAGACGTACGAGCGGGTGACGCGCAGGCCGGACTCCTTTCGCGCCTGTATGGATGGGCTTGACCTGCTTCTCCAGAACGGGGTCAAGGTGCGCCTCAAGGCGATGGCTTTGCGCTCCAATATGCATGAACTACCGCAGATCGCCCGCTTCTGCGAGGAGAAGACCAAGGACTACTTCCGCTTCGACCCGCTCCTCCACCTGCGCTTTGACCGCGACCACATCAGGAACGAGGAGATAAGGTCGGAGAGGCTCTCTGCCGAGGAGATCGTGGCGCTGGAGAAGTCCGATACGGAGCGGTTCGATGCGCTGCAAGAGGGGTGCGACCGGCTTGTCGTTCCGCAGTTCTCCCAGATTACCTGCAACCACGTGTTTCACTGTGGTGCGGGGAGGGGCAGTTTCACCGTGGGCTACGATGGACTCTTTCGCCTGTGCTCTTCGCTGTGCCATCCCGATTGTGTGTATGACCTGCGGCGGGGAAGCGTGACCGATGCCTGGTACCGTTTTGTACCGTGGGTGCGGGATATGCGCTCAAACAGGAGGGGATTTCTGGAGCGCTGCCGCGTATGCCCTATCACAAACCTCTGTATGTGGTGTCCCGCCCACGCGTATCTTGAGACTGGCGAGATGGATGCGCCGGTGGAGTATTTCTGCGAAGTGGCCCACGCTAGGGCAGGTGCGCTGGGGTACGCAGAGAAGGCGGTACGAGCCGGCAGCCGGAAGATTCGGGATGACAAATGGGAATAGCTGGTACGCATGTACGCTGGCGGCTCAGAAGGCTGATAGAGTGGTTTGCTCCACAGGTTGACGACCGTGACAATGTGAGAACTGGATATGATTAGCTGGCTCACCTATTTGAAGAGCGGTCTTTCCCGGGAGCTTCCCCAGGACCGCATTGCCAGCCGGAACGGTCATTTGGGACTGAGGGCCGGTCTGAAGAACCTGTGGCCCTTCGTCGCCCGGCACCGGCGCAAAGGGGTAGTGGCGGCTTGCCTCATCGTATTCGCCACCCTGCTCTCCTTTCCTCAACCGCTCATAATGCGCTATCTCGTTGATGAGGTCATACTCAGCGCTGAGCTTGGGCTTCTCGCCGGGGCACTGTTTCTCATTGCCGGATTCCTGGTGATGCAGAAACTGACGAGGGTGCTGGAGCAGTTCTACTGCACTCACTTCGAGCAAGAGGTGGCCGTTGATATCCAGCATGGCCTGTTCGACCGTGTCCTGCGGTTCCCCAAGTCGTTCTTCGACAGGAACCAGACCGGCTATCTCATGTCGCGAGTCCACGCCGACGTGAGTGGCGTGCGCTGGTTCTTCTCCGGCGCAGTCGTCCGAATCGTCACCAACGCGGTGCGTTTCGTTGGGGGAGTGGGCCTGCTGGTGTACCTGGAGTGGAGACTGGGCCTTGGTGTCCTGCTACTCCTCCCCGGCATATTCCTCGCGGTGCGCTACTTCTCTGCGAAGAGCCGCACCTTGAGTCACCGGAGGATGGAGCAGCAAGCCAATGTCTCAAGCTGCATCCAGGAGTCGTTGTCCGGAGCTTCCCTGGTCAAGGCGTTCTCGTCGGAAGACCGTACGGCGGGGCAACTGAAATCTCAGTTGAGAGCGGCCTTTCGAATCTCCATGGAAGGGACTGTGGTCCAATCCGTGGCGAACACCATCATTGGCTTCATGCCCACCATTGCCACCGCGGCGACGCTGGGACTGGG
This sequence comes from uncultured Dehalococcoidales bacterium, assembly GCA_964438305.1. Taxonomy (GTDB): domain Bacteria; phylum Chloroflexota; class Dehalococcoidia; order E44-bin15; family E44-bin15; genus CAYTKL01. Next base: position 2,321 of record CAYTKL010000100.1, on the reverse strand, counting down.
GGCCTACTGGGTAATCAGCGGCCAGTGGACCCTGGGCTCCTTGCTTGCCTTCCAGGCATACCTGGGATACGTGTTCGGTCCGGCGGAGTTCCTCGCCACGGCCAATATCCAGTTGCAGAGCGCGCGGGCGGCGCTTGACCGCGTCTCGGTCCTGTTTGACATCGTCCCTGAAGAGAACACAGACACGGGCAGAACGGTGGAAAGACTAAGGGGAGGAATCGAGTTTGAAGGCGTCTGCTTCTCCTACGAAGGTGACGAAGAGGCGGTGCTCAGGAGTATCTCTTTCGCTATCCACCCCGGGGAGCATGTGGCCATAGTGGGCCCCAGCGGTGTGGGCAAGACGACCCTGGTGAGTCTCATCCTTCGCTTCTACAAGCCAAGCGCGGGAGAAGTGTACTTCGACGGGCTGCCGGCATCCGAGTACAGACTCAGTTCATTGCGCCAGCGGATAGGATATGTCTCTCAGAGCACACTGCTGCTGCGTGGCAGTATCATGGACAACCTGTGCTACGGAAACCCCGGTGCCGGCATGGAAGAGGTCGTCGCGGCTGCCAGGGCGGCGGGTATACACGAGTTCATCAGCGGGCTGGCACAGGGGTATGGCACGGACATCGGGGAGAGGGGAGTCAACCTGTCGGAGGGACAGAAGCAGCGGCTCTCCATTGCTCGGGCGCTGGTGAAGGACCCGGACATCCTGGTATTCGATGAGCCAACCTCTGCCCTCGACCGCCTGACGGAGAGGTCGATCCTCGAATCCCTCCCCGTCGTGGTGCGGGACAAGACGCTGCTGGTGATAGCCCACCACCTGTCCACCGTACTGGACGCGGACCGCACGCTCCTTCTGGACGAGAATGGTGTCATGACCGTCGGTACGCACCGCTCGCTCATGGAGACCAGCGCCTACTACCGCTCGCTACTCGGCGACCAGCGGGAAGAGCCGGGAATCGCCGCATCGCGTCGATGCTGAAGGACGGGAGTAGTCGGGTGTGAATGAGAGGCGGGTTGCCTGTTCCCGGCAGTGGCTGCTGGAGAGCGACCGATACGGTAGTTGCGAGCTATGCTGCAAGGTTTGGCTATAGAGCAGATACTGGAAGAGCAAGGGGAGAGGTATCTCCCCCTTGTGCATCATATCCTGCGTAGGTCAACCCCCGGGTTCGCTATTTCGGGCGATAGGGATGGAAGGATAAGGGAGCTGCGTCTGGCGGTAGCCGCCAGAAACGCCTTTCTCTTCGGAGAGCTGAAGCAGGTGCTGCAGGCCTTTGACGAGGAGGGTATCGAGGCGATCCTTCTCAAGGGGGCGATGATGGAAGGGATATATCCCGCGGGGTTGCGGCCCTTCTGTGACATCGACCTGCTTATCCGCCGGCGAAAGCTGCATCAGGCAATGGAGGTCCTTGGGGACCTGGGTTACCGGGCTCGTGGCCGGGGACTGTGCCATGGGGAAGAGGACCTGCACAGCGCAGTGGCCCCGGTGAAGAGCGGACGTATCCCGACCCAGATAGACCTTCACTGGCTCTTGGGGCCGGCGTATTCCTTTGAGGGGAGGGTGAAAGCGAAGGGCCTGTGGCAGCGGGCACGGGAGGCCGAGATCGCTGGCCTCCGCGCCCTTGTCCTGTGTCCCGAGGACGCCCTTCTTCATTCGTGCCTCCATCTTTTCAAGCATCATGGGCTCGACTGGCTGGCGTCCGCCTGCGATATTGCCGAGCTTATTCGTCACTACCAGGGTGCGCTTGACTGGGAGGCTTTCTTGAAGAGGGTATTCGAATCAAGGGTTTGCCTTCCGGTGCGATACAGTCTACAAAGGACCGTTGATCTCTTTCATCCTGCCGTCCCCGGCTTCGTCCTCGACGACCTCGGCTCATACAGACCAAGTAGACTTGAGAGGAGCGTGTTTGCCTCGCTTACCAGCCCTGATGACAGGCACCACGCAAATGGGTTGGATTCGACTGGGTCGCCTCTGCTATCGCTTGTGACCGTGCCCGTGGCTGTGCCAAGCCTCCGCTATCTCTGGACCCTGCTTGTGCCTTCAAGAGAGTACATGCTCATGCGCTACTCAATCGATAGCTCCAAGCTCCTGCCCTTGTATTACCTGCTGCGCTTCAAGGATGTCTTCTTGACGGCACTGAAGGGCATCCTTGTTCTTGGCCGTCAGACGACGATTGGCTAGTCTCGGCTTCTCCTGTGGGGGTTCTTGGCCCAGATAGGTCCCAGGGGCCAGCAGCCGTCGCAGTCTATCGATGCTAATCGTGTGACGGTGAGGTCGTGTGCCTGGCGACGTAGTCCCGCCACCTGGAGTCGACGAACCGCTGCAGTTCGTCTAT
>CAYTKL010000099.1:1333-6767 GCA_964438305.1 uncultured Dehalococcoidales bacterium | reverse complement strand
CATGGGAATAGAGATTGACCTTGACAGGTGCACCGGCTGCGGGTCGTGCGTGACGGCATGCCCCTTCGGCGTGATTGAGATAGTCGACGACAAGGCGCGCATCGGCGAGGGGTGCACCCTGTGCCGCGCCTGCATCGACCTGTGCACCTACGACGCCATCAGCATCGAAGAGGATGAACAGGAGGTCAGTGAAGGCTACAGCGGGGTGTGGGTCTTCGCCGAGCAGCGGGACGGCAGGCTGAAGGGCGTGGCCTACGAGCTTGTCTCCGAGGGCCGCAAGCTGGCGGACCAGCTTGGCGCCGAGCTGACCGCGGTGTGCCTGGGGCACGGCGTGGAAGGGGCGGAAGGGCTCGTCGCCTGCGGCGCCGACAGAGTCCTCCTGGCGGACGACCCCATCCTCGCCGACCACAACGAGGACCGGTACACCGGCGTGCTCATCGACCTGGTCCGCAGGTACAAGCCGGAGATACTCCTCGCCGGCGCCACCGCCATGGGTCGCTCCTTCATTCCCCGGGTGGCCGCCACAGTCCACACCGGCCTCACCGCCGACTGCACCGGCCTCGATATCGACCCCGACAGCCGGCTTCTGCTGCAGACGCGCCCCACCTTTGGCGGCAACGTCATGGCCACCATCGTGTGCCAGGGGAAGCGGCCTCAGATGGCCACCGTGCGCCCTCACGTCTTCAAGAGGGCGGCGCCCAACGCAAGCCGGCAGGGAGAGACAATCAAGGTAGACTTCGCCAGGGAGTCAATCACCTCAAAGACGAAGCTGCTCGGCTTCGTCGAGGACCTGTCGGAGAAGGTGAAGCTCGATGACGCCGATGTCATCGTGTGCGGCGGCCGCGGGCTGGGCAAGCCGGAGAATTTCCAGATCGTCAAGGAGCTGGCCGACGTCCTCGGCGGCGCGGTGGCCTCATCGCGCCCCCCGGTGGATGACGGCTGGATCGCCTATTCGCATCAGGTGGGCCAGACGGGCAAGACCGTGTGCCCCAGGGTATACATCGCCTGCGGCATCTCCGGCGCGGTGCAGCACCTCGCCGGCATGCAGACCTCTGAGGTTATCGTCGCCATCAATGAGGACCCCAACGCCCCCATCTTTGAAGTGGCCACCTACGGCATCGTGGGTGACCTTTTCCAGGTGGTCCCCATGCTCACCGACAGGTTCAAGAAGGCGCGCGGCCTGGCGTAGGCGCAATCGCCAGGAGATGACGTGTCATCTGGATACCCGACGACAAGAGCCAGGGACGGCACAACGAAAGGGGAGGTTGAAGAAATGGACTTCGGACTGGATGAAGAACACAAGATGTTCCAGACGATGGTGCGCGATTTCTGCGCCAAGGAGGTCGAACCCTATGCCGCGGAATGGGACGAGAGCGGGCAGTTCCCCCACGAGACGGTCGCCAAGATGGCCGATGCCGGGCTGTATAGCGTCGGCTTTCCCGAGGAGTACGGGGGAACCCTCGACGAGCTGGCCTTCGTCATAGCCTGTGAGGAGATCGCCCGCGCCTCGGCCGGCCTGAGCGTCTCATACATATGCAGCCTCGGCCTGGGTATGTATCCCATCACCATGCACGGCAACGAGCAGCAGAAAGGCCACTACATCCCGCGTGTGGTAAAGGGGGAGTCGGTCGCCTTCGGCCTCACCGAGGCAATGGCCGGCAGCGATGTCGCCGCGCTGGAAACCAGGTACACCGAGGAAGCCGACGGCTACGTCCTCAACGGCACCAAGGTGTTCATCAGCAACGGCGCTGAAGCCGATTTCGTGAGCACCTTCGCCACCAAGGACAAATCGCTGGGATACCGCGGCATCAGCGCCTTCGTGGTGGACAAGGGCACCCCCGGCTTCTCCGTGGGCAAGATTGAGAAGAAGATGGGCCTGCATCCCGCCTCGGCAACAGAGCTGCTGTTCGAGGAGTGCAAGATACCGCGGGCCAACATGCTTGGCGAAGAGGGAAGGGGCTTCAGGATAGCGCTGGAAGCCATAGACGCCAGCCGCGTTACCATAGCGGCCCAGGCGGTGGGCATAGCTCAGGCCGCTTTCGATGCCGCCGTGGCCTACGCCAAGGAGAGGAAGCAGTTCGACACCGAGCTGGCTCAAATGCAGGCGATCCAGTGGATGATCGCCGACATGGCCACCGACATCGACGCCGCCCGGCTGCTGACCTACCGCGTCGCCTGGCTCACCCAGGAGCAGGGCCGTGCTCCCCTCAAGGAAGCCGCCATGTCCAAGCTCTTCGCCAGTGAGGCCGCCCACAGAGTGTGCCACAAGGCGGTCCAGATATTCGGCGGCTACGGCTACACCACCGACTTCGCCGTGGAACGGTACTATCGGGACCAGCGCATTACCGAGATCTACGAGGGCACCTCGGAGATGCAGCGAATGACCATCGCCCGGCAGGTACTGGGAACGAGATAGCACGGCGGCGTGTTCACTTGGCAGGGGCGTTCAATTGAACGCCCCTCCAGCATGCTTTCGCCGGGCGGCGTTCCCCCTGATCAGGGCGAACGCCCGGGACTGGCACCTGCCTGCGCCGCGCATTCTGCCGCTCGTGGTGAGCCTGTCGAACCATGAACGGCCCTTCGACAAGCCTGTCCTGAGCCGAGCCGAAGGGCTCTCGCCACGGCGAATCGGTGTCGCCTGAGGCGATGAGCCTACCCTTTCCCTGTAGTTGCCCCATTCATGAGGCAGTGGTGCCTGATTCATCAGGCAACTACATTGGGCGGGGCGGTCAGTGCCCTGGACAGGTATGTCCTGAGCGAGGGCGAACGAACTGGCCCGGGGAGCCCAGGGGGATTTCCCCCTTTGGCGGGGGTCTGGGGGTGTCCCCCACATGTCATTCTGAGGAGTCCTTCGGCTGACTCAGGATAGACTCCGCGACCGAAGAACCTCCCCCGCCGAGATTCTTCGCCTCCTCTTCGCTTTGCTCAGAGCTTCGGCTCAGAATGACAGAGAGGGAACGGGTGTGCGGGACAAACGCGCTTGTCATACCCCCGCGACGTGTGCGAGCCAGGAACGGTGTGGCTGGACCCGCCAGCGGATGAACAGCCACCAGCCACGTGTGGTTGACACCGACGGCGACATGTCTCTATACTGCGGAAGCAACACTTGGCAGGAGGTTATCACTATGACCTCGTTTCTGCAGCTTGTTATTGGCGGCCTTTTCCTGTGTGGTGCCCTGGCCCTGGTTGTTCTCGGCATTCTGGCCTTCTTCGACGTGGGATACGCCGCCGGCCTCTATGGCGCGCCTGCCTGGTTCATCTTCGTGATGGCTCTCGCTATTGCCATCCCGATAGCCTGGATAGGCGTGATCATACTGAGAGCCCGCTACATAGTCTAGCCGCCTGGTCGATGCGCTGGCCCACGAGCGCCGCTGCGCAGCGTACCGCCATCTGCGGCGACTTGACACCAAGCCACATTGCATCTATAATGACAAATCCTGTTACCCAGAGTTAGCCATGATAATCGACGTATCGCAGCTCATCAGAGAGCCAGTGGGTACCGCTTGGCGCTATGGTTTTCGTGAAACAGGAGAGTCAGCAGCTTCCGGCGAAGTGACATTGCTTCGCACCGACAGGGGCATCTTCGTGAGGGGCACCCTCGACACCACATTCGACGCGGCTTGCAGCCGATGTCTCGCTCCAATACGACAGCCTCTGAGCTTTCGCATTGAGGAAGAGTATCTGCCCGGCGCTGAGGAAGGGGCTTTTGCCATCACCAGCGACGAGGAGATCGACCTCAGTGAAGCGGTGCGCCAGTACATGCTCCTCGCCATCCCGATGAAGCCTCTCTGCCGCGACGACTGCGCTGGGCTGTGTGCCACCTGTGGTCACAACCTCAACCTCGGGCCTTGTGACTGCCCGCCGCCCAGCATAGACCCCAGGCTCGCCAAGCTTGCGACGCTGGTTTCGGATAGGGAGGAATAGAAACAACAATGGCAGTTCCGAAAAGAAGGACTACCAAGTCCCGCCGGGGAAACAGGCGCGCTCACGACTCGATGACTGTGCCTACCATCGACTACTGTCCACGGTGTCACAGCCCTAAGCTGGCTCACCACGCCTGCCGTACGTGCGGAACGTACCTCGGAAGGCAGGCGGTCAAAGTGGAATCCAGGAAAGGGCCATAAGCCAGACATAGGAGTGGCCGTTTGACTCACACCAAGTGGCCTTCGAACGACGAGAAGACAGCCTTCGTCTTCCCCGGACAGGGAGCGCAGTGGGTGGGCATGGGACAGTACCTCTACGACGCCTTCCCGCAGGCCAAAGAGGTGTTCGAGGAGGCTGACGATGCGCTGGACTTCCATCTGTCGCGCCTCTGCTTCGAGGGGCCCGATGAAGAGCTCTCGGCAACGGTGAACGCCCAGCCGGCAATCCTTACTGTTAGCGTGGCCTGCCTGAGGACAGCTTCCGAAGTGGCCGGTGAGCTGCTCAGTCCCACTTTCGTAGCCGGTCACAGCCTGGGAGAGTACAGCGCCCTGGTTGCCGCCGACGTGCTCGATTTCGCCGATACCCTCCGCCTCACCAGGGAACGGGGAAGACTGATGCACGAGGCAGGGCTGAGGACCCCCGGAGGCATGGCGGCCATCATCGGTCTGGACGATATCTCCATGGAGGAGATATGCCAGGAAACCGGCGTCCAGGTCGCTAACCTGAACTCCCCGGGGCAGGTGGTCTTCAGCGGACCGAAGGGAGCCGTGGTACGCGCCGTCGACCTGGCCACAGCCATGGGAGCGCGCTACACCATACCGCTGAAAGTCAGCGGGGCTTTCCACTCCTCACTTATGCAGCCCGCGGCGGCGGGAATGGCTCGGGCCATCGCGGAGCTGGAGTTTCGCGAGCCCCGCGTACCCATTGTGGTCAACTGCACCGCTCAGCCAATGACCACCATTGATGAGATCAAAGAGGAGCTTGTCAACCAGATCTCCAGTTGCGTTCAGTGGCAGAAGAGCGTCGAGTACATGGTGGATGCCGGCGTCTCCACCTTTGTCGAGGTCGGTCCGGGCAAGGTCTTGAGCGGACTGATCAAGAGAATCACCCGGGAAGCGCAGATAGTGAACGTGGGTGATTCGGAACCTCGAACCCGGTAGAAGCAGTTGCTCCTGTGACCTTCTCCCCTTTGTCAGCACAAGCCTGACTCCCTATGCCCCAGCCCCAGACAGCCCCCCTATAACGCCCACGCTTTCATTCCTACCGATGTCCCACGCCTGCCGCCCTTCGACAGGCCTGTCCTCTGTAGGGGCGTTCAATTGAACGCCCCCTACAGCGTGTCCCGCCCGGCAGCTTCCCGCGTGCTTTGGGGGGACGGAGGCCGTGCTCGGCTGGCGGCAGGCGCCACGGGGTGGGCGGGTGGGAAACCAAGCCCTTCAGGCATCCCTTTCGCGAGCTGTCCTTCGACAAGCTCTCGCCTCTGGAGAGGAGCATCGGCTCCAGGCCCGCT
>CAYTKL010000099.1:0-1233 GCA_964438305.1 uncultured Dehalococcoidales bacterium | reverse complement strand
GGGCCCCCCTCTGGCGGGGGCCTGGGGGTGTCCCCCAGAAACACCCCAGGGCGGGTGGGTGGGCCCCCAAATCACCAGGGTATTGACAACCCCCCATTCCCGTGCTACTCTCTAGAACATAAGTTCGTCGAACATACGTTCGAGAGGAGGGGCAGGGAATGAAAGCGCTTTCCACCAAGCAGACTGGCATTCTTGATTTCCTCCGCCAGTTCCTCGACGACCGCGGCTATCCCCCCACCATCAGGGACATCGCCCGGGGGTGCGGCATCAGTTCCACCTCCGTGGTGGAGTACAACCTGAGGGTCCTGGAGAGGGAAGGCCATATCACCCGAGACCGCGAGGTCTCCCGGGGCATCGGGCTGGGCATCAGGCGCATGCTGCGCGTGCCCGTCATCGGCACCATCGCCGCCGGCGAGCCGATACCTGTGCCCACAGCGGATGCGTGGAGCCTGGACGGGTCGGTTGACTCGTTCGAGCTTCCCGAGGACTTCACCAAGTACACGGAAGGCATCTACGCCCTCAAAGTGAAGGGGACATCGATGATCGACGCCCTCATCGTTGAAGGCGACCTGGTGGTGATGCAGCAGGCCTCCGCTGCCGATAATGGCGACACGGTTGCCGTGTGGCTGAAGCAGGAAGGGGAGGCAACCCTCAAGAAGTTCTACCTGGAGAACGGGAAGGTCCGCCTTCAGCCGGCCAATGAGAACATGGCGCCAATATTCGCCGACCCCAAGAACGTCGAGATCCAGGGCAAGGTCGTCGGCGTCATCAGGCGACTCTGAGGAGCAGCGCCATGCCGACAGGCGACTTGGTTCCGGGCTCCGACGGTCAAAACGTCATGCTCGCTGGCTCATGGGCGAGAGACAAGCTCTACTACGTTGACCGATACTGCAACATATTCAACGCCGGTATGAGAAGTAGGTGGAGCACTCGCGCATATGTCGACCTCTTCTCCGGACCCGGAAGGTGTGCGGTTGAACACGGTCAGGAGGAGTTCGATGGCTCCCCGCTCGTCGCCCTGAAGTGCAGGGTGCCGTTCACTCACTTCTTCTTGAACGACATGAACAAGGCAGCGGTTGAAGCGTTGAAGAAGCGTGCAGCCCTGTTTGAGCCTGTGCACATTGCCTACTACAATGAGGACTGCAACCGTGTCGTGAACCGCCTAGTGAAAGACCTGCCCACCAACTCGCTGGATTTCTGCTTGGTTGACCCAACCAATTGGCAGATCAGCTT
>CAYTKL010000098.1:0-6775 GCA_964438305.1 uncultured Dehalococcoidales bacterium | reverse complement strand
TACAGGTAGGCCACGGATATGGCCAGAGCGATGAGGGTCATCATGCCCGGGCTTCTGGACCTAAGGTCGTCAACCAGGCCCTTGAGGAACGGATAGCCGCCATAGACGAAGATGGCGGTGGAGAAGCCCCACAGAACGTACAGGTCCCCAGTGAACCGAATGCGGTCTGCAATGCCAACAAGTTCCTGGATCAGTGGTGAGAGGGCAAGTGCGGGGACGGTGAGCGCCACAGAGACAATGAAGCGCTTCTTGTAGTCGGCGAGCATGCGTGCATGGTGATCCTGACCAACGTGTCCGCTTCCTTGCTCATGCGCGCCCTGAGCCTGCCGGCCCTCCCTGTGGCCGGAGCCATGGTCACTGTGGTTCATATGCCTTTCTTTCGCATCCACTCGCGTCAACCTGCCTCACGTCACCGCGACTCGCTCTTCCTCCGCTACACGCCTCTTGACCGGCACCACGCCATCAGGGTTGAGCGATATTGAGTCAATCCCAGCGTTGACCAGAAACGCGGCGAACTCAGGGTAATCGCTCGGGGCCTGGCCACAGATACCAACCTTGGTGTTGTTCTCATGCGCCACGTGGATGAGATTGCGGATTGTCCTCTTCACCGCTTCGTGGCGCTCGTCAAAAAGCTGCGCCAGCTCCCTCGAATCACGGTCCACCCCCAGGATGAGTTGCGTCAGGTCATTGGAGCCGATGGAGAAGCCGTCGAAGCGCCGCGCGAATTCCTCTGCCAGCACCACGTTTGACGGAATCTCGCACATCACGTAGACCTCAAGACCGTTGTCACCCCGGTTTAGCCCGTTCTCCTCCAGTACGTCGATTACTCTATCGGCCTCTTCCGGCGTTCGACAGAACGGTATCATGACCACCACGTTCTTGAGGCCCATTTCATCGCGCACGCGCTTGATGGCGCGGCACTCGAGGTCGAAGCCCTGTCTGTAGCGTTCACTGTAGTAGCGGCAGGCACCGCGGAACCCGATCATGGGGTTCTCTTCCTCAGGTTCGTATTCCTCTCCCCCAATGAGGTTGGCGTATTCGTTTGTCTTGAAGTCGCTCATGCGAACGATGACCTGGTCTGGGTACTGGGACGCCCCGATCTTGGCAATGCCCTGCGCCAGATGGTCGACGAAGTAGTCAGTCTTGTCGTCGTACCCTTTGGTCAGCTCCTCGATCTGCTGGCGAACGACCTGGTCCTTCAGGCTATTGATATGTACGAGAGCCATGGGGTGTATCTTGATGATGTTGTTGATGATGAACTCCATGCGGGCCAGCCCGATTCCGTTGCAGGGAAGCCGCCACCACCGGAATGCAGCATCGGGGCTTGATATGTTCATCATTATCTGAGTTCGCGTGTCGGGCATTTCTTCCAGGTTGACGTCGCTCTCTTCGAATTCCAGCATCCCTTCGTATACGTAGCCCTTGTCCCCTTCAGCGCACGAGAGCGTTATCTCCTGACCATCCTTGAGCACCTCGGTGGCTTCCCCCGTGCCTATCACCGCGGGAATCGAAAGCTCGCGACTCACGATGGCGGCGTGTGATGTGCGGCCTCCCAGGTCGGTTATTATCCCCTTGGCCTTCTTCATGATCGGAACCCAGTCGGGGTCGGTCATCTCCGTTACCAGAATAGCGCCCTCCTCGAATCGGTCGATCTCCCTGGCGCTCTTGATGACCAGGGCCTTCCCCGCAGCGATGGCATCGCCGATGCTCAGGCCGGACAGCAATCGCTTGCCCTCCTCCTTGAGCACATACGTTTTCAGGGAACTCGCCTCCTTCTGCGATTGCACTGTCTCCGGGCGCGCCTGGACGATATACAGCTCGCCGGTGTCACCGTCCCTGGCCCATTCCACGTCCATTGGCTTGCCGTAGTGCTCTTCAATGTCACGGACCCCCCTCGCCAGCGTCAGGATTTCCTCATCGCCCAGACTGTAGGAGCGACGCTGCCTTCTCGGCGTTTCGACGGTTCGCGTGCCGCGGTACCCATTCCTGCCATAGATGACCTTCTTCTCCTTGGTGCCAAGAGATCTGCCGATTATTGGCACGAAATGCCGCTCGTCCAGCAAGGGCTTGAACACGACGAACTCGTCGGGGTTCACCGCTCCCTGCACCACGCTCTCGCCCAGCCCCCAGGCCCCGTTGATGACGGCCACCTTGTCGAACCCTGTCTCCGGGTCCAGCGAGAACGCCACACCGGCACTGGCCTTGTCGGACCTCACCATCTTCTGCACACCCACTGAGAGGGCTACCTCCAGTTGGTCAAAGCCTTTCGTTTCGCGGTAGCTTATGGCCCGATCGGTGAACAGCGAAGCATAGCAGCGCCGACAGGCATCCAGCACCTCCTGCTCACCGCTCACGTTGAGGAAGGTCTCCTGCTGTCCGGCGAAGCTGGCCTCTGGCAAGTCCTCCGCCGTGGCGCTGCTCCTTACGGCTACACCGACCTCGTCCACCCCATACTTGTCGCTCAGGGCTCGATAGGCCTGTCGTATCTCATCCGCTATTTCTGTCGGGAAGTGGGCCCGCCTGATGAGCCTTCGTATCTCCCTTCCCACCGTACTCAGGGCCTTCTCGCCGTTCTCCATCTCACCCACCAGCGACTCGATTCTCTCTCCAAGGTTGTTTTCTTTCAGGAATTTTCGATAGGCGCTTGCCGTCGTGGCGAAGCCGTCGGGTACCCGAATGCCCCTGTCCTTCAACGCTCCAATCATCTCCCCAAGGGACGCATTCTTGCCTCCCACAACGGCTACGTCGCTCGAGCCGACGTCATCAAACCACAGCACGTTCTCCTTTCTCCCACTCATGCCCGTCCTCCTTGGTTCGAATGTGCAGCTACATTCAAGGGCCACCACCGGCACCCAAACACACAGGATACCGATGCCCTCTTGCTCACCGGTGAAGAAGCTCTTCGAAGGCCGCCTCGTCGAGGACCTTCACGTTGTGCCGCCGGGCGTCATCCAGCTTGCTACCGGGCTCCTTGCCCACAACGACGTAGTCCGTGTTGGCGCTCACGCTGGAGGCCGCCCGGCCACCCAGGTCCTCCACAGCACGCTCGGCCTCGGCGCGAGTGTAGCCCTCGAGCGCGCCGGTGAACACGAAGGTCTTCCCCTCGAAAGGCGATTCTCCCTCGCGCCTCTCTGGCCTTTCGAGCTTCACTCCAGCCTCCAATAGCCGCTGCAGCACCTGCCTGTTGGCCTCTTCGTCGAAGAACTCCCGCACACTGGCGGCTACCTGCGGCCCGACCTCGCGAACCTGCTGGAGTTCCTCTTCGCCCGCGTTCTCCAACGCGTCCAACGTTCCAAATCGTTGTGCAAGCACCCCCGCCATATGCTGTCCCGCGTGCCGGATGCCCAGCCCGTAGAGGAAGCGGTGCAGCCGCGCCTTCTTGGCGCCCTCAATGGCCTTATGAAGCTGATTCGCCGATTTCTCAGCGAACCCTTCCAGGCCCATCAGATCATCGACGCTGAGGTGATACAGGTCAGCCAGGTCCCTGACCAGTCCCTCTCTGACAAGCTGCTCCGCCGTCTTCTCGCTCAGCCCCTCGATGTTCATCGCCTCTCGAGAGGCATAGTGCACTATCCGGCCAGTCAACTGAGCTGGACAGGAGAGGCCCGCCGGGCAAAGGTAGTAGGCACCTTCCTTCACCACCTCCGCACCGCATACGGGACATCTCGCTGGCATGGAGAACCGGGCCTTCCTCTTCTTCCCCTCATCCACTCGCTCGACGACCTCGGGGATCACGTCCCCAGCTCGCATCACGCGAACCTTGTCGCCCTCCCGAATATCCTTGCGGTGCACCTCACCCTCGTTATGCAGGGTCGCCCGGCTGATGGTCACCCCTCCCACATCGACTGGTTCGAGGAGGGCAACCGGGGTGAGTATTCCCGTCCTTCCCACCTGAATGATGATCTGCTGGAGCCGGGTGACCTCTTTCTTCGGGGGGAACTTCCAGGCGATAGCCCACCGCGGGCTGCGTTCCCGCGTGCCGAGGCGGGCCCGCTGCTCGTGGTCATCAAGCTTGATGACCACGCCGTCCACCTCATACTTCAGTTCCTCGCGTTCGTCGAGCAGCTTGCTGTAGTTCCGCTCCATGTCTTCCAGAGACGAGCAGGTCGTGTTGTGCGGGTCGGTCTTGAGACCCCATCGCCCCAGTTGCTCCAGCACCTGCTGATGGGAGGAGAACTCCTGGCCCTCTACGCTCAGCACTTCATAGAACCAGATGTCGAGGGGCCGCCCGGCTACCATCTTCGGGTCCAGCTGCCTCAGCAGCCCTGCAGCAGCGTTGCGGGGGTTGGCAAAGGGCTCCTCTCCCCTCTCCACCCTTTGCTTGTTCAATTCCTGGAAGCCTTCCTTGAGCATGAGCACCTCGCCACGAACCGCCAGCATCGTCGGCGCCTTGCCGTCAACATTGAGTCGTAGAGGCAGTGTCCTTACCGTCCTCAAGTTGCGCGTGATTTCCTCGCCGGTGTCGCCGTCCCCCCTGGTGGCGCCGCGCTGGAACTCGCCGTCCTGGTACACGATTTCCACGGAGACGCCGTCGAACTTGGGCTCTGTCACGTAGGTGTTTTCGCCCTCAACGCTGTCCCGCACGAAATCGACGAAGGCCTTCACCTCTTCCTTGCTGTACACCGCGCGCAGGCTGAGCATGGGGGACGTGTGCTTCGCTTTCCCCAGTTTGTTGACCGGCTCGGCTCCCACGCGGCGTGTAGGGGAGTTCTCCGACTGGAGCTCAGGGAACGCATCCTCCAGCTCCTGGAGGCGATGGAAGAGCTGGTCGTACACCGCGTCAGAGATCTGCGGCTGATTCTTGACGTAGTACAGGTAGTCGTGATAGTCGATGCCTTCCCGCAAGCCCTCCATCTCCTCTGCGGCCTCCTGCTTCGACAGCCTCTCTATGTCTTTGAAATCCGTCGAAGGGTGCTTCTTGAAGTCCATGGTCTTCTCCCCGTTATCACCTACAACCATGGTCATATGCTCTTGACCGCCCGTCTCCTGCTCAGGAGCTATGGGTCAGAATCCGCTGCTTCTTTTGTTCCAGGGCATCAAGCAACTCCTCCTCCGAGTCGGCGAAAGCCTGCACACCATCGCTCTGAAGTCGCTCTGTCACATCGTCGAAGTCCACTCCAAGCTCCGCTAGCTGCTCCAGCAGTCTGTCAGCCTCGTCGGCGCCCCGCTCCAGTGTTGGTGCGACGCTGCCGTGATCGCGAAAGGCCTCCAGCGTCTCGGGTGGCATGGTGTTCACTGTGTCGCGACCTATGAGCTCTTCTGCGTAGAGCACGTCGGAGTAGTCGCGGTTCTTGGTGCTGGTGCTTCCCCAGAGGACACGCTGAACCCGGGCGCCTCTTTGGCGCTGGACGGCGAAATCCGCTCCCCGGAACACGTGGCAGAACCGCTGGTAGGCTACCTTGGCGTTGGCAACGGCGATCCGGCCACGCAGTTGCATGGCCTCTGATGTGCCTATTCTCTCCAATTCCTCATCCGTATAGGTATCGATGCGGCTGACAAAGAAGGAAGCTACTGAGGCGACCTTTCCCGGGTTATCGCTGCGCTCAAGCCCTCGAATGTAGGCGGTGTAAACGGGTGTGTACTGACGCACAGAGAAGATGAGAGTGACGTTGACGTTGATGCCTTCGGCTATCAGCGCCTCAATAGCGGCTGCACCCGGTTGCGTCGACGGGACCTTCAACATTGCATTTGGCCTGTCGATGAGGGTCCAAAGGCGGCGGACTTCCTCGACGGTGGCGTGAGTGTCGTAGGCCAGCCGCGCTGAAGGCTCGAGGCTCACATAGCCGTCCTCGCCCTCCGTCCGCTCGTACACTGGCCGCAAGACATCGGCGGCCATCCGAATGTCTTCTATCGACAGGCGCTCATAGAGATCTCGGGAAGTGACACCCGGGTCGGAACCCATGATAGAGCGTATCGAATCATCGTAATCATCGCTCCTGCTGATCGCCTTCTCGAAGATGGTAGGGTTGCTTGTCAGTCCAGTCACACCGTCGTCTACCAGCTTCTGGAGTTGACCGCTCACGATAAGGTCTCGGCGAATATAGTCAAGCCATATCGACTGCCCGCATTCTTGCGGTGCTTTCAGCCGATCCATCGATTGCTCCTCCTTCCAGTTTTCACGCCTCGATAATCACGCCCTCGGCTGATGCCCTGCCATCGAGCGCAGCCTGCTCCTCTCGAGAGAGCAATTCACCTCGCGGGAGATTGAGCACGCTGCTCGCTCTGTCCAGGATGTGCGCCCATGTACAGCGGTTGATGAACATAAGGCCTGGTGGTGTGAGCGTGCCGCCTTGCCCGATGTATCCCAGCCCCACCGTCCCGGCGGGTCCCGTACTGATTGGCTGCAGCACCCCCAGTACTACTTCCGGCCTCGTGTGGCTCACAAAGATGCGAGCGGGCACCGACTCGGGGTAGAGTTCACTGTGGATTTCACCTGACGCTACATGAATCTCCTCACCCCTGCTCCGTGGAAAGCGAAAACGCCCCGGCTCAATCATGTAGACAACGGAATGAGAGACATCCCTTTCGGCGAGTCTTGCCGAAGCCTTGAGCACTTCCACGAGCTGGTAGCCGCCTATGGCGGTGAGTATCAGTTGCTGGTCACCCAGCTTGTGAGATGTCCAGTCGAGGCGAAGCGCACCCTGCTTCACCAGGAGGCTGGCCTCCGCTTCGGTGAAGAGGTCAGGGACCGCCTCGTATTTCGATACCACCAGAGTCCATATCTGGCCATGAGTCTGGTAGAGCTCGCGCATGACGACGGCGGCGGTGTTGTCGC
>CAYTKL010000097.1:0-6794 GCA_964438305.1 uncultured Dehalococcoidales bacterium | reverse complement strand
GGACCGCACCCTCCCCGGAAAGCGTCCAGGGCAGATACCAGGGCAGCCAGTCTATCAAGGCCAGGCTGTGGCGGCTATATCGGGCTCAGTCCAAAGTCAGGCGCCTCCTCGATGACAGCCTGGCGGCGTTCAACAAGTTGCGGCGAGACGCCGAGGGTTGCCTCCTGATGGACCTCCTTCTGGCTGAGCAGGCATACCAGCTTGAGTTCTGGCGCACCGGCGTGACACGCATCAACTACCGCCGCTTCTTTGACATCAGCGACCTGGTCGGGGTCAGGGTTGAGGACGCCAAGGTCCTCGAGGCCACCCATGCCCTGGTCTTCCGGAAGGTGCGGAGCGGTCAGGTCACCGGCTTGCGAGTCGACCATATCGACGGACTGTATGAGCCACAGACATACCTGCATCGGCTCCAGGCCGGAGCCGGACAGGGCTCATCACGGAAGCAGGCTGGAAAGGCCGTCTACGTCGTTGTGGAGAAGATCCTCGCAGCGGATGAGGACTTGGCGCAGGAATGGCCCGTGTTCGGCACCACCGGCTACGAGTTCCTCAACGCGGTCAATGGCGTGTTCGTGGACCCACACGGGTACGACAGCCTGCGGACGACATATGAGGACTTCACCGGCTGCGAGTCCGGCTTCGCAGACGTGGTCTACGAACAGAAGAAGAAGGTCATCGAGCAGCTCTTTGGGGCTGAGCTGGCGCGGCTCGCGCGGAGGCTCCTTGCCCTGGCGCAGCAAGACGAACAGGCCCGCGACCTCAGCCAGGACGAACTGATGCGGGCGATACTGGAGTCGACTGCCTGCTGTCCGGTATATCGGGCCTATGTGCGGGACTTCCACATCAGTGCGCGCGACAATAGCTACATTGCACGCTCTCTCGGAGACGCGGAGAGGCGAAGCGAAGGCGCATGCATCGGGGGGCTTCGCTTCCTCGGGCGCGTCCTTCTTCTCGATATCCCGCCGTCGTCGCCTCAGCACCGAAAGAGCGCCTGGCTTCAGTTCGTGATGCAATGGCAGCAGTTCACCGGACCGGCCATGGCCAAGGGGCTCGAAGACACCGCGCTCTATACCTACAATGCGCTGCTGTCGCTCAACGAGGTAGGGTCTCACCCCGAGGCACCCGGTTTCGGCGTATCGGCGTTTCACCGGCACAATGAGTCGAGGCTACGCAAGTGGCGCCACGCACTGAGCGCCACGTCCACCCACGACACCAAGCGCAGCGAAGACGTGCGCGCCAGGCTCAATGTGCTTTCCGAACTCCCCGACGAGTGGTCACAGAGGTTGAAGCGATGGAGCGACTGGAATCGACCGAGGAAGCAACTCGTCGACGGCAGGCCGGTTCCCGACGCGAACGAGGAAACCCATCTGTATCAGACGTTGCTCGGAGCGTGGCCACTCCGAGAGGTTGAGGTGGACGGGTTCAAGCAGCGAGTGCTGGCCTACGTAGTCAAGGCGGCACGAGAAGCCAAGGGCAATACGAGTTGGGTGTGTGTCAACGAAGCCCATGAGGCGGCCCTCACCGGTTTTGTGGAGGCCATACTGGGAAGGGATGGCTCCAGAGACTTCCTCCCGGACTTCGTCGAGTTCCAGAAGAGCATTGCCTTCTACGGCATGCTGAACGCCCTGGGACAGACCCTGCTCAAGATAGCATCACCTGGAGTGCCCGACTTCTACCAGGGCACGGAGCTGTGGGACTTCAGCCTGGTCGACCCGGACAACCGGAGGCCTGTCGATTTCAACAAGCGGCGCAGCCTGCTGGACGATTTGATGCGACGGGAGCGCGAGGACTCTGCCCACCTGGTGGAGGAGCTGTTGCACGACTGGGACGATGGCCGCATCAAGTTGTACCTGGCGTACAGGGCGCTCGGCTTCCGTCAATCCCGCACCGAGCTGTTTGCCCAGGGCGACTACGTGCCCGTCCACGCGAGCGGTTCAAGGCAGGACAACGTTGCGGCTTTCGCGCGACGGCTGGGATGCGAATGGGTGCTCGCCGTGGTGCCGCGAATGGCGGTGCGTCTGCTTCAGGCGGACGTGCTGCCGCTGGGAGTGACCGTCTGGGGCGACGACTGTCTGCAGCTTCCCGATGGAGCGCCAGGGCAGTGGCTTCATCTCCTCACTGATGACAGGCTCGAGGTGCGTCGTGGCAGCGACGCACTTCCCCTCTCTGCAGTCTTCGGCAGCTTCCCCGTTGCGCTGCTGTTCGGCGCTGTTTCGGATGCCGCCTGAGGCTGGAAAGGCTACGGAGCTGGCGGCTGTTATCCCCGAGTCACCTCATACTTGCCCAACGAGATACCTCGTATGTGATAGCGTACGGCAGCCGTGGGCTCGTTTGCCCTGTTGCCGCTTGACTGTATGTTGCTGCACCTACTACAATGTTAGTGGGGAGAGCGGCGACCCCCAGTCGCCGCTTCCGGTGAGGGAATGGGGTTCCGAGGCAGAGGCCCACGGTGACCCAGGGTGTGGGATTCTCGCCTGCCGGACAGGGGCGGTGCCGAGCGTCGGGTGGTGTTGATTGGGCAGATGACACAGGATTGGAATGAAGTCCTTCGCACATCACAGTATGCTGCCTTGCTGCAGGAGAAGGCGTCACTGTGTCGGGACGAGGCCTTCGATCTGGCGGAGGGTCTCGTCGAGGAGGCGGCCCAGACGCCAGATGACGCCCGAGTGCTCGATACCATTCTTCACTATCTGCTTGAGCCCGTCGATTCGATGATGGGCAGCAAGGAGTTCGCCGCCGCAATCGACCGCTTCCTTTGGCTACTTGCCGATGCGCTGTGCTCAAGGCAGACGGCAGGGTCTCCTCTTCACGCTGCACTTGGCCCGGAGCCAATCTCGAAGCAGGCCCTGAGCAGATACCTGTCGGTGGTCTGGTGGCTCGGCGTGCACGCCGGAATCAAAGAAGTCGGCATACATCTCTAGGTGAACTGTACGCTGGCCTCTGGCCCTCCATTTTCCTTCTCAAGTGGCGCCCAACAACGCAACTCACCTGGTAGAGACTGTTCCCCCTCGAGCCAGACCCCACATCCGTTGACGAAAGCACAAAGAAGGCTGGGCGTTCGCTGTATGCAGACGCCCAGCCCTGGTTTGTGCTGGAGCCCAGCTCCTCGCTATTCAATTCCGCGCCTCGGGTGTCCGCGTGTGCGGTTCCTCCGGCACGTCCACATCCTATGTCAGCCTGGCTGGTCTGGCCAGGGGCCCCAAGCTACGGGGCCATGCCTCCCAGTCCCGCGCTGATGGCCACGGACGCCATCACGATCGCCAGTACCATCACCGCGATGACGGCAATGGCTTCCCACGAGGTGAGGTAGCGTCTGACCGCCCTTTCGGCCAGCGCCTCTATTCTCTTCTCTGCTTCCTCCCCGGCAAGCGCGGCCTCCCGCGCAATCTCCTCAGCCCTTGCCAGAGCCCCGGCAGCGGCAGTCTCAGCCTCGGCCGCTTTGACGGCGGCCATGCTGGCGCGTTCCGCACCCTCGACAGTAGCCTTCGTTGCGGCTCGCTCCGCTGCCTTGGCGGCTTCCTCAGCCTTACCCACCGCTTCGCGAGACGCCGCGGCCGCTGCCGCAGCGGCCTCTTGAGCCTTCTTGGCGGCTTCCTCAGCCGCAGCCTTTGCCGCTCGGGCCACCTGCTCCGCCTTGACCACGGCCTCGGCGGCCGCCTTCTTCGCCTCCCCGGCTCTGGCGGCGGCTTCACCCCTCATCGTCTCGTGAGCAGCCTCGGCACGGCTGGCCGCTTCCTCTGCTCTCGTGCCGGCCTCTTCACCCCGACGAGCCGCTTCCTCAGCCGCAGCTCTGGCGGCCTGGGACACTTCCTCGGCCCTGGCACCAGCCTCAGCAGCCGCCTTCCGCGCCTCTTCCGCCTTGGCACCGGCCTCTTGCGCAGCCCGCAACGCAGCCGCCTCTGCAGCAGCCCTGGCGGCCTCAGACACCTCCTCGGCCCTGGCACCAGCCTCAACAGCCACCTTCCGCGCCTCTTCCGCCTTGGCACCGGCCTCCTGTGCAGCCCGCAGCGCAGCCGCCTCTGCAGCAGCCCCAGCGGCTTCAGCGGCTTCCTTGGCACGCCTCGCCATTTCCTCGGCCTCGCCGACAAGGCGATGGAGAGCCTGGCCAGCCGCAGTCATAGCTTCCTCGCCAGCCTTCTCGGCCAGCTCAGCCTGCTGACGCGTCTCATCTGCCACCTGATAGGCCTGCTCTGCCGTCTCTTTGGCCTCCCTACCCGCTGTTTCCACCCTTGACGCAATCGGCTCCGACACCTCAGCGGCCGCCTGGATGGCCTGCTCGCCAGCCATCGCCGCCACGCCTGCCTGTCTGTCAGTCTCATCGGCTACCCGATAGGCAGCGGCCGCGGCCCTCTTTGCCTCAGCGCCTGCCTGCTCGGCTTTTCTCCCCGCTTCGCGCGAGGGTGTCTCAGCCACCCCGGCCGTCGCAGCCTGCGCGGCTGCCGTCGCCTCACTGGCGCGATTAGCAGCGGCTTTCGCCAGGTCGATAGCCTCCTGCACGGCGTCCCTGGCAGCCACAGCCACCTGCTGGGCCATCAGGCTGGCCTCCTCGGCCTTGGCAGCCGCCTCCTCCGCTTTCAGCATCGCTTCCCGAGCGGCGGCCTCGGCGTGTCTCGCTGTCTCTTCCGCCTTGGCAATGGCCTCCTCGGCTCTTCGCGCAGCCTCCGCAGCGGCCGCAATCGCGTCCTCAGCCGCCCGTCTCGCTGTGTCGCTCGCCTCCTCGGCCCGCTTGGCGGCTTCCTCCGCCGCCCTGGCACGGGCCTCAGCGGCTTCCCTGGCCGCCTCAGACGCTTTTCGAGCAGTCTCGCCCGCTTCCTTCGCTGCCGCCTCAGCCTTCCTGGACGCCTCGGCAGATGTGGCCGAGGCCTTCTCGGCCGCTTCGACCGCGCTGCCAGATGCAGCCTGCGCCCTCTTCGCCGCGTCCTCAGCAGCTTTTTCGGCCTTCTTGGCCGCTTCCTCAGCGGCCCTTTCCGCAGCCCTTGCCGCCGTATCGGCGGTTGCCTTGGCTTCCCGTTCGGCCTCCTCAGCACGACGTGCCGCCTCCGCGGCGGAGGCTATCGCGTCGTCAGCCGCCTCCCGAGAGCGTGCTGCCGCGTCCTCAGCAGCGCGGGCGGCCTCATCAGCGGCCCGCTCTCCTGCCAACCGCGCTTCCTCCGCTCTGGCCTCAGCATCCTCGGATGCCCTGGTGGCTGCTCCCGCTGCCTCTCGCGCCGCCCTGGACGCCATCTCGGCCCGCCTCGCAGCCTCTGCGGCCGCCTCGATATGCTGCTGCATCTCGTCCAGGATCGTGGGAAGTGGCTTCGCCATGATCTCATGATTCGGGCGTCGCCGCCTCGCCGGTCTTGTCTCCTCCACAACGCCCTCAACTCCTTTGCGGGCGCGTCCCTCCCCTGTTCGTGCAACCTTTGCCCCTGTCACCTGTCTCCTCCTCAAGGTTATTTTTGAAATCGTTATTCGACCCTGTTCATTGACCGCCCATAGCGACTATTCAGACGCTATCATAGGCTTCCTCCGCGACGAAGACTCATCCGCACATCATAGACCAATGTACACCTCGGCCTGTTTGCCATGCCCTGCCGCATCTGCCAGCGACCCTTCCCGGCAACATCGCGGCCACGCCAGGTCACCACGCACTACGCCTGAGCTGCGGCTGTCTCAACCCCCACGGGCCGCTTCCGCCTCCCCCTCCGCCTGCCTGCCAGGAGATTCAGCAGTTCCCCAACCTCGGCGTCCGTCACCTCGTCCCTCATTGGGACGGCTGGATGTATAGTGTAGTGATTGCGCCTTCCCTCCCTGGCCCTGGTGACATACCCTGCCTCTTCAAGGTCACTCACGATCTTGTGAGTGGCCCTCTCGGTGATGCCCACGGCGTCACCGATCTCTCTGGCTGTACTACGCGGGTGCTGGAAAATGACCGCGAGAACCAGACCGTGATTGGTGAGAAAGGTCCATTCAGACATCAGTTCATCTCCTCTCAATTCCCTGCGATGGGGTCTTGACAAGCCACCAAAAGTGTGCATAATGACTCATGAACGTTTCTTCATGGTTAATTGAGCATGTACGATATTTCATGGTCAGCATCTCATGAATCAGAGTGCACATATTGTTCCATATTTCCTCGCATTTGTCAAGACCTATTGTGGCAATTCCTGTCGATCCGGCGTACGTGCCGAGGGGGGCTGCCCCACACCCGAGTTGGCGCGAGAAACTGGTATATCGACGGCGCGGCCTGCCGAGGATTGCACGAATTGCCTAGCGGGTTCGCGCGCGGTGGACGACGAGGACTGATGTTCTGCACGGCGAGGATACGCACTTTGGCGGATGCGGTATTGCGGCCCACCACCTATGCTGCAGGCCAAAGCCACAAGCGCGACGCGGTCGCCGCTGAGCTGACAGCCAGTGTCAGGCAGACTATTGTGAGGTGCCACGCTTGCGTTACCTGCGCCGGCGAACCGTGTGAGAAGAAGCGACAGGGGGAGAACAGAGATTGAGGCAGAAGAGCATCAGGCCTGAAAACACGGAGTTCGTGATCCTCTCTTTTGAGGGGCCGGACGGCTATTCACTGGCGGGCGGTCTCGGCGTCAGGGTGAATCACCTGTCAACCACTTTGGCCAAGATGGGCTTCCCAACGCACCTCTTCTTTGTAGGCGACCCCCATCTCCCCGCTGAGCAACGGCGATGCAGGAAGAAGCTGGTGCTGCACCGATGGTGCCAGTGGATCAGCGAGTACTACCCCGACGGAGTGTATCATGGCGAGGAGGACAAGCTCCGTGACTTCAACCAGTCCATCCCGGCGTTTG
>CAYTKL010000096.1:3994-6839 GCA_964438305.1 uncultured Dehalococcoidales bacterium | reverse complement strand
GTCTGCGTCAGCGCGAAAACAAAGAAGCCGAGGAGATAGCCGATGACGATGTCCAGGCGCGACACCGGCGATGCCATGAGGCGCTCCATAGTGCCCTGCGAGCGCTCTCTAAGAAAGCTGATGCCCGTCAGCAGGAAGCTGAAGAACAGCGCCAGGGTTGTCAGCATCGCCGGGGCAATGTAGTCCAGCACGTCCTCTTCGGGGAAGCTGAGCCCGATCAGAGTCATGACCACCAACGGCACGACCACGATGAGGGCCATGGTTCTGGGGTCACGTATGAGCTGACGTATGACCCGTACAGCGATGGTGAGAGCTCTACTTGGCATGACTTCTTTCAACACGGCGCCGGACGAAGTAGAGGAAGGCATCCTCCAGTGTGGCCTCAGGGTTGTTTGTGGCCTGCCTCAACTCGTCGGGAGTGCCGTGGGCAATGATCTTGCCCTGCCTCATGAATGCCAGCCGGTCACAGTGGGCGGCATCATCCATGGTGTGGCTGGAGACGACGAGGGTGATACCACGTTTGGTCAGCGCCTGGAAGTAGTCCCAGAAGGTGACCCTTAGCTCAGGGTCGAGGCCGACGGTTGGCTCGTCAAGGAAGAGCAGTCGGGGATAGTGGACGATGGCACAGGCCAAACTCACCCGCTGCTTCATGCCGCCGCTGAGCTTGGCCACCGAATCCTTGCGGCGCGGCCACAGGCCAACCAGCCTCACCACCTCCTCCACCCGTCTGCGCCGCCTCGCCACATCTGTGAGCCCGTAGATCTGGGCGAAGAAGTCCACGTTCTGTGCTATGGTCAGCTCTGTATACAGCGAGTGGAGTTGCGGCATGTAGCCGATGCGACGAGATGCGCGTCTGGATGGAGGCGAGCCCAATACGCGGACCACGCCCGACTGCGGTTTGATAAGGCCAACGAGAAGTCGAATGAGGGTGGTCTTCCCGGCTCCGTTGGGGCCCAGCAGGGCGAAGCTTATCCCTGCGGGAACGCGCAGTGACAGGCCATCAATCGCCTTGATGTTCCTGTATCTGAACGTCAGGTCGGCTGCAACAACCGCCGGAGCGCCGCGTCTCATCCGGGTCATAGTGCTGGCTTGCAGGGTTGGAGTCGCTTCGTTGACCACCGTGACCGCATGTGTCAGGTTCGCCAATCATATCACACTGCGTGCCGAACGGGCTAGCATGGCCTGGCGAAGGTCCGTAGGGTTATTGACAACGTAGGAATGCAGGCTCATAATATTGCCTTCCGCAGGCACCGGTACTCTTGCATGACTGCTTCGACGCTTGATGCCATGACGCGTTGGGGCGGTGGCGAACCATGTTCCGTCGAAGGGCCGGGAAGCGGGACGATGCCTTGGATGGCAGTTCCATAGGAGGTAAGCCATGACGCTGGAGAGATGGAGACCATCATGGGGATTGATGCCGTGGAGACCGCTCAGAGAGATGGAGGAGTTGGAGCGCCGTTTTGAGGACATCTTTGGCCGGTCAATGATGCCTGCCTTTTTCAGGCGCCTTCAGGGCGAGGGAAGACCCTGGGCACCGGCGCTAGAGGTGCTTGAGAAGGAAGACAGGTACGTGGTGAAAGCCGAACTCCCTGGAGCGAAGCAGGAGGACATAGACGTCTCGGTCGTTGGTGACACGCTGACCATCAGGGGGGAGAAGAAGGCTGAGAGCGAGGTCAACGAGGAGGACTATCACCTTCGTGAGTGCACCTACGGCAGCTTCTATCGCTCCATCGCTCTGCCACCCAATGTGAATCCCCAGAAGATCGAGGCCAGCTTCGACGAGGGTGTCCTCGAAGTTATCCTGCCGAAGGCGGCCGAGGTGAAGGCCAAGAAGGTCTCGGTGTCAGCCAGGAAGAAGGAGAAGGCGAAGGCCCCGACCGCGAAGACGGCCAGTGCCAAGAAGACAACCCGTCCCAAGAAGCCGGGGACAGCCAGCAAGTAGAGTAGTGAGTGGCGTGGGGACCGCCTCCCGGCCTTCGTGTGGTTGTACTGGGCATACGTCCACACACGCGAGCAGGCATGGTTGGCCGGATACGCGCTACATCCGGCGGTAGTCATCGTTCAGAGTCGAACATGGCGTTGGGCATCCGCTGTCGGGCGGTTCTCGACGGGCGTTGTCAAGGAGTGTCGTACAAGGAGGCCAGTGGTGAATGTGAAGGCTCTGCACAAGCTGAGCTATGGGCTGTACGTGGTAAGCTCACGGAAGAGCGACGCGATGAACGGTCAAATCGCGAACGCGGTGTTTCAGGTCACTTCTGAGCCGCCGACTCTGGCTGTGTGCATCAACAAGGAGAATCTTACCCACGAATTCATCAAGGAGAGCCAGGTGTTCACGGTGTCGGTCCTCTCGCACCAAACACCACTTTCGTTCATTGGCCGCTTCGGCTTCAAGTCGGGGCGGGAGATGGATAAGTTCGCTGGCGTCAGCTACATCATAGGCCAGACCCGCGCGCCTGTGGTCACCGAGCACACCCTGGCATACCTCGAGGGCAAAGTCATCGGAGAGGTGGATGTGGGAACCCACAGCATCTTCACCGCTCAACTCGTTGAGGCAAACATCACTAAAGAGGGCGAGCCTATGACATATGCCTACTATCATGAGGTAAAGCGTGGCGCGATTCCCAAGAGCGCTCCCAGCTACATTGGGGAAGAAGGGGAATCGCGGCCGAAGATGGCAAGGTACCGCTGCAGGGTGTGTGGCTACATATATGACCCGGAGTTGGGAGACCAGGATGGGCTTGTGAAGCCGGGCACCCCGTTTGAGGAGTTGCCCGAGGGCTGGGCCTGTCCGATTTGCGGTGCGGAGAAGAGTCAATTCGAAAGACTCGACTAGCGTGCCTGCGTG
>CAYTKL010000096.1:0-3894 GCA_964438305.1 uncultured Dehalococcoidales bacterium | reverse complement strand
GATTTGCGGTGCGGAGAAGAGTCAATTCGAAAGACTCGACTAGCGTGCCTGCGTGTCGAGAAGGGAGCACCAGGGAGCGCAGTGCGCGTAGTGCGCGTAGTGCGCTTTACATAACGTGCAGCCTCAATGCCATCTTCTTCTGACCGGGTCGGGGAAGTACGTGGCTATTGTGCGACAGGCAATGGTAGAATACGCGAGATAGGGAGGAAGCCATGGAAAAAGAGGGAATCATCGAGTTGCTGAACCAGGACCTGGAGGGGGAGCATGGCGCCATTATTCAGTACCTTATCCACGCATATGCCATGGGTGAGGGTGAAATGGCCTGTGAGATTGAGGCTTTTGCCAGGGAAGAGATGCGTCATCTGGACTGGCTGGCCGAGGCGATAGTGGAGCTTGGCGGCGTGCCCAGCTTGAAGCGTGGCCAGATGCGCATGGGGGGCAAGTCGGTGGCTGACTGGATGGGCAACAACGTGCTCCTTGAGGAAGATGCTATCAAGCTGTATCGGGAGCACATTGGACGTGTCGACGACCCCAAGACGAAGCGCCTGCTGGAGCGTATCCTGTCGGACGAGGAGGCGCACCGCGGCAAGTTTGAGCACTTCGTGGAGAAGGCCAAGAGAGAGGGAAGTGAGGATGTGAGGGGTACTCGCAAGGACAAGCTGACCGACATGCTCAACTGGGGTATTGAACATGAGTACACCGTCATACTCCAGTACCTGTTCCAGTCCTATGTGTCGCCCAACAAAGAGGTCAAGCGGCAGATGGAGGACCAGGCGATCAACGAGATGCAGCACCTGGGCTGGCTGGCGGAGGAAGTGGTTAGCGGTGGAGGCAACCCCAGAATCGAGCATATGGAGGTCGACAAGTCCACGAAGACGGCCGATATGCTTCGTGCTGA
This sequence comes from uncultured Dehalococcoidales bacterium, assembly GCA_964438305.1. Classification (GTDB taxonomy): domain Bacteria; phylum Chloroflexota; class Dehalococcoidia; order E44-bin15; family E44-bin15; genus CAYTKL01. The sequence goes on along the minus strand of CAYTKL010000096.1, from coordinate 2,996 downwards.
TATCAAGATTGAACAGGAAGTGGCGGCTGCCTACGACCGCGCTGCGAACGAGGTGGAGGATGCCGACCTGAAGGCGCTTCTCAGACGGATAAGAGACCATGAGATATACCACACGGACGTATTCAGCGACCTGTTGAAGGATGAAGAGAAGGGCTGAGCTCACTATGCTGTGGTTGCGATGCCGGCAAGGTGGCTTGGCATTGACCGGATGAACTGACGGTGGTTTGAGTCTATCAGTCATGGCCGTTGAGACTGAGTTCCTGCAGGCTTTGCCCTATTTCGCTGGTATTGACCCTGCCGAGCTTGATTCCATCAAGGGGTTCTTCTTCGAGAAGGCTTTCGAGCGGGGCGACATGATACTGTTCGAGGGTGGGGACAGTGAGGCACTGTATCTCGTCTTCTCCGGCGTGGTGAAGCTGTTCAAGACCTCGGCAGACGGCAAGGAACAGATCCTCAAGCTGGTTCGCCCCGGCGAGCCGCTGAATGACGTTTCCGTGTTCGACGGTGGGCCCAGCCCAACGGGCGCGCAGGCGATGGGGCCGGTCGGGCTCTACGGGGTGCAAATAGATGACCTGGAGGCAATACTTCGCGACCACCCCCAGGTGACTCGCAGTGTCAACAAGGTGCTCGCCGGCCAGGTGCGCGATCTCATGGCACTGGTCGAAGACCTGTCGTTCCGACGGGTGACCGGCCGGGTGGCCAAGATCCTCCTCGAACATGCAAGCAACGGTGCGGCCCCAAAGCAGCGCCTGACACAGCAGGACATTGCGGGCATGGCGGGCACCGTTCGTGAGGTCGTGGGAAGGGCGCTGAAGACACTGGAAGAGGAGGGGGCGATAAGGCTCGAGCGGCATCGGGTGGTGATCAACGACAGGGAGGCTCTGAGACAGCTGGTTGACGCCGACTAGTGAGACAAAGGTCGCATTGCGTCGGCGTCATTTTCTGATAGCATTATCGTAGAGGGACATGTGAAACGGAAGTCGTGATGCCTACTGTAGACGTGGAGAAGTGTAACGGGTGCGGGCTGTGTGTCTCTGTGTGTCAGTGCAACATCCTTGTGCTCGTGAACAACGTGGCCACCGTGGTTGAGCGTGAGGAGTGCTGGCGGTGCACGCGGTGGTGCACTTTGTGTGAAGCGGTCTGTCCCACGGCAGCCATCACCTGTCCCTTTGAGATAGTCTTCGGAGAAGAGTAGCCGTCACTTCTCCTGTAACCCTTGGGCTGCAACGTACGTTCCTCTGCAATAATACCTTGCCGAACCCTTCCCCGAACTGCGCCTGCGCGAAACAACTCCTCATAACCTCTGCTCATACACTGCTGTCCGTGAGACAAAAGTCGCATACAACGCTCTCCTCTTGTCCTATTATGGTTATGGCTGATAGACGGGGGGTGAGTGATGGGAGAGGAGACCAAGGTCGGTCGCAAGAGGAAGCGAGGCAGAAGGTCGAAATGCCAGCACTACTGGATAATCGACGCACCGGACGGCCCCACGAGCAAGGGCGTGTGCAAGCACTGCGGTGCGACGAGGGAATTCGCCAACTACTGGCCCTACTCCACATGGGAACGAGAGACACCCAAGCTTCTGGACCTTCCAGTGATGCGCAACGTGAAGTCTCGCGACCTGGATGACAGTTGAAATAGGGTGAGAGACTAGTGGAGCAAAGGATGAACGTCCCGCGGAGAAGGTACGCCAGGGGAGGCAGGCTGGTCGGCCCGGAGCGGATTCAGCCGCGACTCCGCGCGCAGCGAAGCGGTGAGGACGTGAGAGTCGAGCCGCAGGTTTCGGGTGCGGAGGGCGTCGACCCCGAGGCAGAGAGACTGCGAGGACTGTTGCAGAGGTTGCAGGCTGATTTCATCAACTACAAACGCCGCGTGGAGCGGGACAGGGAGGAATACGCGAAGTCTGCCAACAAGGAGCTGATCATGAAGCTTCTTCCCGTTGCCGACGATCTGGGGCGTGCCTTGGAGGCTCTGCCCGACGAGGCCGCTGCTTCCCACTGGGGCAGAGGCGTGGGCCTGGTTGCGCGGAAGCTCAGAGCCGTCCTGGAGGAAGAAGGCGTGAGTGAGATCGAGGCTGCGGGGAAGGACTTCGACCCGTGGGAACACGAAGCGGTCTTCTGTGAGGAATGTCCTGATGGGGAAGACGGGAAGGTGAAGAGTGTCCTGCGCCAGGGGTACACACTGGGGGACACTGTCATCCGTCCCGCGCAGGTGGTTGTATCCTGCGGGAAAGAGAAGCCGCGTCAGGTGGAACCTGTGAACGCGGAATAGGAGATAGCAAAAGGAGAGACTGAAAATGACTAAGGTGCTAGGAATAGACCTGGGAACCACCAACTCGTGTATGGGAGTGATGGAAGCCGGGGAGCCGGTGGTGGTGGAGAACAGTGAGGGGGGTCGTGTTACACCATCGGTGGCGGCAGTCAGTTCCAAGACCGGGGAAAGGTACATAGGCCAGGCCGCTAAACGGCAGGCGGTGACCAATCCGGAGAACACCATCTTCTCGATAAAACGTCTCATCGGACGCAAGTACGATGATGCCGAGGTACAGCGAGACATCGGAATCCTGCCGTACAAGATCGAGAAGGCGGCCAACGGTGATGCGCACGTAGCCATGGGTGGCCGCACCTACTCGCCGGCCGAGATCTCGGCGATGACCTTGCAGAAGCTGAGGCAGGATGCCGAAGCGAAGCTGGGAGAGAAGATCACCGAGGCGGTGATCACCGTGCCGGCGTACTTCAACGACAGCCAGCGCCAGGCAACCAAAGACGCAGGCAAGATTGCCGGACTGGAGGTGCTGCGCATCATCAACGAGCCCACCGCTGCTGCTCTTGCCTATGGCCTGGACAAAGAAGGGGACAAGACCATCGCCGTCTTTGACCTCGGCGGCGGCACCTTCGACATCTCTATACTACAGATAGGCGAAGGGGTCTTCGAGGTCAAGTCGACCAATGGCGATACCCACCTTGGTGGGGATGACTTCGACCAGAGGGTGATGG
>CAYTKL010000095.1:0-6912 GCA_964438305.1 uncultured Dehalococcoidales bacterium | reverse complement strand
ACAGGGGCGTTTCTATAGGGGCAAACGCATACGGTGCGTTTGCCCCTCGCTTGTGTTGGGAACCGCCTCCCCCGCATCTGCCTCCCTTTGTCGTTGACGATTGACGGACAATCACTCGGATGATACTATCTGTCAAACCGCTCCCAGTGCAGCGAGAGGGAGCGTGCTTCTGGCGACTACGCTATGGGACACCCGGGACACCCGGGACGCGGATCTCTTCTGAAAGGGGGAAGCATGTCGGAGGAACGGAAACGGCAGCGACAGGAGAAGGCGGAGAAAGAGGAGAAGGAAGAAGAGAAAGAGGAGAAGAGCTGGGAGGAGAAGTGGAAACGCGACCCGCTCACCGTCATCACATGGGCACTGGTGATTGCGTGGGGGGGCGTAGTACTCATACTGGAGAACCAGGGTCCCGGGCCGCGGATGTGGGGGGAACACGGGTGGGCGGCGTTCTTCGCCGGGGCGGGCGCTCTTCTGCTCGCTTCGGCACTGCTTCGTCTGATCGTGCCCGCATTGCGAGGGCGTCTGATGGGGGGCGTGATACTGGGCCTGGTATTCCTCGCCATTGGGTTGGGTGGCCTCATAGGGTGGGGGAGCTGGATCTGGGGAGTGGTGCTCATCGTGATTGCGATCGTCATACTGCTGGGAGGCATTACCAGACGCCGGCGAACACAGTGAACGTCCTTCCCGTGACATGCTTACCGGCCGGGGGTGGCCTCAGAGGCGATCGAGGTTGAGGCTGGCGAACTCGCTCCACAGGTAGCTCAGCGGAGTCCACCAGCGGTCACGTCCTATGCAGCGGAAGTAGGGGGCGCGGAAGGCGCGAATGAGGTCGCTGATCCTGTAGCGCGGCAGGACGGGCGTGGAGACCACCAGGCTGCCCAGTTCGCCGCGCCGCATCTCGTGCAGCATCTTGATGCCGGAGCGGGTCTCCACCTCGAAGAAGAACAGGTCGTAGTTGGGCACCCAGGCACGGTACCTGTCTCGCTGCTGGCCGAACATCCCCTCGGTGGCCCCGTATATCTCCCGGATGGCAACCGGCCCGTAGAGTCCCGCCAGCGCCGGCTCATAGTGGGTGTTGATGCCCGGCATGCTGCCCAGCGTCATTATCTGTACGTCCCACAGGTTCTTGGGATACACGCGGTGGGCGCGACGCAGGTACTGAGCGAAGAGAATGGCGGTTGTGACCACACCGCCGACCAGGGTGACGTTTTCATCCTTGCAGCTCTGGTAAGCCAGCTCGAAACGAGCTTCCCAGTCGCTGATGGCCTTGCCTCCCCCCAGGGCGTCGATGTCGTCCTGCGCGGGCAGTGAGCGTATGGGGGTGAAGGCGGATACGTGCTTGACGTAGATACCCGAGCTGTAGCCGTATTCCAGCTCTCGCTCCCCCGCCTGCACCGTTCCCACCACCGAAGGGAAGTTCAGGTTCAGGTTGACCCCTTCGAACAGGTGGTAGCGACCGGTCGCCTCCACGAAGTTCATCATGGCTCGCCCGGCGTGGATGCGCATGCCAAGGTCGGTGGGTGTCATGGGAATGAACTTGGACTCGCCTTTCGTCGTGCCGCGGGTGATGGCCCAGCCAATCGGCTCCTCGTTGAGAAGCAGCTTCGTCTCTCCGCTCATCACCCGCTGGATAAGCGGCTTGTAGTCCTCATAGGTGGCGACGGGAAAGGCGCGCCGGTAAGCATCGATTGTCTCGATCTGGCCCGCGCCGTGGGCTGCCCCGAAGTCGGTCTCGGCGTAGGCTTGAAGGAGGCGTCGCAGCACCGCCTGCTGTGCTTTCGCCGGGTCGGCCGCCGCTTCATGCCACGGGCCGAGGAAGGCCCGGAGGCTTGGGGTGGATGCCTGAGTGTGGCTGCCACTCATCGACCTGCCTGCCGGTGATCTAGGCCGCACCGGGAGAACGGGAAGCCTCTTGCCCGGCTTTGCCGCGGCCGCCCTTGGCTGCCCCGGCGGCCGTTCGTCTTCGTCGCGGAGGGCGTGCGCTTATCCACAGCCCCTTGAACCACTCCTTGTCCAGAGGATGCCTGCGGTCGGCCACGTCGAGCAGGTCCTTGGACACATTGCTCTCGAAGTAGGCCACCTCGGCATGTTTGCCCACGTTCTTGACTGCCTGAAGGGCATAGGCGAAGTCCGAGTCACCGCTCACCAGCACCGCGATGTCGTAGAGGTTGCCCCAGGCGAAAAGCAGGAGGTCGGTGGCAAGCATAACGTCGATACCCTTCTCCACGGGCACGCCCGAAGCCAGCTTGGTGCCGCCGAGGCGTATCTCCAGGTACGGCGTCTCACGAAGGGCGTTGAGGAAGTCCTGCTGCTCGCGGTGGCCCTCAACTCGCTGGCCCGGCTCCTGCAGCACATTGTAGTAGTACACCCGGAACAGTCGTCGGTCGGCCGTCAGCTTGTCGGCGAACTTGGCGAAGTTCAGGTCGTAGCGCCGGAAGTTGGAGCGCAGGGCATGGTACAGGTTGCTACCATCTATGAATATTGCCACTCTGTCTTCCATTGGTCTCTCCTCCACAGAGGCTGACTGGCTGCTGTTCCGCACTCGCCACTGCTCGACGCGAGTCAGCCTCTCAGTTTTTCCACCTCCGCCCGGTTCGGGGGTAATCTTAGCACAAGAGCGGCGGCCAGTCGAGCGAGCACTCGCGGGGTGTGGCGTTACTCCTTGATGAGCAACGCGAACCCCAGCATCGCCGCGACGGCCATCGCCGCCCCGAAGTAGAAGGTCGCCGCCGGGCTCACTGCCTCCCACAGCGCTCCGGCGATCACACTGGCCAGCAGCAAGCTCAGCCCGATGGCCGCGTGATACAGACCGTAGGCTGTACCCCTTCGCTCCTTGGGCACCATGTCGGCGACAAACGCTCTGGTCACCCCTTCGGCGGCCCCATAGTAGACCCCGTAGAGGGCGAAAAGCAAGAGAATGTACACCACGTGCCAGGCTGGGGCCGCCAGGGCGAAGCCGAGGTAGGTGAGGGCGTATATGCCCCAGGCGCCGATGATGATCCTCTTTCTGCCCAGCCTGTCGGATAGCCGGCCGAAGGGATAGGAGGTTGCCGCGTGGACCACGGTGAGAGGTATGAGCATTAGCAGGATGAGGCACGGGCATAGCCCGATGTCGCTTGCCCTCAGTATGAGGAAGACATCGGCGGAGTTGCCCAGGGTGAAGAGGAGCATAATGGCCAGGAAGACCTTGAACCGCCGGTCAAAGCCGCCGCGGGCTGCGGCGGCTGTCTTTCCCTCCTTTGGCTCGCCGGCTCTGGCTTCGTGGACGAAGAAGATGAGCAGCAGCACCGCAAGCACGGCGGGAATGACGCCGATGATGACCAGCCAGCGGAAGCTCGACGGGGACAGCACTGGCTGCCACCCCTGCACCAGGTAGACGATGAGGGCGGCGATGGCGATGCCGAAGATAGCGCCGGCAGTATCAAGCGCACGATGAAAGCCAAAGGCTCGCCCCATTCTATCCGAGGTGGTTGAATCGGCAACCAGGGCGTCACGGGGCGCACTGCGGATTCCCTTGCCGGAGCGTTCGAAGAAACGGATGGCGAGCGCCAGTGCTCCGCTCGAGGCGAGCAGGAGGAAGGGCTTGGCAACGGTCGACACAGCGTAGCCCACGGTGGTGAGCCCCTTCCGCTTCTCGAGTTTGTCACTGGCCCAGCCACTCACCAGCTTGAGCAGGGTGGCGGTGCTCTCACCCACTCCCTCTATGACACCGATGAATGTTGCCCCTACCCCCAACACATGTGCCAGGAAGAGGGGAAACATGTTGAAAACCATGTCGCTTGAGGTGTCGGTAAGGAAGCTCACCCAGCCAAGCAAGAAGACGTTGCGGCTGACACCCCAGGTGCCTTTTGCCTCAGCTTGCTTCATCGTCTATCGGGTCCTTCCTCGAGCACTTCGTCAACCAGTTCGGTTATCTTCCTTCTCGCCTCATCGAGGGCGGCCAGCCCGCGGTCGGTTGTGGTGTAGTATTTCCGAACCTTGCCGTTGACCACTTCGCTGTGCTGCCGCAGGTATCCGTCCCTCGTCAGGCGGTGCAGCGTGGGGTAGACGGTCCCCGGGCTGAGGCGGTAGCCGTGCCGCCCCAGTTCTTCCAGGATCTCGACCCCGTAGATCGGTTCCTGGGAGGCGTGATACAGGATGTGTATCTTGACGAAGCCCAGGAAGAAGTCCTTCAGCATGATAGCCGCCGACAATATCGTATGGTGATATCGGCATATGATATCACTGGCCACGGACATGAGTCAATGGCCCCGTGCGCGGCGTTTCACCGCCTGACTTCGGTCATCTGCGCCGGTGTCTGCCCCACACGTGGGCGTTGGTGTCCCACCCTCCCGCCCTCTCTCGTTCTCGCCGCGGCGCCGGTGACTGCAAACGTCCTGCACACACAGCCCTCCAACCGTTCGCCCTGTCTCCGCAGGCGACTCGCCGTGGCGAGAGCCTGTCCAAGGGCGGCCCTCCCCCCAACGGGGTAGCCTGGAGCATCCGCTCCAGGCCGGGTTGGACCAGTCGCTCCAACCTACCCGTGTTGTGTGACTGCAATTCCCGCATTGATGGGGCGGGCGGGCCTCATGAATCAGGCGACTACATTCGGCTCTGCTCCGCTGGTGTCCACCCCACACGTGGGCGTTGGTGTCCCACCCTCCCGCCCTCTCTCGCTCTCGCCGCGGCGCCGGTGACTGCAAACGTCCTGCGCACACAGCCCTCCAACCGTTCGCCCTGTCTCCGCAGGCGACTCGCCGTGGCGAGAGCCTGTCCAAGGGCGGCCCTCCCCCCAACGGGGTAGCCTGGAGCATCCGCTCCAGGCCGGGTTGGAGCAGATGCTCGAACCTACCCGTGTTGTATAGCTGCGATTGCCCCATTCATGGGGCAGGGGTGCCTGATAAATCAGGCAACTACAGGTGGGGCTGTCGTCCGTGCTTGCCCACCCCACGCTATCCCTGGGCGTTGGTGTCCCACCCTCCCGCCCTCTCTCGCTCTCGCCGCGGCGCCCGTGACTGCAAACGTCCTGCGCACACAGCCCTCCAACCGTTCGCCCTGTCTCCGCAGGCGACTCGCCGTGGCGAGAGCCTGTCCAAGGGCCACCTTTTCATGTCATTCTGAGCCCGAACTTGGTGAGGGCGAAGAATCTAGCGGCGGCCAATGTGGAGTGCGAGATTCCTTGGTCAGCCTCGCTTCGCTCGCCCTCCCTCAGAATGACAGAAGGGGGTTGGAGCAGATGCTCCAACCTACCCCTGTTGTATTCCTGCGATGGCGGAAGCGGCCCCCAGGAGCACTTCTTGGCCTCCCACGAACGGTGTATACTGGGCATGCGATGTATGGGGACACGGTAGCGGCCATATCGACGCCACTGGGCCAGGGGGGGATCGGCATTGTCCGTCTCAGCGGCAAGGACGCCTTGGCCATCGCGGGGAAGCTCTTCGACCGCTCTCTGGTCAACCGGCGCCTGGTCTACGGGCACGTAGTCGACCCTTCCTCTGGCGAGGTGGTCGATGAGGTCCTGGCCTGCTACATGGCCGCGCCTCACACCTACACACGGGAGGACATTGTCGAGATAAATTGCCACGGGGGCCCGCTGCCGCTTCAGCGCACCCTGGAGCTGGCGTTGCGCCACGGCGCCCGGATGGCCAACCCGGGCGAGTTCACGCTGCGGGCGTTCCTAAACGGCCGCATCGACCTGGCGCAGGCGGAGTCGGTGCTGGACGTGGTTCAGGCAAAGACCGCCGCCGGTCTGCGGGTGGCGGTGCAGGGGGTCGAGGGAGGACTGTCGCGGTCGGTGAAGGCGGTGCGCGGTGAGCTGATGTCGGTGCTGGCCTATCTCACCGCGAGGATCGACTTCCCGGAAGACGAGATCGAGGAACAGGCGATAGTCCCACAACTTGAGGGGGGGCGGCGGAGAATCGAGGAACTCATATCGAACGCTGACGCCGGCATGGTGTATCGTCAGGGGGTGAGAACGGCCATCGTGGGCCGGCGCAACGCGGGCAAGTCCAGCCTGTTGAACCGCCTGCTGCGGCAGAGCCGCGCCATTGTGTCGCCGGTCGCCGGAACCACCAGAGACACACTCGAGGAGGTGGTGAACCTCAGGGGGGTGCCCTTCGTCCTCGTCGATACGGCGGGCATTGTGGAGAGCAAGGACCTGGTGGAATCCCTGGGTGTGGAGCGCAGCCGCAGGGCTATAGAGCAGGCGGACTTCGTGCTGCTGGTAGTCGACGGCAGCACGCCGCTGACCGATACCGACGACGAGATAATGGCGCTGCTCCGCGACAAGGAGGTGCTGACGGTGGCTAACAAGTGCGACCTCCCGCAGGGGGCCGCGCTCGACCATCTGTCGTGGGAGAGGGTATCGGTGTCGGCGCTGACCGGGGAGGGGCTTGAGGTGCTGGAGGAAAGGATGGTGGCCAGCGCGCTCGGGGGCAGGGTGTTCACCTCGGACGAACTCCTCATCTCCAACCCCCGCCACAAGGCGTGCCTGGAGCGGGCGCAGGCGCATCTTGAGCAGGCGCTGGCGGGCATCGAGGCCCGGATGGCGGACGACTTCATCACCATCGACCTCACCGCCGCGGTGAGCGCCCTTGGCGAGATCACCGGCGAGACGGTCAGCGATGAGCTGTTGGAGACCATCTTCAGCAGCTTCTGCATCGGCAAGTAGGTACTGCCTCCGCTGGCGACCGTCACGGCTATGGCCGTGGTCTTTGCTTGACATAGAAGCGAGGGCGTCTATATAATTCTCTTTGCACAATGGGGATATAGCTCAGTTGGGAGAGCGCTGCGTTCGCATCGCAGAGGTTGGGGGTTCGAATCCCCCTATCTCCACCATAAGACAGTATCCAGGGGCACCAGAATCGAAGCTCGGTAAGGAGCCCCTGTAGCTCAGAGGATAGAGCAGCGGTTTCCTAAACCGCGTGTCGGGCG
>CAYTKL010000094.1:0-6921 GCA_964438305.1 uncultured Dehalococcoidales bacterium | reverse complement strand
GGACGAGTTCTATCAGGTGATGGCCAACCTCGAGTTCCTGCCCAACTCGCCTACACTGATGAACGCCGGCCGCGAGCTGCAGCAGCTCTCCGCTTGCTTCGTGCTCCCCATTGAGGATTCCATGGAGTCTATTTTCGAGGCGATAAAGGACACCGCCCTCATCCACAAGAGCGGAGGTGGGACAGGCTTCTCCTTCTCCAGATTGAGACCGGAGGGCGACGTGGTCGGCTCCACGGGAGGCGTGGCAAGCGGCCCGGTCTCCTTCATGAGGGCATTTGACACCGCCACCGACGTCATCAAGCAGGGGGGGACGCGCCGCGGCGCCAACATGGCTATCTTAAGCGTCAATCACCCCGACATACTCGGATTCGTCGCCGCCAAGGAGAAAGGCGACACCCTCACCAATTTCAACCTGTCGGTAGCGGCCAACGACGATTTCATGAAGGCGGCGAAAGCCGGCACCGACTACGCTCTGAGAAACCCCCGCAATGGAGCGGCCGTCGGCAAGCTCAATGCCAAGGAGGTCTTTGACCAGATTGTAGACCAGGCCTGGAGGACCGGCGACCCGGGGCTGGTGTTTCTCGACCGTATAAACCAGGACAACCCCACGCCGCAACTGGGGACTATCGAGAGCACCAACCCGTGCGGGGAGCAGCCGCTTCTGCCCTACGAGTCCTGCAATCTGGGCTCCATCAATCTCTCCAGCATGGTCCACTATGGCAACGGCACCGTATGCATCGACCACGACAAGCTTGAGAAAACGGTGCTTATCGCCGTCAGGTTCCTCGACAACGTGATAGACATGAACCGGTTTCCCCTCCCCCAGATAGAGGACATGACGAAGAAGACGAGGAAGATCGGACTCGGCGTCATGGGCTTCGCTGATTTGTTGATTAAGTTAGGCCTGCCCTATGATTCGGAGGAAGCTCTTCGCACCGCTGATGAAGTCATGCAGTTCATAGATGAGAAGGCAGCCGAGGCATCAACAATGCTGGCCGAGGAAAGGGGTGTCTTCCCCGCTTTCGAGGGCAGCATCTATGACGTCCCTGGCGGTCCCCGATTGAGGAACGCTACGACGACTACCATTGCCCCGACGGGCACTCTCAGCATCATCGCCGGTTGCTCCAGCGGGATCGAGCCGTTGTTCGCCCTGAGCTACGTACGCAACATCCTCGACGGTGCCGGCTTTGTTGAGGTGAACCCCCATTTTGAACAGGTGGCGAGGAAAGAGGGGTTCTACTCCGACGAACTCATGGCGGACGTGGCCAAGCAGGGGACCATAAGGGAGGTGGACGGCATTCCCGAGTGGGTCAAGCGTCTTTTCGTCACCGCTCACGACATCAGCCCCGAGTGCCACGTGAGGATGCAGGCTGCCTTCCAGCGTTCCACTCACAACGCCGTTTCCAAGACCATCAATTTCCCCCACAGTGCGACCAGAGAGGACGTGGCGCAAGCGTACACGCTGGCCTACGAACTGGGCTGCAAGGGTATCACCATCTACCGGGACCGCAGCAAGGACGCGCAGGTACTCAGCATTGCCGCAGAAGAAGAGGAGGCGGTCGAACCACGGGCTCCGAGAAGGCGAGCCAAGGTAACCACGGGGGTAACTGAGAGGGTGGCCACCGGATGCGGCTCCATATACGTCACGGTGAACTCCGACGCGGACGGCGTCTGCGAGGTGTTCTCCACCCTCGGTAAGGCCGGTGGATGTGCCTCGGCTCAGCTCGAGGCCATCTCCAGGCTCATCTCCCTGGCGTTGCGGTCGGGGGTAGACATAGAGTCGGTGGTCAAGCACCTCAAGGGCATTCGCTGCCCCTCTATCGCCTGGGAAGAGGGCCATTCCGTCCTGTCCTGCCCCGACGCCATCGGCGCGGTGCTGGAGAAACACGTCAGAAGCGCCGAAGACCCAACAGGGCCGAAAAGCGTCCAGGACTCCGGGGGGAACGGTCACATGGCGAATACCGGAGGGCACTGCCCGGAATGCGGCGGCATGCTGGTATACCAGGAGGGATGCCACATCTGCCACGCCTGTGGCTACACGAAGTGCAGTTAAGGAGGAAGACTGAACCATGCATACTGACAGCTACATAATAATGGGCATTGGGGGCTTCTTCATCATACTGAGTCTCGTCATCTTCCTTTGGGCGTGGCGGAAGCAGAGGACCTACGGTGACCCATTGTCACGGCATGAGGACCTGAGGAACTTCCTCGGCTACTGGCCGGAGCTCGTCGAGCCCATCGGGCTGCGGGCCGGGGGCTGCGTCGCCGTGCTCCTGGGAGTGGCGATGATAATCCTGGGCATCATACTGCTGTTCTGGGTCTGAAGATAGAGGAGGAACGACTTGGCACAGAAGACCAAGGCTAAGAACAGGAATAAGGAAGACGAGGTGAGCCTGGAGCAGTTGCAGGGGCGCCTCGACCTTCTGGACCAGCGCCTGGATGCCCTCGACACCATGATCACAGCCATCGCTGAGAGGGTGATGAGGCAGCCAATCACCATAACGGTAACATGTCCCAACTGCGGGCGTTCTACGGATATCACCCTGGTAGGCAACGAGAAGATGCTCAGGTAATGACAACGTGGGACAGGAGCTTGAGGCGCGAGCTCCCAAGAGAGAGGGGGGCCATCTTCAAAGACTGGGGTGGCCGCATACCCATCGCCATAGTCTATCCCAACAGCTACTACGTGGGCATGTCAAACCTCGGCTTTCAAAGCCTCTACGCCCTGCTCAACAGCCACGACAACATAGTCTGCGAGCGCGTTTTCTGGAGCAGGAGCGCGACACAGTGCCTCAGCATCGAATCGCAGCGTCCCCTCAGCGATTTCGCGGTCATTGCCTTCTCCGTCAGCTACGAACTGGACTACTTCAACATCATAGACATCCTCAAGTCCGGCTCGGTCCCCCTCTTCGCCGCTGACCGCGACGATTCCCACCCCATCGTCATCGGCGGCGGACCTTGCATCACCGCCAACCCACAGCCGCTTTCCCCCTTCTTCGACTGCCTCGCCATCGGCGAGGCTGAAGCCATCTTGCCGGCGATGGTTGAAGCCATTACCGACGGAATGGAAGGGAGCAAGGATGAGCTGGTTCGCACTCTTGCCGCTATCCCGGGTATCTACGCACCGTGCCTGAATCATGACAGGACGGTGCATCGACAGTGGGTGCAGCACATCGACGACTTCGCCACCACCTCGGTCGTCCTCACCCCGGATACCGAGCTCGGTCAGATGTACCTCATTGAGGTCACTCGCGGCTGCCGGTGGGGCTGTCGCTTCTGCATGGCCGGCTATCTCTTTCGACCGTTTCGCTATCGCTCGCTGGACAACCTGCTGCATCAAGCGGAGTTCGGGCTCGAACGCGAGAAGAGAATCGGCGTATTGGGTGCCTCACCCTGCGACCACCCGGAAATCGAAGAGCTGGTTACCGAACTGCAGAAGCGAGGGGCGCAGATCTCGGTCAGCTCCCTGAGAGTCCGGCCGCTGCCGCGCGTGGTCCTCGGTGAACTGACGGAAGGCGGGGCCCAGACCATCGCCCTCGCCCCTGAAGCCGGTTCGGAGAGGCTGCGCACGGTCATCAACAAAGGTATCGGCGACGCCGACATCATCGAGGCGATGGACAAGGTATCCGAGCGCCGTTTCAAGCGTCTCAAGCTCTACTTCATGATCGGCCTGCCTTCAGAGACCGACAGTGACATCGAAGACATCATCAAGCTGACGCTTGCCGCCAAGGCATGTATCGACCGCAACCGGGCAGGCAGCCGAATCACTCTTACCGTGGAGCCCTTTGTGCCCAAGGCCGGTACGCCCTTCCAGTGGCTTCCCATGGCCAGCGCCGAGGTACTGACGCACCGCCTGTCGTTGCTCAGGCACGCTCTGCGGGCGAAGGGCGTCGCGGTTGCCTCGGAAAGCGCCAACTGGATGACGGTACAGGGAGTCCTGTCAAGGGGCGATGCCAGAATTGGCCACGTACTGGCCAACATGGAGGGACGGACATTGTCCTCCTGGCGTCGGGCGATGGATGAGTGCTCGCTCGACGCTCAGTATTATGTCAACAGAGAAATCCCCTTCAGCGAGCGGCTGCCCTGGGCAAACATAGACTCAGGGGTTGCTCAGGACTATCTCAGGTCGGAGCTCGAGCAGGCACGCCTGGGCAGGAGCACACCGCCGTGTCCGCTGACCGAATGCCACGAGTGCGGTGTCTGCTGATGAGTATCGAGGCCAACGTGCATGACGTGAGCAAGCGCATTGCCGTTGCGGCGGAACGTGCAGGCAGGTCGCCCCATGAGATAGCCATAGTCGCGGTGACAAAGGGAGTTGAGCCGCGACTTATCAAGCTCGCCGTCGACGCCGGAATCCGCCACATCGGAGAGAACAGGGTTCAAGAGGCCAAGGGGAAGTCTGCACACTTCTCAAGCCTGGAACCACGCCCGAGATGGCACATGGTTGGACACCTTCAGGTCAACAAGGTTAAGACAGCATTGGAGATTTTTGATATAATCCACAGCATAGATTCGGTCAGGTTGGCGGAGTCTTTAAGTAAGCGTGCTCAAGACGTTCTTCCGGTGTTGCTTCAGGCAAACGTCTCCGGAGAGGGGACGAAGAGCGGCTTCTCGCCCGAGGAATTGCCCGACACAGCACAGAGGATCACTCGTCTACCCAACCTCGACGTGCAAGGACTGATGACGATCGCCCCTGTTGCCGCCGACCCGGAGGAGGTCCGCCCTATCTTTCGAAGGCTGCGACAGCTTCGTGATGAGCTTGGGCTGCGCCACCTCTCCATGGGAATGAGCGACGACTTCGAGATCGCTGTCGAGGAAGGGGCAACACTGGTGCGGATTGGGCGCGCCATATTTGAGGAGAGCAGCAGATGACCGCAGAGCATCAGAGAGAACTGATAATCCAGACCGGGCCGTTGACGGCGCCCGATTCCCTCCTGGCGGATCTGGAGGCGCTTGACGGCATGAAGCTCCATACACAGAGGTTGGGCACATGGTTCCGCAGCGGCGGAGTCGCCACCTTCATTACAGTCACCACCAACGGCGATCAAATCGCGGCCCTGGCCGAAGCCCTTTTCCAGCACGCCAAGAGACTGAAGACCAGAGGAGCCGACGACCTTGTCTTCCTCCTTGGAGGCGAAATCAGGTCGGATGAGGAGATGGTCAGCTTTCAGGATGTGCGCTGCCGAAGGCAGATATCGCTCAAAGAGAAATCGCAGGACGAGATAAGGCTGCTCCTGCAGGAAGAGACCGGCTAGATGAGAACAGCCTTCATCGGTGGCGGGGCCATGGGTGAGGCGATGGTGAGAAGCATGCTCGCCAGGGAGGTCGCGGGATCCGAAGCCATTGTCGTCAGCGATGTGCGCGCCGAACGTCTCTCCAAGCTGAAGAACGACTACGGTCTTTGCACGGAGCGGGACAACCGCCAGGCGTTGCAGGGTGCCGACGTCGTGGTTCTCGCCGTCAAACCCCAGGAGCTGGGCCGATTGATGGAAGAGCTCAGCGGCGCCTTCAATCCCGACCAACTGGTTGTGTCCATCATCGCCGGGGCGACCATTGCCACCATCGCCAAAGGCCTGAAGCACGGAGCGGTCATCAGGGCCATGCCCAATACGCCGGCTCAGATCGGCCAGGGTATCACCGTGTGGACCGCTTCGAGCGGGGTGAGCGAGAGTCAGAAGGATGCAGCCAGGTCGATTCTGGCCGCGTTGGGCAGCGAGGTCTTCGTCACGGACGAAAGCCTCATCGACATGGCCACTGCGGTGAGTGGCAGCGGCCCGGCCTACTTCTTCCTGGTGATGGAAGCGCTCACCGACGCGGCGACGGATATCGGCCTGCCTCGTGAAATCGCGGAGAAGCTGGTGTCAGGCACGGCACTGGGGGCCTCGCGTCTCGTTCAGGAGACCGGCGAGCACCCCAGCGCGCTGCGACAGATGGTTACCTCCAAAGGGGGCACTACGGAAAGAGGCTTACAGCAGCTCGAGCACGGAGGTCTGCGAGCGCTGATTGCTCAGGCCGTCGCGGCGGCCTACAAGAGGGCGAAGGAGCTGGGGAGCTAGATGGCGTCATCCCGGTCGTTTCCCGGTTTCTTCCCCAGAGTGCCGGCCTTGGCTATCCCGGCCTCGACCACCGGGACGCCTCGCTGGGCTTCACCCACGACGACCACAGCGGTCTCCCCTGGGAGCGCTACTGATTGTTCCACCCCACTCCCCTGGCAGGCCGTGGTGCGATTGTGAAGAAGGTTGCCGTCATGACGGATAGCACCTGCTGCTTGCCGCCGGAGCTGCTGAGCGAGTACCACATCCACGTTGTGCCATTGCTGATACTACATGACGGTGACACCTACCGCGACGGAATCGACCTTCCCGTCAGCGAGGTCTACCAGATCATGAGAAGGCGAGAAGCGATGCCCACCACAGCGGTTCCGTCGCCCGTTGATTTCCTCGAAACGTACCGCCAGTTGAGCGAGAAGGCGGAGAGCATTCTCTGCATTACTGTTACCGGCACACTGAGCGGTACCTTCAAAGCAGCGCTTCTGGCCAGGAAGATGGCCCGAGACGAGATGCCGAACACGGCCATCGAGGTGATCGATAGCCGCACCGTGGCCGGCAGCATGGGATTCATCGTCCTGGAGGCGGCTCGCGCCGCCGCCAATGGGGCGGACCTGGTGGGCGCAAGGGAGGTAGCGCAGAGCATGATCCCCAGGGTTAGCTTCGTTTCCGTCATCGACACCCTCTACTATCTGGCACGGACCGGGCGCACCGGCAAGGCGTCCGCATGGGCTGCCTCTCTTCTGAACATCAAGCCAATCGTTGAGATACCGACCTCCGAAGGACAGACCGTGCCTGTGGAGCGCGCCAGGACCAGGGCAAAGGCCATGAAGCGCCTGCTCGAGATAATGGCCGAGAGGGTTGGTGAGTCCCC
>CAYTKL010000093.1:0-7093 GCA_964438305.1 uncultured Dehalococcoidales bacterium | reverse complement strand
TCAAGCGGCGCGGCAGGTCCGCGTGTCCAACCCGACCTTCGGCTTTCGCTGGCATCCCCAGGTGAAGGACGAGGTGATGCGCGAGGTGTTCGAGTGCATCAGGCAGGGGCTGGGCTACCCGTCGATAAGAAACGACCCCGTTCTCATCGCCAATGGCATGTACTGGCACAGTCATCCGCTCGAGGAGATGCGCACATGGGTTCATCAGGCGTGCATGTCGCCCTGTCCGGCGACCAAGTACGGCGCGCAGCCGTGCCGCATGGCTTCGGCGACGATGAACACATCGAAGATGGTCGAGTATGCGCTGCACAACGGCTACGACCATTGCGTGCAGATGCAGATGGGGCCCAAGACGGGGGACGCGCGGCAGTTCACCGATTTCGAGCAGTTGTTCCAGGCGTGGGTGAGGCAAATGGAGTGGATCATGGACTTCGGCGTGCGCATCGTCAACATCGGCCGGGTCAAGGCACATGAGTTCTGGGGACGCCCCCTGCTCTCAGGCATATCATCGAGGTCCGTAGAGAGCGGCTTCGATGCCGTCGACCCGAGGTCGGGGGAGCGCGGCAATAGCTGGGTAACCTTCTTCACCTGGGTGGAGAATGCCGACGCTCTGGCCGGAGTGAAGAAGCTGGTCTTCGACGACAGGAAGTACACCATGGACCAACTGATTACCGCCCTCGAGGCCAACTGGGACGGCTATGAGGACATGCGCCTGGACTTCGTGAAGAACGCGCCCAAGTGGGGCAACGATGACGACTACGTTGACGAGGTAATGACCCGCTGCTTGCGAGAGGTGGCGCGGCACTCCAACGACCTGAGAGACCCCTGCGGCAACAAGTGGCCGGCGCTGCCGGAGAACGTCAGCGGCAACATCCACTTCTCCAACCTGGTCCATGCCCTGCCCAATGGCAGGAGGCTGGGGGATGCCCTGTACGACGGCGGCATATCCCCCGGACCGGGTCTGGACAAGAAGGGCCCGACAGCGGTATTGAAGTCCTGCGGCAAGATCAATCACATCAGCGATGGGCGTGCCTTCCTGCTGAACCAGAGGCTGTCCCCAACGCAGCTCGCCGGCGAGAAGGGATACCAGCTATGGAAGGCCTACATGAAGACGTGGGCCGACCTTGGGCTGGACCATGTGCAGTTCAACATGGTGGACGATGCGACATTGAGGGCGGCGCAGCGGGAGCCGGAGAAGTACCAGGAGTTGATAGTGCGGGTAGCGGGCTACAGCGCGCACTTCGTGGACATCAGCCGCAAGACGCAGGACAACATCATACAGAGGACGGTGCAGGGGCTGGGCTAGACTTGCCACCTGTGCCACAGAGGGCACGCATAGTAGCGCGCACAGCGTGAGCCGCCGCGCTGCCAGCGCGGGGGCAACACCTGGCTGAGAGTCAAGGGCTTCGGGGTTCGGCGTGTTTTGCGGTGGCGGGAGCGCAGTAGCGAGCCGCGAAGGCATGCAACTCTCGCGCCGTTTCGTCGCCCGTCATGGGCACGCCGTGGCCGGACGCCAGCACGTGCGGTTCGAGCCCCGCGAGGGCAGCGACGGACTCCTTCGCCGCTCGCCTGCTCCAGGTCGAGTACCACGGCGGACCGGATACCCTCTGCCTGTCCAGCCGCAAACTCCACAACAGAACCCCCCAGAGCGAGTTCAGGTCAGCGGTCAGAAGGGCGTCGCCCGTGATCAGGACCCGGTCACTGGGCCGGAAGAAGGCAACCTCACCTGGTGTGTGGCCCGGCACCGGAATGCACTCCCAGTCCGGGAGGCCTGCAACAGCGCCCGGGTCGAACGCCCGCGCAACCTCCTTGAGGCTCCCCTTCGAGAGCATCGACTCGACCCGCCGTCGCGGCGTCACGCGCAGCAACGGGACGATGAGCCAGCGGTCGAGCGGGTTGGCATACTCCTCGACAGTCGAAAGGTCTTCAGGGGCCGCGAGGGGCAATTCATCGGGATGCACGTACACCGGACAGCACCACATGCGCGCCAGCTCAAGCGCCGACCCCGCATGATCGGGATGGGTGTGCGTCAGCAGGATCGAAGCCGGCCGCGTGTTCGCTCCGAACAACGACTCCACGGTCTCGCGGATCAACCGGCCGCAATTCGCCGATGCGGCATCGATCAAGACCCACCACGATTCAGACCGCACGAAGTACACGTTGGACCGCATGATGCCTTTCCCCACCTCCATGTAGTACACGCCCGGGGCGATCTCCCGGCACCCGCCGGTGTCGGTCTCCCTCGCCCTTCTGTTCAGTCCACTCATCGACTCTCCGGTCGCCTGTCACCCTTTGTGAACATATCCATGGAGAACGTTTCGCCATGCCCGGCATGAGCGGAGCACATCCCCGCGGTCTCTGCTTTTCGTCTGAAATACCTGAGAGTCGAGCCGCGAGGAACTGGAGCCGCAGAGCAGCGGAACTGCCTCAAGTTCTCCTTAGCCCAGCCCTGTGCGAACCCCAGCTCCTTCTCAAGCGAAGAGCTAGTCCGCAACCGCCGCTATGACGATCGCCGCCACCAACAGGATCAGGATATTGAGCGCTGCGCCGGACAGGCACATCACCCTGAAGCGTGCCGAGGCAATGGCGGAACCCGCGATTCCCACCGCGGCACCAAGCACCCCCACACCCACCTGCATCAGAAAGAGCCCGATGAAGTACCCCCAGTCCGCTTCTTCAGGTATAGCTGCGAGCAGAATAGCCATGACCGCATGGACCACAACCAGTGCACATGAGAAAATACCCAGTATGAACTGGGCGGAGTCTCCCGCTTCTCCGCTCACCTGCGCCAGCCTCTGTGTTTGTCGGGCGCCAGCGGATGGCCGCGGACCCGTACTCGGCGCTGGCTGCTCTCTTGGGCTCTCCCCCGCCTCCGCGATCACGCGAGCGCCACACATCACACAGAACTTGGCGCCATCAGGGTTTTCAGTCCCACAGTTTGGACAGAGCATGTCCCCTCCTTTCCCGACAGTCACGTGAATCGATGAAAGAACCCCGATATGTGGCTGTCGATGCTGAACGTCCGGAGGCACACTATCATGTCGCCGCTACTGCGAATGTACAAGGCGCGCAGAGCGCCTATTCATGGCAGAGCAGTCTATCAACCTCGGGCTGCTCAATCAGGCCAGGGCTTCTCCCCCAGCGCCATGCGGCAAAGGTCGACGATGAAGACCTTGCGTACGCCGTGCTGAGTGGTCGGCCTTCGCAGCGCACGGTCGCACATGGGGCACAGCGTTATCACGGCATCGGCGCCACATTTCATCACATCGTCGATGTTCCTCGCCTGGACCTTTGCCGCCAGCTCAGGGTAGACGCGGATGATAGAGGCGGCGCAGCACAGGGCGCTCTCCCTTTCGTATTCCCGCGCCGGCCTCTCCACCCCGATGAGCTCGAGTATCTCATCGAGCAAAGCGTCCTTGTCCGGCGTGTACCTTGAAGCGCAGGGACGCTGGTAGGCGACCTTCTTGTTCAGCCTGGTGATACTGCTGCGGTGCTCTCTGAGATAGTCACGCAGGTACTCGAACAGGTGGACATAGTTGAAGGGCACAGTGATGCCGTAGTCCTTGACCTTGCTGTGTACCATGGCGTAGCAGTCGTCGTGCAGCAGGACCAGGTCCTTGCCCAGACCGGCCAGCTTGTCGATGAAGTCCCTGGCCCTGCGCTCGATGGGGCTTTCCAGGCCGAGATGCACATAGCCGAGGAGGCAGAAGTAGTCCCCTCCCTTGACGATGGTGAGGCCCTGGAATAGCTGGCTGTCAAGGACCCCCTCGGGCATGAAGTGCTCCATTATGCACAGAGAGAGGGCCGGCTTGTCGGGGTCGCCCGGAATCACTTCGTTGGGGATGCCGAACGCGCCTTCGAAGAAGCCGACAGCCTCCTTGCTCACCGGGAAGGCATGCGTCTTCTCCAGCATTCTGAGTATCAGGTCGAACGGGTCGGCCCCGGTGGGACAGTACTCGCTGCACGCGCAGCACGTGATGCACTTCCCCAGGATATCGGCCTCTTTGCCCTCCATCAGCGCCTGTATGTCGGCGACGGCCTTCTCCTTGTCATAGTCCACGTAGAGGCATTTCGTGAGACAGTCGCCGCACAGGTTGCACTTCGATGCATCCCACATTCGTCACCTCCCCGTATTGGGATCTCCCCACGAGCCTCGCGTTCAGCAAACCATGGTCGTTCCCGACACCGATACTACGCGCAGTCCACCTGACTGTCAACTCGGAGGCCGCAGCTCATTTGCGGTCGCGCCAGACAACGGTTCGCCACCTTGACGGCGTGACGCGGGTCATGGAGAATGGTGGACGATTGGTCTTGACCAGGTTCCGCCCACAAGGAGAAAGGGGGAGGCAGTGCCGTGACAGAGCCAACAACGACTGAGAATCGAGATTTCAGGTTTGCCAGCGCGCTGGTCTCCGATGGCGCTCGCATGCTGGCGGCTGTTGCCCGCGACTTCGTGGACCGGGAGATCATGCCAATCCGCCGCGAGATCGAGCGGGACACCCGCGGGGACTTCACCCTGATTGCCGAGCTGCAGAGCAAGATGATGGCCCTCGGCGTGCAGAAGGCGAACATCCCCCAGGAGTACGGCGGCATCGGCGTAATGCCCCTGGTCGGCGCCTGTGTGCAGCTCGAGGAGTGGGCCCGAGGCGATGTCGGCTTCATATGCGCCGTGGGCGGCTGTGCGTGGTCCTTCCTGCCGGCGACGCTGGCCGGGAACACGGCGATACTGGAGGAGTTCGCCCCCAAGGCCTGCGGGGACCAGGTCTACATCGGCTGCTTCGCCATGACGGAACCCGGCGGCGGCTGCAACATAGAGAACCTCGACATGCATGGCCGCGGCATAGCCACCACGGCGACCCTCGACGGTGACGAATGGGTCATAAACGGCGTCAAGATGTGGTGCACCAATTCGGGCATTGCCGACAACTATACAGTGGTGTGCACCACGAACCCGGAGCTGGGCGACGAGGGCATCGCCCTGATCCATGTACCATCCCCTATTGAAGGACTCACGTTCGGCAGATTCGAGGACAAGGCGGGATTCAGGGCCAGCAGGGAATGCGAGTTCTACTTCGACAACGTTCGTGTGCCCAGGGCATGGCGTGTGTCGGGGCCGGGGAGAGATGCCGAGCTGTTCCACAACAACCTGGTCTATGCCCGCATCTTCAGCGCTCCCTATTCCCTGGGGCCGGCCCAGGGTGCGTTCGAGGAGGTCCTGGCCTTCACCAAGGACAGGCTCGCCGCCGGCAAACCCATCAGGCAGCACTCGGTCTGCGCCAATATGCTGGCCGACATGGCCATTGGAATCCAGGTGGGCCGGGATACCTATGTGACCGCCGCCTACATGTACGACCACCCCGAGATATACGGCCCCGCATGGTCCAGGTCCATGCTATCCAGAGGGTCCATCGCCAAGATGTACTGCTGTGATGTGGCCGTCATGGTGACGAACAAAGCCATGGAGCTTATGGGCTCCTATGGTTACGTGACCGACCACAATGTGGAGAAGTACTGGCGGGATGTCAAGATCATTCAACTGTGGGAGGGCGGCGCTCAACTGGGGAGGCTCGACGTAGTACGCGGCTACTACGACTACAACCAGTTCCATCCCAATCAGCTCTACGACAGGCTGCAGCGGCCGGGCAAGTAGAGACGCTGTGCCGTCGACGGCGGCGGGCTTCTCATCACCGGAGACTCCAGACAACGAGACAGCCAAACGATAACGGGAGAGGGCGAGTATGTACGGATACGCGGGCCAGGTCCTGACGGTTGATTTGACCAACCGAAGGGTGACGAAGGAACCGCTGAGAGACGACCTGCTGCAAGACTGGATCGGGGGCGAGGGTATTGGGGCCAGACTTCTATGGGAAAAGGTGAAGCCGGGCACCGATCCCCTGTCCCCGGGGAACGTGATGATAATCACCACTACCGCCTTCAGTGGCTCGGTATTCCCTCCCGGCTCACGAACCCTGGTCAACTACAAGTCGCCTCTCACCGGATTCTATGGAACGAACGCTATGGGCGGAAGCTTCGCCCCGCATCTCAAGTTCGCCGGCTACGACGCGCTGGTCCTCGAAGGAAAGGCGGACAAGCCGGTATACATCTTCATCGACGGTGAGGACGTTCAGATAAGGGATGCAGCCGACCTCTGGGGAAAGCTGGCGGGCGAGACGGATGAATCCCTGATGCAAGAGATTGGCGATACCAACATCGAGGTCCTGCGCATCGGCCCGGCGGGAGAAACCCTGAACCGCCTGGCGGCAGTCACCTCCGGATACAACCGGGCCTTTGGCAAGGGCGGCAACGGCGCGGTAATGGGGTCGAAGAACCTCAAGGCGATCGTCGTCCGCGGCAGAGGCAGCATTCCCGCCTACGACGCGGCGGCATTGAAGGAGCTTGCCGCCTCCGTCTACAGGAAATGCCGGTCACCATTCCTGGACCTGTTCCGGGAATACCACATGCACCCGCTCAGTTCGGTGTTCGCTCCCACCGTGGGCATCCCCAGCCGCCATTTCCAGCAGGCGAGCTGGGACAAGAGCGAGAAGCTGTTCCACTTGCCGATCAAGGAGCAGCTATTCACCGGTGAAGATGCCTACTGCTGGGGGTGTCCGGTGAAGAGTGGAAAGGTCCTGTCCCCGAAGAAAGGCCCGTACCAGGGGCACAAGGTCGATGCCAAGGTAGAGGCGATCTGGTCCTGGGGCTACAACATGATGATCGACGACCTGGACGTGCTCTGTGAGATCCTGTACCAGTGCGCTCAGAACGGGGTCGACATCAACGGCAGCGCCGAATGGGCCGGATGGCTTGCCGAGTGTCTGGAGCGGGGCCTCGTCACTCCTGAAGACATCGGAGGGCTGGAGGTAAGATTCGGCGATGGCGAGTCCTGCCTCAGGCTGCTGAAGGCCATCTTCGCCCGGGAGGGGTTTGGCGACGTACTGGCTGAGGGGCCGAAGATAGCGGCGGAGAGGCTGGGCAAAGGAACAGAGGAATACGTCATGCACGTCAAAGGCTCTCCACTGGAAGCTGAGGAGTTCAGGTCGGACAAGGCGCTCTTGCTCGGCACCGCCACCCAGGAGAGGGGCGGTAGCGTGAA
>CAYTKL010000092.1:0-7130 GCA_964438305.1 uncultured Dehalococcoidales bacterium | reverse complement strand
AGAATGACACGTCAGGCTCGCCCTTCGACAAGCTCAGGGCGAACGGAAAAGCCGACCGGGGGAGTCCAGAGGGGGAGACCCCCTCTGGCGGGGGCGTGGGGGTGTCCCCCAGAAACAGCGCCCCAGGGCGGGTGGGTGGGAAGAAGACACCGCCGCCCTTCGAAAGGCCCAGGGCGAACGGAGTGCCGGCGCCTGTCGCAGCACGAGCGGTCCCGGGCCTGCGCTTCTCATGGGTAGGTTGGAGCATCCGCTCCAACCGTGCCGAGAGCGGATGCTCTCGGCTACCCAGCCGTGTTGCCGACAGCGTGAGGGCGAACGGAAAAGGCGACCGGGGGAGTCCAGAGGGGGAGACCCCCTCTGGCGGGGGCGTGGGGGTGTCTCCCAGAAACAGACCCCAGGGCGGGTGGGTGGGAAGAACCCACCGCCGCCCTTCGACACGGTCAGTGCGAACGGAGAGACGGCGCTTGTGCAGTACGCGGGAGGTTGACGGAACGGGCGTTTTGTGGTAAAATGCCGCTTCCAGCAAGCGGGGGCGAGGAAGCGGAGCCTCTCATTTGGACGCTTGGGTTCCGTGGAGCCAGTAGCGAAACCGACCGCAAGGTCGGTCTTTTGTTTTTCCGCAAGTGACCGCAGGCATCAGGCGACACATATGCTATCCCGGGCTGGCGGCAGTGGTGATGGCGCTGGTCTCTGTGCTCGTGCTGCTCAGCGTGGCGCGGGCTGCGTCCGGCGTATGGCCGGACTGCAACTTCCAGTGTACCGCCAACGACGTCACCGTTATATCCGCATGGCTGGGTAACGCTACCGGCGCTGAGCTGGAGCAGTGCGAGCCTGGCCAGCCCAACGGCTCGGCGTACGTCTGGGTGACCCTGTACAACAACGCCGGCACCTCACGCTATGCCGTACATATCCTCGGCGACCTCTACGTGGACGACGTGCTCGTCCCCATCGACCAGTGCGCGCTCGACAGCATACCGAAGAAGGAAACGCGTGACTACTGCATGCACGACTTCCCGTGGCACTGCGGCGAGGCGGTGAGGCTGGAGAATCTCATTGTTGCCTGGCAGACCTCACCCCACTCCAGTTGTAGCGACCCCGCCGCGTGCCCTCCCGGGGGGCAGTGCGCCTTCTCGGCGAACATGACGGTGGCCGCACCCTTGATCGCCAATTTCCTCACCAACTCACCCCAGTGCTTCTGCACCGACATCGACTTCACCGACATCGACTTCACCGACGCCACCACCGGCGGCGAGCTTCCCTACACCTATAGCTGGGACTTCGGGGACGGCGTGGGGACCTCGGCCGAGCAGGACCCGTCCTATCACTACAGCGCCCCGGGGAGCTACAATGTGACCCTTTCCGTCACCGACATCGGGGCCCGCTTCGACAGCCACACGGAAGAGGTCCAGGTGCTGAGCGATGCCGACCTGGAGATAGCCAAGACCGACGCCCCCGACCCGGTGTATGCCGGCGGGATGTTGACCTACACCGTCACCGTCGCCAACAACGGCCCGTGCGCTGCGCATGACGTGGTGGTCACCGATGCCCTGCCGCCGCTGTTGAGCGGCGCCGAGTACTCCGTGGACGGCGGCACGCAGTGGCTCCCCTACGGGGGGAACGTTACCCTCGGTGAGATGCCCTCCAGTGACAACCGGGAGGTCCTGGTCCGGGCCGTCGCCGGCTGCCCCGAGCAGTGCACGCAGGAGATCGTCAACACCGCCACGGTGAGCCATGCCGGCTACGACCCCGACCCGGCCAACAACTCGGCGACGGCTGACACCACGGTGACTGACAACACGCCGCCCAGCGTCACGTCGTGGCCCAATGATGTCACCGTCCACTGCGTCGCCGACGTGCCGCTTCCGGAAGTGGGCAACGTCACCGCCACCGACAACTGCCGCCAGGTGTTCGTCGCCCACCTCTGTGACGAGGACGACGGCCAGTCCTGTCCCAAGACCATCGTCCGCACCTACGGCGTCACCGACGGGTGCGGCAACTTCGTCAACGTTACCCAGACAATCACGGTCAACGACACTATCGCCCCCTTCCTCACTCCCCCTCCCGACGCCACCATCGAGTGTGACGAGTCCGTTGACCCGTCCAACACCGGCGACGTCGCCATTGTGGACAACTGCGGTGATGCCGAGGTCGCCTACGCCGATGTCGAGACGGCGGGTACGTGCCCCGAGAAGAAGACCATCACCCGTACCTGGACCGCCGTCGACGGCTGCGGCAACACGGCCAATGCCACCCAGACCATCGTTCTGGTGGACACCACGCCCCCGGTCATCACGTCGTGGCCCGAAGACGTCGCCGTCCAGTGTCTGGACGAGGTGCCGCCTCCCGATGTCGCCAACGTCACCGCCACCGACAACTGCGGCAACGTTGCCTTCTTCCACGTCGGCGATGACGACGACGGCAACACCTGTCCCCGGACCATCGTGCGTACCTACCGCGCCACCGACGAGTGCGGCAACTCGGCCAATGTCACCCAGACCATCATCGTGGATGACACCATAGCCCCGCAGCTCGTCTGTCCCCCGCACATCACCGTCGGCTGCCAGGAGTCCACCGACCCGTCCAACACCGGCTACGCCACCGCCACCGACAACTGTGATGCCGATGTCGACATCGACTACAGCGACGAGTCCAGTGGCGAACTCGGCTCCGGGGGAGGCCACGGCTCCTATCACGATACCGAGACGAGCGGTTCGCCCTGTCACGAGATGATAGCCCGCACGTGGACCGCTGCCGATGACTGCGGCAACGTCGCCGAATGCCTGCAGATCATCTCGAGAATCGACCTGCCGGCGACCCCCACTCCCGGCCCCATGGTGGGGGGCATCGTAGTCCCCGCCGACAAGTCGGGGCTGGGAGCGTCCGGCATTCTCGCCGCGGCGCTGGCGGGCAGGCCGGGTCTGGTGGTGGTGCCCGTAGCGGCCGCTCTGCTCGTCGCTGCCGCTGCCTTCCTGGCGGTGTGGCACCGCAGGCGCGCGGCACAGCGGCGCTCGCCGTAAGCCGGCAAATACAGGTGAGAACGGGCAGGGAATACGCGCGGAGCCTGATGAGGCTCCGTTTTCATTTCTGGGGTGGCTGCTGCGGCACCGCGGCGAGAGCGAAGAAACGCCACGGGGCGGGCCGGGTGGGAAAACCAACACCGGGGGAGTGGCGTGGGGAGGGGAAGAAGCAGCACAGCGAAGGCACAATGGCCCGTCGAACGGCGAACACAGTGAGACTGCTCACCCTTCGACAAGCTCAGGGCGAACGGCTGGGGTGGGCTCAACCCAGTCCATTGTGGGTAGTACCGCGGGCGCTGCGCGGGCGGTAGCCCGACGCCTCGACCAGCAGGGCGACGCTCATGAGGAAGTCGTCGTGGCCTTCCTCGGGCGGCACGTGGAAGTTCATGGTCTGGCTGGGGCGGTAGTGGCTCTTCGCCCTCTCCGTCTGCAGCCAGAACTCGCGGTATTCCTCCGAGCCGTCGGCGGCGTACATCTTCGCCCTGCCCGAGTTCACCGCCGCCAGCAGGTTGAACCCCAGCCTCGACTTGCTCTGCTGGGTGAAGACGAAGGGGCGTACCACCGACTTCCCCAGCGCCCCGGCGAGGAACGACGCCACGCCGGCGCCGACGCCGGTGGCGTCCACCACTACCCGGCGGCAGCGCCATACGTTCTTCAGCATGTCCACCAGCCGTGGGTACAGCGATGTGTGGGGCGTGCCGGTCCACCAGCAGTGCTCCACTATCCTCACCTGCGGCTCACCTGAGACACCGTCGCCGGCGGAGCCTGTCCTGAGCCCAGTCGAAGGAAAGTCCAGCTCGCCGATGGTGACCACGGTCGAGTCCTGCCGCGGCTTCACCGCGCGGAGCACGGCGTCCTCCCCCTCCTCCGCCTCACCGGCCAGGTCGATGCCGGCGACGTACACCTTCCCCTTCTGCGGCAGATGGAGCCGCGGGTGCGAGCCGGCGAGCTGGGCCCGCTGCTGCAGGCTGAGGAAGCCGCCGGCCCCGCGGATGGGACTGAGGCAGTACTGTGTGAGGAACAGCGGGTGCTCCTCCCCCAGCCGCTGCCGCTCCGCCTCCACGTAGCGCCCGTAGTCGGGGTTGTGCTTCGCCACCTCCCGCCAGTCGTAGCGGAAGTGCCGCCTCACCCCGTCCCTACGCTCCAGCTCCAGGTTGGCCTGCTTCACCTCCTCGAGAAGGGTCGAGTCGTCCCAGGTGGTGCCGTAGTGCACCGTGGTGACGTTGGTGGTGGCCCCCATGGGCTTGAAGTCCTTGGTGTACTTCTCTTTGGAGACGTCCTGGCTCTCGTCCACCTCGAGGAGGATGTGGGCGGTGGCGCCGACCACGTTGGCCGTTTCGTCGGCGGAGAGGAAGACGGCCCGCGCCTCGCCGAGGCGGATGATGTAGCCCAGCTCCGATGCCCAGAAGCCGCGGTAGCCGGCGTCGTTGAGGCGGTCCTTGAGCCGCATCATGCTGATGACCGTCTGCGGCTTGAAGGTGGGGGAGCACTTGACCAGGTTGCGCGCCTGGGCCATGTTCAGCGTGAGCAGCAGCACCTCGAGCTGGGCGGAGAGCTCGTTCTTGCCTCCCTGGCGGGCAATCTCCACCGAGAAGGTGATGCCCCTGCTCTTGAGCACGCTGTCGAGGATGGCCCGGCCCGCCTCTATCTGGTAGGGGCGCAGCTTACTTGCTGACAGTGCTGATGGTAGCGCCGATCCCGACGCCGAGCGGGAGGGCGATGTCCTTGAGGACATTGGCGATCGCCTCCTTCAGTCCCTTGCCCTGCTCCTTCTCCAGGTTGTACCGCGTCCTGACCAGCCGCGCCAGGGCGTTGGTGGCCTCCACCAGCAGCTTCACGTTGTCCGGGTCCTTCTCCAGCAGCGACTGGATCTTGACGCGGAGCAGGGCGATCTCGTCGGAGACGCCCTCCACGTCGAGTGCCTCCTCGAGCTCCAGCGCCTCTGCCTGGTCGAGCACCCTGGCGTAGAAGCTGGTCGCCTTAGGCGACCGGGCGCCTGTTGGGGCTCTTTCGCCGTCGCGCTTTCTTGGCATCTCCTGGTCCGCCTCCCTGTGCGTCGAGGGTCTGAAGGGCGGCGAGAATGAGCACGTGCGCCGCCAGTACCCAGTGCCTGGTGCTGATCGCCGTTTCCAGAGTGGACATGCCGGCCTCCCCGTTCCTGTAGACTGGTGACAGGACGGCCAGAATAGCACATATGTTCTATTGTGGTCAAGGCCCTTCTGTCAGTATGTCCCGCCCGCCCGCCCCGTCCCGTCTGGGGGAGGCCTTTCTCGCGGCTGTTCCCACCCGCCCTCCCAGAGGTGGATATCTGGGGGACACCCCCAGGCCCCCGCCAGAGGGGAGCCCCCCTCTGGACTCCCCCGGTGTCGCTCCTGTTGGTGGTGCGTCCTTCGGTGGACCCAAGACGTGCCTGGCGAACCCCCCCCACCGTTCGCCCTGAGCTTGTCGAAGGGTGAGCGGTCACAATGCGTTCGCCATTCGAGGGGCTCTTGTCCCTTCGCTGTGCTTCTTCTTCCCCTCCCCACGCCACTCCCCCGGTGTTGGTTCTCCCACCCGCCCGCCCCGTGGCGCCTTTTCGCGCTCGCCGCGGCGCTTGCTACAGAGGAGGGTCCATCCCCTCTGTCCATTCGCCCTGGGCCTGCCGCCCCCCAACCGTTCGCCCTGAGCCTGTCGAAGGGTGAGCGGTCCCGTCCGCTCCTTGATGTCATTGTGAGCGCAGCGAAGAATCTTGGGGTGGTGGGCAACAGATTCTTCGCCTGGCTCTTCCCTATGCTCAGAGCTCAGGCTCAGAATGACAAGGGTGGCAGGCGTGAGCGTATGCCCACACCCGGCGGCTGGCCGAGGATGGCGCTGCAAAGCCGTCGCCTGTTTGCCTGCGTGGGGGTAGGTTTGGATAGGTTACGTCAGGTTGACAGGCGTGGGCCCCTGTGCTAGAATGTGCTCCCTGTCACTCAGGAGCACTTGAGGGCAGGTGGCAGTTGACGGCAAAAAAGGCGGGGGCAGTGACGCGGAGCCTGTAGTTGGCACGCTTGGGCTTCGCTGAGCCAGTAGCGAAACCGACCGCAAGGTCGGTTTCTTGTTTGTCCGCGGCGAGTGGGGCCGCGGTAAGGAGGTGGGACCTGGGAGCGATCGCCATAGCTCTGGCCGCGCTGGCGCTGGGGGGTTCCCCGGGCGCTGCGACGCCGGGCATCATCGCCCTGCTGCTGGCCCGTGAGCTGGGGGCGGCAGCCGTCCCCGTCGTAGCGGCCATAGTGCTGGTCGCTGCCGGCGCGTTCCTCGTGAGACGGAACAGGCGGCGGCGGGCGTGCGGCGCTCCTGAGTAACGCGCTGCCGCAGCTTGACAAGCGCGGGTTCTTGTGATACAAGTATGCCCCGCACAAAACCAAAGATGGGGGCGAGGAAGCGGAGCCTGTATTTGGACGCTTGGGCTCCGTGGAGCCAGTAGCGAAACCGACCGCTGAGGCCGGTTTTTTTCGTTTTTTTGGAGGTGGGCCAGGGCTCACCGGAGAACAGTATAGACCCGAGGTGGGGTGGCGGCTCCCGGGCGGGCTCTACCCTTCCCCGATATAGCTATTCCAGCGAAAGGAGTGGAGGTGGACCGTGAAGACGAAGCTATTCTACGTGGCGATGGCGCTGGTCATGGTGCTGTCGCTGGTGGGGGGGGCGGCCGGGGTGGCCGCCCCGGCCCCGCCGGTAAAGGCGGCGACCACCACGTGGTACGTGGACGAGGAGTACTGCTCTGGTTCCGGCAACGGTAGCCAAGGGGACCCGTACTGTACCATACAACAGGCCATCAATGCCGCCGCAACCGGCGACACGGTGGTGGTGAACCCGGGGACCTACTACGAGGAGCTTGACATAGACAAGTCTCTCATCCTGATGTCGAGCACCGGCGACTGGGACGATGTCGAACTGGTGACGGGCCTTCTGGGTTCCGGCGGCGGCAGCTCGAGTGAGCTCCACGTCGGGGTGATTGACAGCCACGGCATCACCATCTCCGGCCCGGGCCATGTCACCGTGGAGGGCTTCGAAATAGACAGCTTCCCCGGCGACGGCATTCACATCAACAACATCCAAACCGGACTTGCTCCGTCAATGCTGATTAACTTCAAC
>CAYTKL010000091.1:0-7285 GCA_964438305.1 uncultured Dehalococcoidales bacterium | reverse complement strand
ACGACGGGCTGGTGTACGGGTGGGTGGACCATTCCTACGACCTGGTGGTGTCCAGGCTGCCCCGGGCGCGACGGGAGGAACTGGACGCGCTGTAGCCGCTCCCGCTACACGTCTCCTCACTGGGTACCGGGCGCCGCGACCGCCTTCTCCGTGCGCCGCGCCCGCTTCATCAGGACATAGAAAACGACGGTCCCCACCACCGCAATGGCAGCGGCATAGCGGAAGACGTTGTCCACGCCGAGGGTGCTCTGGACCACACCGCCAGCCAGGGAACCGATAAGCACGCCAATGGCCATGGCCATGTTGAACAGCCCCATGGCCGCTCCCATCCCCAGCAGCCTGCCCCTGTCCACCACGATGGCGGTCGCCGCCGGCACGGCTATGCTTTCGAAGAGGGCGGTGAAAGAGAACAGCAGGAGCAAGGGGACGAAGCTCGACATCCACGGTATGGCGAAGGTCCCGGCAGCGGTTATGGTCGCGCCGAGCACGACGAGAAATACGCGGTTCATTCTGTCGGCCAGCCAGCCGTAGGGGTACTGCAGCACCCCGTTGAGGAGGGCGCGACAGGAGATGACGATGCCCACGGCGGTGGCCGATGCGCCCAGATTGGTGGTCATGAACACCGGCAGAAAGGTCAGTACGGCGCCAAAGCTAAGCCCCAGGATCATCTCGAAGGTGCAGCCGGCCATAAGCCTGGTGTCTCTCATCAGCGGGAGCCAGGAGCCGCCGGCCCCCTGGACGCGCCCGGCGGAACCGCCGCCTCGCTCGCGCGGCAGCAGCGTCATCAGCAGAACGAAGGCCAACGCGCTCATTATCATCATCGACAGGAAGGTGGCATCGGTGCCCAGGCTGTCCTTGACCGAGCCGCCGATGATCGGCCCGGCACCCCAGCCGATGAGGAAGGCCAGGTTGAACAGGCCCATGTACCGCCCTTCCTTCCCCCGCGGCGACAGGTCGCCCACATAGGCAAAGGCCACCGGGAAGAACATCGCCGCCCCTATGCCGCTGAGCATGCGGAAGACGACCAGCAGGTGATAGGTCGAGGAGAAGACGTAGCCCAGCGCGGCGAGGGCGTAGGTCAACAGCCCCAGGGCCATGAAGATCCTGCGGCCGTAGCGGTCGGACAGCCTGCCCATGAAGGGCATCAACGGCGTCTCGGTGATGGCGAACCCGGAGAAGGCCAGCGCCAGCCATACGCCGGTGGCCCCCATCTCCTGGGAGAAGACGGGAAGAAGCGGGCTCACCATACCTATGCCGAGCCCGCCGATAACGGTCGACAGCCACACCACGGCGAAGAGCCGCCCTGGCCGCAGCCGGGAATCCTCAGCCATGTTTACCGATGACACTCCGAACCCGGCAAGGGGAATAGAGACCTGCCACTGGTGGCTGAGAGCGGTCGCTCCACACCACAGGACACCCCCTGGGATGCCGCAGTCGTCGCTTACCGCCACCGCAGAGGGGAATGCCCGAAGTGGCACAGCCGGTTTGCCGGGCAGGGCATTATACATTGACGGCCTGTGCGGCGCAAGCGCCCTTTCCTGGCCCGGCCGTCCCAACGCCTGGAGCCACGAGACTGCGGGAACCCCGTTTCCACACGCCCGCGCCACGTGACACTCAACGAGCGGTCTCCTCTCCATCGCAGGCGTGCATTGACACGGCGCCTCCTGCGTAGGAGAATAGGCCATCGCTGCTTGGCAACAGGAGGAAGTCATGCCACGAAGGAGAGGGTCAGAGACGGTTGGGATGGAGAACCTCATGGGCGCCGGC
This sequence comes from uncultured Dehalococcoidales bacterium, assembly GCA_964438305.1. Classification (GTDB taxonomy): domain Bacteria; phylum Chloroflexota; class Dehalococcoidia; order E44-bin15; family E44-bin15; genus CAYTKL01. Next base: position 5,518 of record CAYTKL010000091.1, on the reverse strand, counting down.
GCCGGGCCGAGAACCTGCGGGACCTGCATGCACCTGCTGGACCCGGACGAAGCGGCCAACTGCGATACTCTCAAGATGGGCTCGGACATCTCGGCCGACCCGCCGGTGTTCGTGCTGAGCGGTGGAATCGCCTTCCCGACCAATCCGCGAGTGGACGCCACCAAATGCGACTACTACGAGGGCAGGCAGGGCATAAGCTGCTCCATGTGAGCGCTGCTGAAGCACGGTAGCTCATAGTCGACCCGCGGCTTCGCCGCGCCCCGGGACGGGGTTGCGGCAACGTTCTGCGTTTGCACCCACAGGCAGCGGATTCGAGTGACATCAGGCGCCCATTGCCCCCACGCGGTACGGGCGCCTGACCCTGACCCTGCCCCACGTCATGCCGGTCCCCTTCCCCTATCCCCCTTCGAAACGCCGCTCACAACCCCCGGGCGCCATTTCCCCACCACCGTATTGATTGAACCCACCGCCAGCACTACAATGGCCCCTGATGGGCGACCACCTCCACCGGCCACCGTTCCGCGGTCGACGCCCGGGTGTTCCGCTGGATGGTGATGTCGAAGTGCGAAACGGCCGGTGGCCCCCAACTCGCCCGCCGGCAGCCGGGGGAAAGGAGAAAGAGTACAGATGAGTACGCCTCTCGAAGGAATCAAGGTGGTGGACCTAACTCAACACGCCTTTGGCCCGCGGGCCGCCGGCTTCCTCGCCGAGATGGGAGCCGAGGTGGTCAAGATAGAGAACGCCCCCGGCGGTGACCCCGCCCGGGGAGAGGACCGCCTGAGGAACATACCAATGGAGGGTTTCAACGCCTACTTCGAGCAGAGCAACCGCGGCAAGAGGTGCGTCGCCATGAATCTGCGCAACGAGAAGGCACGCCGGGCGGCATACCGGCTGGTGCGGCGGTGCGACGTGTTTGTCACCAATCTGAGGGTGGCTGCCCTGAAAAGGCTGGGCATGGACTACGACACCCTGTCGGCGATGAACCCCCGGCTCATCTACGCTATCGGCACCGGGTGGGGTCTGCGGGGGCCGGCGCGTGACCGGGGCGCTTTCGAGGCCACCGGCCTGGCCGCCTCCGGGCTCACGTCGACAGTCCTCGAAGCGCAGTACCGCCCGCCTCTGTGTCCGCCGGCCGCCGGGGACTACACCGCTTCGACCTTCCTGGCCTACGCCGTCATGCTCGCCCTCTTCCACCGCGAGCGCAGCGGCGAGGGACAGATGGTGCACGTATCCCTGCTGGGCAGCATGGTCACCGTCGCCTCCTGCTGTCTCGACATCTCCCTCGTTGCCGGCCAGGACATGCTCGGCGTGCCGCACGAAGAAGACGGCGCCTTCTACAGTTGCTACCAGACCAGGGACGACCGATGGATACAACTGGCGCTGGTGAACGACGAACGCAGTTGGGCCGAGTTCTGCCGGGCAGCGGAGGTTGAGCACCTGATCGACGATGCCCGCTTCAACTCGGCTGAGGCGAGACGGGACAACAACGCCGCCCTGCTCGCCATTCTCGATGAGCTCCTCCTCTCCAGAGACTACGGCGAATGGGTCCGGCGTTTCGACGGCTGCCAGTTCCCCTGGGCGCCGGTGAGGCGCTTCACCGAGCTGGCCGACGACCCACAACTGCTGGAGAATGGCTATATCGTGAGCCTGGACGACCCCAACGTCGGCCAGGTCAAGGTGGCTGGCGTCACCGTCGAGCTGAGCAAGACGCCGGGCACCGTGCGAGGCAAGGCCCCCGAAGTGGGCCAGCACACCGAGGAGGTGATGCTGGAGCTGGGCTATACCTGGGATGACATTGCCCAGATGAAGGAGGAAGGGGCCATAATCTGATCTGACCGAATCCGGCGAGGAGGCGAAGAGCTATGTCGCAGCAAAGGGACTCAGGGAAGAAAGGCGCCGGCGAGAGCCTGGGCGAGATGTTCGAGGCGCTGGCCAACGCCATCGGCGAGATATTCAAAGACCCCGAGTTGAAGGAGCGGGCGAGGGAATTCGGCAAGAGCGCACGGGAGTCGGCCGAGGCGGTCGCCGGCAGGTTCCACGACGAGGAGGTCAAAGCCAAGTTCCGCGACGTGGGAAGAGCCGCCGAAGACCTCGGCAGCAGCATAGCCGACCACTTCAGGGTAGACAAGGACAGGAAAGAAGGATGACTTCAGGTGCGCCGCCGCGCGGGGGCTGCACCAATCGTGGCGCTGCGGCTGGTGGTGCGGCCAGGCAGAACGCGGCCATCACAGGACGCCCGGGGCAGGAAAGTCCATCTCACCGGGGCGTCCACCGGCGACCGCGCTTCGCAGAAAGCTGTCCAGCCACCAGAAGACGTCGCGCCTCCCGACGGACTGTCTCAGTCTCCGCATCCGCAATCGCCGCTCCTCCCCACCCATATTGAATGCCCGCCAGATTGCGCCGGCCATCCCTTCAATATCGTACGGGTTCACCAGCAGAGACTGGCTCCCCAACTGCGTTGCCGCGCCGGCAAATTCACTGAGTATCAGCACCCCGTTCCCCCCCAGATTCGCGGCGCAGTACTCCTTGGCTATCAGGTTCATCCCGTCCTTCAACGGCGTGACCAGGGCGATGTCGGCAGCCCGATAGTACGCCAGAAGCTCGGTGCGCTCCAGGCCACGGAACATGTAGTGAATCGGTATCCAGCCGGGACGAGTGAACCTGCCATTGATCTCGCCCACAAGAAGGTCGATCTCAGCCTTCAGCTCCTGGTACTCCGGTATGTCCTCACGGCTGGGTACCACAATCTGGAGCAGCGATACCTTGCCCTGCAACTGAGGGAAGCTCTCCAGCGCGTTCCCAAAGGCGCGCAGCCGCTCGGGGATGCCCTTGGAGTAGTCCAAACGGTCGATGCCAAGCAGTATCTGACCATAGGGCATCGCCTGGCGCAGCTCCTGGCTCTTCCTGGTGACCGCCTCCTGTCCCGCCTGCCGGGCGAATCCCCTGAAGTCTATGCTGATGGGGAAAGCGCCTACCATGACCTCTCTATGCGGCATGGTGATGGTGGTCACTCGCTTCCTCACGTCGATGTGGCGGCTCTTCATGAGGTTTTCCACACAGTAGGTCAGGTTGTTTCTGTCCCGCACTGTCTGGAAACCCACCAGGTCGTATTCCAGCAGACCTTCGAGAATGTCCTGCCGCCACGGAAGCTTCATGTACATATCGAGCGGAGGAAAGGGGATGTGCAGGAAGAACGCCACCCTGGCCTTCACCCCCATATTGCGCAGCTCCCTGGCCACAAGCATGAGGTGATAGTCATGCACCCAGACAAGGTCGTTCTCCGTGGCGCTCTCCGCTATCGCCTGGGCGAACTTGCGGCTGACCGCCCTGTAGGCGTGCCAGTAGGCCGGGTCGAAGTTGCAGCGCGACTGAAGGTCGTGGAACAGCGGCCACACTACTTCGTTGGAGAACCCGTAGTAGTAGCGGTCAATCTCCTCCGCGGTCAGCCCGACTGACTTCAGCGTATAGCCAGCGCCACTACTCCCTATGGCTACCGGCTCCTCGGAGCGGGCCCCCTTTGCTGTCCCGCGCCACCCTATCCACAGACCGCCCACCTCCTCCAACACGGGAGAGAGGGCGGTCACCAGGCCGCCTGAGCTGGGATGGGCCCGCCATGCTCCCACCTCCTCATCCATGAGGACATTGGGCAGGCGGTTGGAGACGACGATGAGCCGGCCGATTGGCAAGTGGCTTATTCGTCCCAGGTGGTACGACATGAGTCCCGTCTCCAAAGATGGGTCGCCGGCCCCGTGCCGGCCCCTGTCACGACCAGCGTACAAGCGCGGCAACGGACACGTCAGCGACGCCCATCGCCAGCCGTCAAGGACTCGATTGTAGCAGCATCGCGCCGCCCCGTCAAAAGCCCCGGTCCCGGCACACCGTGCGCCCGCGCCTCGCAGGGACATGGACTGGCCCCTCCGGCATATTATGTCAAATAAAACCCTGCTCCCGACGCCACAGGTCAATCGACACTTGACAAAGGCCCCCCGTTGTTCTATTTTACCAAGACCCAGGCGCAGGGAGGCGGAGATGAGCGGTGAGGAGAGGCCGACCGGCCCCGCCGCAGAGGCAGGTTCCCAGATTATCCTCCAGGATGTGGTGGACAGCGTGGAGGATGAGCTGCTGGTAATCGACGCCGAGCACCGCATCAGGTTCGCCAACTCCGCAGTGCGCGGCAGGTCCAACGCCGCAGGGGACTGGCCCATCGGCCACCTCTGCTACGAGGTCCTGCATCAAAGGGACAAACCGTGCAGTCCGCCGCTGTGGGACTGTCCTCTGAGGCAGGTGATGGGCAGCGGCAGCGTCTCGACCACCATTCATCCTGTCCGCGTCCTCGAAGCCGAAAAGTACCTCAAGGTCAGCGTCTATCCCCTGCGGGACAGCGAGGGCAGAATCGACGCGGTGGTAGAGCTGAGGAGAGACGTCACCGCCGAGAGGGACCTCGAACTGCAGATATTGAGACGTCATCATCAGCTTCTGGCGTTGAGCCGGATCTCCAGCGCAATCAGCGGACTGTATGACCTTGACGCCATCCTGAGAATCGCCCTGGACAGCGTTCTTGAGGTCATCAACGGCGCTATCGGGGGGATCCTGCTCCTTGACGAAGTCAGCGGTACGCTGTACTACCGGGTGTACCGCGGCGTGTCCCCCAAGTACGCTGAGGAGATGCGCATGGCGCTGGGCGAGGGGGTGGCGGGACGAGTGGCCCAGAGCGGCGAGCCTCTGCTGCTGGAGGATATCTCCAAAGACCCCCGCACCGTTCGCCCCGACCTGGTCAGCGCTCACGGTATCAAAGGGGTGGTCAGCATCCCGCTGAAGGTGAAGGACAGGGTCCTGGGCGTGATGAACGTGGCCAGCACGGTAGCGGGCAGGTTCGGTGCGGACGATGTCTCCCTGCTCAACTCCATTGGCGACTACCTCGGCACCACCATCGAGCAGGCCAGACTGTACGAAAGATTGGCCAGGGCGGGAGAGAGATACGAAGCCCTTCTTAAGCATGCCCTGACCGCCCAGGAGGAGGAACGAAAGAGAATCGCCCGGGAGCTGCACGACGAGACCAGCCAGGCGCTGACCAGCCTGACTCTGAGCCTCCAGGCCGTCATCGGGATGGCGGAGATGAAGGGCATTGAGGACCCTGAGCTCATGGACATGCTCAGAAAGACACAGTCACAGGCGGTCTACACCGGGAACGAGATCGTCAAGCTCATGAAGGAGCTGCGCCCCACCCTTCTCGACGAGCTGGGAATGTCCGCCGCCATACACCGCTATGCCAAGGATACCCTTCAGCCCAGCGGTATTCAGGTGTCCGCCGAGTTCAAGGGCACCGACGAGCGTCTGCCCCTGGAGGTCGAGGTCACGCTGTTCCGCGTCGCCCAGGGGGCGATCGGCAATATCCTGGAGCACTCCGAGGCGAAACGAGCGACAATCAATCTTGAGTGTACCGAGACCGAGTGTAGCCTGCAGATTCAGGACAACGGCAAAGGGTTTGACGTGAGCAAGCTCACCGAAGTCGAATCCA
>CAYTKL010000090.1:0-7341 GCA_964438305.1 uncultured Dehalococcoidales bacterium | reverse complement strand
TACTCTCGCCCAGACCATCTGCCTCACCGCGCTGGACTATGGCCTGGGCACCTGCATCGAGGGGCAGGGCGTGACGTACCCCGACGTTGTGAGGAAGCATGCCGGCATACCCGAGTCCAAGCGCATTGTCACCTGCATCGCCATCGGGTATCCCGACTGGGACTTCCCCGCCAACCAGGTAGTCACCACGCGTGAGCCGGTGGACAGCATAGCGATCTGGCGCGGTTTCGACTAGGCCTCGTGATATTCGGTGCTGGGCCTCATGCCGCGCCAGAATCCGTAAACGTCCCGTCGCACCAACAACCACACGAGCAGACGAGTGTCGGCGCGGCGAGAGCCAACAGCACAATGAGAAGTCACTACAAGCCATCACACAATGGCTTGTGGTAGTATGCCGACAGGGCAGGCAAGCAACGGAAGGGGGTGTTCTTAATGTTGACTGTAGCGGAGGCCGTTCAGCAGCGTCGCAGTGTCCGCAGCTTCAAGAGCGACCCGGTCCCCCAGGACATGGTTATCCAGATGCTGGAGGCAGCACGCCTGGCTCCCTCGGGCAGCAACCGGCAGCCATGGCGATTCGTCGTTGTGACCGACGCCGAAGAGAAGAAACGACTGCGGCAGGTATGCCTGGACCAGACCTTCATCGAGGAGGCAGGTGTAGTGTTCGTCGCCTGTGCCGACCTCAGCGCCTACTCCAAGGAGTCATCCCATCGGCGTACCCAGGAGTTCATCGACTTCGGAGTGCAGATGTCCGGTCAGTTCGCCCAGGCGCTCAGCCGCTTCGACAGCCCGGAGTACCGCAAGATGATGGAGTCCATGCCCGAGGTCGATCCTCACACCGTCATCGCACCGGCTACTGCCAATACCTATATTGCCGTTGAGCATCTTGTGCTTATGGCCACAGCACTGGGCCTGGGCTCATGCTGGGTGGGAGCCATAACCGACTACGCAGCAGTCAAGACACTCCTGGGCATTCCCGAGAATGTCGTCGTCGTCGCCCTGGTCGCTGTAGGCTATCCTACAGCGGTACCATCACCGCGACCACGCATCCCGCTCGAGGACATACTGTTGCGCCCGCTGCCAGGTAGCGCATAGCGCCGGCTAGCACGGCAAGGGGGAATCCGGCGTGGTTGCCGGTCCGAGCGGCTGAGGATTGCGGTGGCGACGATTGAGGCGAGCAGAAGACCAAGTTGGGGGGAGAAATGGAGCAACACACACCAACCTACGACGAGGCATTGGCTCTCCTGAAGGAGTTCAACCAGAGCGACAGCCTGCTGAAGCATGCCTATGCTGTCGAGGGGACGATGCGCTACATTGCGAGGAAGACAGGCCAGGACGAGGAGAAATGGGGAATCGTCGGCCTGGTTCACGACCTTGATTACGAACGTTACCCCGACCAGCATTGCGAGAAGACGAAGGAGATACTGGAAGAGCGGGGGTGGCCGGCCGAATACGTGAGGGCGGTGGTGTCCCACGGGTGGGGTCTTCGAAGCGACGTCGTGCCCGAAACGGACATGGAGAAGACGCTATATGCCGTTGACGAACTGACCGGGCTCATCACGGCAGTGGCCCTGATTCGACCGTCGAAGAGCGTGGCGGACCTTGAGACGAAGTCGGTTATGAAGAAGTGGAAGGACAAGTCCTTTGCCGCTGGCGTGGACCGCTCGGTGATCGAGAAGGGAGTCGACCTGCTCGGAGTTGAACTCAGGGACCTCATCACCGACACCATCATGGGCATGCGCGAGGTAGCTGACAGGATAGGCCTGTAGCGACATACTCCGACTGGAACACCCTTCGCCAGGCGCTGCTGCCAATCACCGCCATCAATGCCGGGCCACGATGAGTTGACATAAATACCATACCCAACAGTCATGCACAGGTCCTCTGGTTGACTTTGCCTCCACCGCGTGCCAAACTGGAAATGTGGCACCCGCCAGCCTGTTCTTCATCTTCGGCACCTCCTTCGTAGTCGGCCTCTCCGGAGCTGTCATGCCAGGGCCGTTGCTGGCCATCAACATCAGGGAGGCAGCCCGTCGCGGCTTCTGGGTCGGGCCCCTTCTGGTATCGGGCCATGCGATCGCCGAGCTTCTCATAGTAGTCGCCCTCGCCTGGGGGCTGAGCCAGGTGCTGGGGAGTACCCTGGCCGCCGGCATCGTTGGTGTCACGGGCGGCCTCTTCCTCCTGTGGATGGCAGTCTCCATACTGCGGCAGGCACGCCATCAGGAACTGCCCCTGGCGACGGAGAATTCAACCGGTCTCCCCACACGGAAGCTTGTTCTTGCCGGCATTCTGGTGAGCGTGGCGAACCCTTTCTGGCTGGTATGGTGGGCAACGGTGGGCACCACATACCTGCTGTGGTCGCTCACCGTGGGCATCGTCGGGGTAGCCCTGTTCTATGTGGGCCACATCCTTTCTGACCTGGGCTGGTATAGCTTCGTATCGCTGCTCGTCGCCAAGGGACGGCGGCTGATGAGCGTCCGGGTCTATCGAGGCCTTCTGGCCGTCTGCGGTGTTGCCCTCGTCGGTCTGGGAGGCTATTTCCTGGTCTCGGGCGCTCTCTTCCTGGCACGTGGGTAGTGTGCCCCGGCCGTCTGCCTTTCCCACCCTGACCGAACGTCGGCCCAAGCGAGAGAGCTTCTCACAAGCCCGGACTCAGAGTGCCGATGAATCCAAGGCCGTGCTCACAGCACACAGTTGCACTTGCGCGCAAAACTTGCTATAATCCAGCCTCGGTTACCCAGGACGCACGTCTCGGTTGTCGATGACAGGCAGCCGAGCCGAGGGAAGCATCTTCAGAAAGGGGGGGACAGCCTAATGAGGAGAGTCGTTTTCATTGCCCTGGCGTTGATACTGATTGCAGGTATCATGCCGTTGACGGCATGCGGCGGCGGTGAAACCACGGAGGAGTACAAGATCGGAGCGGTTCTTTCTCTCAGCGGTCACGGTTCTAGTCTCGGCGAGCCTGAGAAGCAGACCCTTGAGATGCTGGAGGATGAGATCAACTCTAGGGGCGGCATAGATGTGAAGATTATCATCTATGATACCGAATCGGATTCAACCACCGGTATAACCGCAACCAAGAGACTCATCGAGCAGGACAACGTCCTGGCGGTCATCGGTGGCACCACTTCGGGAGTCACCCTGGCCATGTTGGATACGATTGCGGAGGCGGAAGTGCCGCTGGTATCCCTTGCCGCCGCTGACGACATCATCCAGCCGGTGGAGGACCGTTACTGGGTCTTCAAGACCCCTCAGACCAATACGCAGGTGGTGGAGCGTCTCTACCAGCATCTCCAGTCAGAGGGCATTAGCGAGATCGCTATCATATCGGCAACCGATGCGTTCGGCGCTCAGGGGCTTGCTGCGCTGCAGGGCAATGCTGCTGCCTGGGGAATGACCCTTGTGGCTGACGAGACGTTCGACCCCGACGACACCGACATGACTACCCAGTTGACCAAGATCAAGGGGTTGACCCCCGAGGCGGTCGTGTGCTGGGGCACCAACAAGGGGTCTTCCGTGGTCGCCAAGAACATGAAGACGCTGGGAATGGAGATGCCGCTGCTGATGAGCCACGGCATCGCCAACATGGACTTCATCGATGCAGCCGGCGACGCGGCCGAGGGCGTCATCTTCCCCGTTGGCAAGCTCCCGGTGGCTGAACTGCTGCCTGACTCGGACCCGCAGAAGGACGTTCTTCTGGAGTACAAGTCCGACTTCGAGGCCCTCTACGGTGAGGGGTCTGCCGATACCTTTGGCGGACACGCCTGGGATGCGTTCATGCTTATCACCAACGCCATCCAGGACTTGGTCGACGCGGGCCAGGAAGTTACCCACGCCACTATCAGAGACGAGCTTGAGAGCGCCCATCTCGTCGGGATCAGCGGTGTGTTCAACATGTCTGCCACCGATCACCTCGGTCTTACCGGCGACGCTCTTACCCTGGTTGAGATCGTGGACGGCGAGTGGACCGTGGCTGGGCAGTAAAAAGGTAACGAGCAGGGCTAGTGCGTCTGCTTTCACAACCTTAACGGATGGCCACCTGGCAACTGGTTCAGTACGTGGTGACCGGGATCACCGTTGGTAGCATATATGCCATCGTTGGTCTCGGTTTCACCATAATCTACAGCGTGACCGGGATAATCAACTTTGCCCAGGGCGAGTTCGTCATGCTGGGCGGGATGATTGCCTTCAGCCTTATTGGGCTCGGGCTCCCTGTGCCAATAGCCTTGATCCTGTCGATAGGCCTGGTCACCATTATTGGGGTAATCTTCAATCTTGTGGCCATCCGTCCCGCCCGGCGGGCATCAACCATCACCCTCATCATCATCACCATTGGCGGCGCTCTTCTCATCCGCGCCATAGCAGGTCTGGGCTGGGGTCGAGGCGCCGTCCCGCTGCCCTCCTGGACCGGCGATGAACCCCTTTCATTCCTCGGAGCCTACGTCATGCCGCAGAGCCTGTGGGTGATGGGTACAACCGTGGTCCTCATGGTGGCGTTCTATCTACTCCTGAACAGAACGCTGGTGGGCAAGGCATTGAAGGCTGCCGCTATCAACAGACGCGCGGCAGCCCTGGTGGGCATAGATGCCCGCACAATGTCCATGATAAGCTTCGGGCTGGCCGCAGCCATGGGGGCCATAGGTGGCATTGTCATCGCCCCCATCAGCTACGCATCGTACGATATGGGAGTCATGTTGGGGTTGAAAGGATTCGTGGCCGCCGCCATGGGTGGCTTCACCGGGGTGTGGGGAGTGTTCCTGGGAGGCCTGGGGCTGGGGCTGGCGGAATCGCTGGCGGCAGGCTACATCTCATCGGCGTACAAGGACGCCATCGCTTTGGTCTTCCTGTTCGCCGTCCTTCTCATTCGCTCTCGCAGGCTACTGGCGGGAGAGGAGGGGACGTGATGAAAGCACTCCTTCGCCCCCGGGTGAAGACAGTGGTCCTGGCTGCCCTGGTGATTCTGCTGGCAATCGTCCCTCTGCTGGGCAACATGTACTACACCAGCGTCCTGATCGTCATTGGCATCCACGCCATGGTGGCTGTCGGTCTCTGTCTGCTCATAGGCTATACCGGACAGGTCAGCCTGGGCCACGCCGCTTTCTACGGGCTCGGCGCATACATCGCCGCCGTGCTGAGCACGACCTATCATATCAACCCCTGGCTTGCCATGGTGCTGGCCGTCGCGGCCACCGCCGTCTTCGCTTTCGCCATAGGCTTCCCCATCTTTCGCCTGCGGGGCAACTACCTGGCCATGGCCACCCTCGGCCTGGGCATCATTATCTGGATTCTCTTCCGCGAAGTGGAGGGCGTGACTGGTGGTCAGGTAGGATTCTCGAACATAGCAGCCCCGTCCATCGGAGGGTTCGCTTTCACCAGTGACTTCAGGTTCTACTATCTGGTGTGGGGCTTCTGCCTGGCGGTGATGGTGGCTTGCCAGAACATCGTGAACTCAAGAATCGGCCGAGCGATGCGAGCCATCCGCGATAGCGAGAGCGCATCCCAGTCCCTGGGCATCAGTTCAGTTCTGGTGAAGTCCAAGATCCTCGCTTTGTCCGCGGCCTGTGCGGCTCTAGCCGGCAGCCTGTACGCCTACTATGTGGGGTTCATTGACCCCGGACCGTTCGGCTTCCTGTTCTCAGTACGGCTCGTGGTCATGGCCGTCGTCGGAGGGCTGGCCAGCATATGGGGTGCTATCTTCGGCGCGGCTACCGTCCGCCTGATGACCGAGTTCCTGCATCCCTTTGGAGACATAGATGTAGTCCTCTTCGGACTGATTCTGATAGTAGTCATGATTCTCTCGCCGCAGGGAGTCACTCGCGGGCTAGCGGACCTGTGGCGCAGAGTATCCAGAAGGCTGGTGCGCCAGGCTAGGTAACTCATGGCCGATATCCTGCAATTGAAGGGACTGACGAAGGCGTTCGGCGGCGTGGTTGCCGTCAACGAACTCGACCTCGACATTCGCGAGGGTGAGCTTACCGCCATTATCGGCCCCAACGGGGCGGGTAAGACCACGCTCTTCAACCTCATCGCCGGAGTCTTCCCACCGACCAGGGGACAGATAACATTTGGCGGGCAGGACCTGGTCGGCACCAACGACTACCAGAGGGCGCGAATGGGGATAGCCCGCACCTTTCAGGACGTACGCCTCTTCGGCGATATGTCCGTCCTGGATAACGTCATGGTCGGCCTTCACACCATGGGCAAGTATGGCATGCTCAGCGCCGCTTTCCGATTGCCCCGCAGGCAGCGTGAGGAACAGAGTGTCAGACTGATGGCAGTCAACACCCTAAACCTTGTCGGCCTGGGCCAGAGAGCGGACATCTACGCCTCGGAGCTTACCTTTGGCCAGCAGAAACTGGTGGCCATTGCCCGAGCCCTGGCCACCAAACCCCGCATTATAATGCTGGATGAGCCCGCCGCGGGCTCGAATGTCCTGGAGACGCAGGAGATCTCCGACCTCGCCAAGCGCATCCTCGAGATGGGCATAACGGTGCTACTGGTGGAGCACGACATGCGTTTCGTCATGGGAACGGCGGAACGCGTGGTCGTCCTTGACGGGGGAGTAAAGATCGCCGATGGCACGCCCAGCGAGGTACAGAGTGACCGGCGAGTCATCGCTGCTTACCTCGGCGAGCAGGAGGATGAGCCATGATCCTCAGCGTCGACCGTTTATCGGTGGCCTACGGGAAACTGAATGCCGTGTGGGACGTATCATTGGGCGTGGACAAGGGGGAGATAGTCACCCTCATCGGCGCCAACGGTGCGGGCAAGACGACTCTGCTGAATGCCATCGCCGGGCTTGTGCCGGTCAAGGGTGGCGCGGTATACCTCGGAGAGCAGAATATCACCGGCCGCAAGGCCCACAAGCTCGCGCAGCTTGGCGTCGGCTATGTTGCCGAAGGCAGAGGCATGTTCGGCAGTATGACGGTCATAGACAACCTCATCCTGGGAGCCTACACACAGCGCGGCCGGTGGGTCAGCCAGTTGGGCGATGCGGCGTGGCTGTTGCGTCGCGAGGACCTCAAGCGTAGAATAGAGCATACGTACCAGCTATTCCCACGCCTGGCGACCCGGGAGAGCCAGAAGGCAGGTAGCCTGTCTGGCGGCGAGCAGCAGATGCTCGCCATTGGAAGGGCTCTGATGACTTCACCCAAGCTTCTTCTTCTCGACGAGCCCTCTCTTGGACTGGCACCCACCCTGGTGAAAGAGATCTTCGGACTCCTCAAGAGGCTGCGGGATGAAGGAATGGCCATACTGCTGGTGGAGCAGGACGCCGTTTCCAGTCTGAGGATCGCCGATCGTGGCTACGTCATGGAGATCCTGCGCGACGATGACGAGGTCTTC